>CAZLYM010000283.1:0-2101 GCA_964563475.1 uncultured Pirellulaceae bacterium
ACTAGAAGCACGAACGACAAGGGTCCATCGTGTTGTTTGGAATCTTGGTTGCATGCTCTCAGTTTAACCAGACACCTTCAAGTTTCGAATGCCGAAGTGAATAACTTGGATGGTGGGAACCGGCGTTAAACGCAATGCAGAACAATCGTCCCGATTGTTTGACTGGCAAAGCCAGTCCCGCTGCCAAACAGTTGGGGACAACTGTTCCACACTTCACGACTTCTCTGCACTTCACGACTGCTTCACACTTCGCGATTAATCAGATGCGTCGCCCAGTAATTTGATCCGAGACATGGGCGTGTAGGTCGGTCCGCCGGGGTCAAGGTAACTGGAAAACACCGTGACAGTGTCGATCGTGCAGGCGCCGCCATCATGGTTGCGATGCCGATGAACGAGGTCCAACATTTTCTCGTTCCAGCGACCGGCTTTCTTCAAACGCCCCAGCGTCATGTGAGGCTTGTACTCATTGCGATCCTTGTTGACGCCCCAGTCCGAAAGCGTACCCTCGATGGCTCGATTCAAACTTATGAGCGAATCGGTTCCTTCGTCCACACCGATCCACAACACGCGAGGCATCTCCACACTCGGAAAGCCGCCGACTCCGTGCAGCGAAAGTTCGAACGGTTCGTGCACTTCGATCGTCCGCTTCAGTTTCTGGCACAACTCGTGAACCTCACGGTCGAGCACGTCGCCCGCGAAATTCAGCGTGACGTGCAGATTCTCTGGCACAACCCAGTTGTACTTGGCTCCCGTGGCGTCCAGTTTCCCGACGACACGCGATACGTTGTTGTTCATCCGCGCAGGAACCTGCACGCCAATAAATGTTCGAATGTTTGCCATGCCGAGGATTTGTAGACTAGGAAGGGGCTGAATCGAAATGATTTGCTGCCGATTTCAGCCAAGCGGTGTAAAACTGACTCCAGCCGTTTCGTTTATTGCTGGACGAGCCCACGTACGATACTGCCCCTCGAAGATCCGGCAAGCGGGCGATACAATTCCCGGTCCAATCTTCATCAAATAATGACCTTTCAATCAGGATATCCTTGTGGCCGCAGACAAAAAATTTGACGTGTTTGGCGTCGGTAACGCCATCGTTGACACATTGGCTCAGGTTGATGACTCGTTCATCAACGACCTAAACCTTGGCAAGGGTGGGATGTCGCTAATGGATTCGGACGCTCAAGCTGCCGTGCTGGAAAAGTTGGAAGGTATGCCGCTTCGCCTTGCGTCCGGAGGATCGGCGGCCAACACCATGGTCGCGGTGGCTCAGAGTGGTGGCTCGGGCGTGTACAGCGGAAAAGTCACCGCCGACACCAACGGTCATTTTTACAAGCGAGACATGGAAGAGGCGGGGATCGGGTTCCACGTCCCGGCAGCTCCTGAAGCCAGCCTGCCAACGGGCACCTGTGTCGTGCTGACGACTCCCGACACCGAGCGGACAATGTGCACGTGCCTTGGTGTTTCCACGACGTTGAACAAATCAGAGATCGATACCGATTTGCTGGCCGCATCAAAAATCAGCTACATCGAGGGCTACCTGTGGGACGCGGAAGATCCTCGTGCCGCCTGCATCGAAGCCTTCGAGCAATCCAAAAAGCTGGGCGTACGAACTTCGTTCACGTTCTCGGATGCGTTTCTGCTGGGCCGCTACGGGGACGAGTTCAAAAAGATTGTCTCCGAGTACTGCGACATTGTTTTCTGTAACGCTGACGAAGCCCGTCAGTTTTTCGGCAGCGACGATCTGGAGCAGTGCGTCAAACAGATGGGCGATTGCTGTGAGTTAGCGTTTATCACCGACGGCGGGGCAGGGTGCCACGTGGTTGAAAACGGTAACGCGACTTTGGTCGAGGGCTTTGACGTGAAAGCGGTCGACACCAATGGAGCCGGTGACGCATTCGCAGGTGGAGCACTCTACGGCCTGACGCACGACCTGTCTCCGCTGCAGGCCGCTCGCTGGGGCAACTACTTCGCCAGCAAAGTCGTCAGCAACATCGGGCCACGTTTGCAAGATTCGCTTAAGGACAAGGTCGCCGAAGTGGTCGGGTAGGCAGGGCTCAGGTTTCAGAGGTCAGGCGTCAGGTTTCAATTTTGAGATTTGAGA
>CAZLYM010000283.1:2201-4356 GCA_964563475.1 uncultured Pirellulaceae bacterium
CGGGCACTCAATCCTCTTTGCCAATCACCCATTGATGCATCATTTCTCCCACGATGTGCTTTTGCAAATTGCGGCCATCCCGAGAAAGCGTGTTGGTAATGACAGACCATGGACTATAGTAACTACGTCGGTAGTTTTCCGGAATCCGCTCGTAAAACGATTTGTGCCATGTCACCGCACGCTTCGGATCATGCATTGTGATCGCTGCAAAACCGACCATGGTGCTCTGCATCAGCCCTGCCTGACTAGGGGTTAACTCCTCTTCCCCCGTGAATGCTGAGTAAATCCTATCGACGGTCGATGCCTGAACTTTTGGAAATCGGCCAGTCAATCCCAGAAACACCCCAAGCTCCGATGCTTTTCCCAGTCTCAATCTCTGAGTGTCTTCCAAGCTGTAAGCAACAGCATTTGGATTCGCCGACATATCGATCAGTTTCCAGAAAACCTCCTCAGCTTTTATCGAATCAACTTCAATTGAAGCAAGCAAAACACTCAGGCCCGCCCCCAAACCATATTGATTTTGATCATCGGGTAACAATGCCGCCGTCGCACGCCCAATCAACTCTTTAGCTTTCTCTGGATTTGTCTTCGCAATGACGGTCGCAATAACAGCATGACTCGATGCCAACTGACCCTTCTCCCACGCTGACTGAACAGAGGCCGGATCGGGCAACAGTCGGTCAAGAAGATCGAGTGCTTTCTTGGGATGCTTGGGGAACATCCGACAAACCACTCTTGGCACATAGCGAATCTGATTCGCAGGATCCATTTCAAGCAACAACTTTTCGGCTCTTTCCGGATCCGAAGCAGCCAGCTCATGAGCCATGTTCCCGCAGTGCCTACTGAATCCACTGGAGGTCTGGTTGTTCGACGTCTTGGAGTCCTTGATCAAGTTCCATGAATTTTCGTAATCGACTCGGACGGCAGCTTTTGCAAACCAGCCCTTTGAAAACTCGTCTCTTCCCTCGTTGTTCATTTCGAGAGCGTCAGGCATGATTGAATCCACTAAATCCTTAGCTGTTTCTGTTTCACCGAGGTCTAACAGTTCTTCGATAATTTCCGAAGAACCCTCAACGCGCAAAGGGATTTTTGGACTATTCTTGATTTCAAACGCTGCTTTCTCAAGCAACGCAATCTTCTGCGATTTCACCTCACATGCTTTTGCGCAAGCCGCAAATGCCCTCGCCCTCGACCAAGCGGTTGGCTGAAGTTTGCAAACCGTCATCACGTCCTCGAAACGCCCACGAGCTACTAGTGCTTTCGCTTTGGCTGTACGGTTAGGAAAAAATTCGATGAAGTCATCAAGTTGCTTGCCGTTGACTCGCACCAATGCGTCCATGATCTGGTTTTCTGCGTCTTTTGAGCTTACGACTTCCAGCACGAAATCAAGATGATCCTCTAACGCTTCAAGTGAATCGGGCGATAGCTTCCATTTGATCGCTACGGGGTCGCTGAGCGATTCCGATGTTGAACGCAGAGTCAGCTTGTTCGGCTGATCGTCGATGATCTCCGCACCGGAGCTGATCGAGCCTGGTTTCGACACAAAAACAAAAATTGCCTCGGGATGAATCTGTGGCAAAGTAAAACCTCCGGTTTCATCCGTTGTCACAAAACTACCCTCAGGCCGCTGCTTTGCCGGATTGCCGTATTCGTTGTTCTCGATGCCGTGAGACCAAACCAATGCCCCGTCGACTGGTTTACCTGACGAATCGAACACGAATCCTGTCAAGGCTCGAGTGGATATCAGCGCAATATCGTCAATGACAAGATCACCTTCTGCCGGCATTTTGATCCCGGGTCGTTCGTAGTTAACAAACCCATCCGCCGAGACCTTAATCGAATATTCATTGCTGCGCAGAAGCTTTTCTGGATACTCGAAAACGCCATCAGCGTTGGTGAAGCATTTCTGTTGCGGAAGCACGCGACCCTGCTGACTGCCATGCAAAGCTTGAATCTGAGAATTGGTTTTGGCAAACATTTGGACCTCTGCGTTCTCGATCGGTTGCCCATCGGGGTCTGTGACTTTGACCGAGCATTTCGCAAAAGCATTCGTTGACACGACGATTTCGACAGGCTGAGCATCGGCACCAAATTGCGCTGCTACTGCTTCGACCGACGCCATATCATCGATTTGGGCGGTTAGGCTGAGAGGGAC
>CAZLYM010000284.1:0-4338 GCA_964563475.1 uncultured Pirellulaceae bacterium
CATCTGGAAACTGATGTTTTCCGTCCGCTCCCAGCGGCAGGTCGTGAACGGACTCCACCGCCGATACAGGCAACGGCTCGTACAGATGAGGAAACAAGGCTCCGCCGCGTGAGGGTTCCCATTTGAGCGACTCACTGTTCAAAGCGTCAGCGTTGACAGTCACCAACACTAAGTCCGTCTGACCGGCAAAGTGTTTCTCCACCGTTTCGACCAGTTGCCCGCCGGTCGAAAAGTGAATGTAGCCGTCCACGAGGTCGATCCCCGCGCCTTCGAACTGACCGGCTGATTCGGCAGCCGACCAGAGGTCACGTGAGAGCACTTTGTAAATCAGATTAGCCATCAGCGAGATCCTATTTCGATTTTGGCGCTTTTAGAGACACCAAACCGTCCTCGTTGGCCGCCATTTTACGAACGTCCTCCGAGATCTTCATGCTGCAAAACGTCGGACCGCACATGGAACAAAAGTGAGCGGTCTTGGCACCCTCAGCTGGCAGCGTTTCGTCGTGGTACTCGATCGCCCGAGCCGGATCGAGCCCCAACGCGAATTGGTCACGCCAACGAAACTCAAACCGCGCCTTGGAAAGAGCGTTGTCGCGAATTTGAGCAGCCGGATGTCCCTTGGCAAGATCGGCCGCATGAGCAGCAATCTTGTAGGTGATGACGCCTTCGCGCACATCGTCGCGGTCGGGAAGCCCCAAGTGCTCCTTGGGAGTCACGTAGCAAAGCATCGCACAGCCGTACCAACCAATTTGAGCGGCACCGATCCCGGACGTGAAGTGATCGTAGCCCGGCGCGATGTCGGTCGTCAGCGGGCCAAGCGTGTAGAAAGGCGCTTCGTGACACCATTCGATTTGCTTTTGCATGTTCTCTTGGATCAAGTGCATCGGCACGTGACCGGGGCCCTCGTTCATGACCTGGCAGCCTTTGGCCCACGCCCGTTTGGTCAGCTCGCCTTGGACTTCCAGTTCGGCCAATTGAGCGTAGTCGTTCGCGTCGGCAATCGAACCCGGACGCAAGCCGTCGCCGATTGAAAAGCTTACATCATACGCGGCACAGATATCGCAAATCTCGTCCCAATGCTCGTACAGGAAGTTCTCTTTTTCGTGGTGGATGCACCACTTGGCCAAAATCGAACCGCCTCGCGAGACGATACCCGTCATTCGTTTAGCAGTGTGAGGAACAAAAGCTCTCAGCACGCCAGCGTGAATCGTAAAGTAATCGACTCCCTGTTCGGCCTGTTCGATCAACGTATCGCGGAATAGCTCCCACGTGAGTGCTTCGATACTTCCACCGGTTTTTTCAAGCGCTTGATAGATCGGCACCGTTCCGATTGGAACCGGGCTGTTGCGAACGATCCACTCGCGGGTCGCGTGGATGTTCTTGCCGGTGGAAAGATCCATCACCGTGTCGGCACCCCACTTGGTGGACCAACGCATTTTTTCAACTTCTTCATCGATGGTGGAAGTGACCGCCGAGTTACCAATGTTGGCGTTAATCTTCACTAGGAAGTTTCGCCCGATAATCATCGGTTCACATTCCGGGTGGTTGATGTTGACCGGAATGATCGCACGCCCACGAGCCACTTCGGACCGCACGAACTCGGCCGTGATGAACGCCGGCGTCATCGCTCCCCAAGTCTGACCGGGATGCTGGTGCTCCATGCGATTCCGCGGCACTTGCTTGGCGGGATCGATCTCGGACGGGCGAGGCATTTCGTAGCCATCGGGCGTGGTGCACAGCTGGCGGATACGATCCGAAGCTTCGGGCGGCAAGTCCTTAAGGTTGGGGTACTTGTCGGCGATCGTTTTGAATTCTTCTTCGCGCCCAAGGTTTTCTCGAATCGCGATGTATTCCATTTCAGGAGTGATGATACCCTGATCGGCGTACCACTTTTGCGTGACCGGATGCCAATCAGCACCTTTCGCCTGACTCCCTTTGGCTCGCAATGGCTTTCGCTTCAGCCCCGGATATTCCTTCAGTTTGTTCTTGGGGTTTTTGAGCGAGTTGTATTTGTCGGCGTGCGCCTCCGAGAGGTAGCCGTTGTCTTCTGGCTTCACGTCGCGGCCCGGGTACTCTTCGACATCGCCGCGATCCAGAATCCACTGACGACGCAAGGCCGGTAGCCCTTGAGTCACGTCGCCTTCAAATTCCGGGTCGCCCCATGGTCCCGAGCAATCGTAAACGCGAATAGGATCGTTCTTCTCGATCGTGCCGTCGGAGTGCTCAGTGTCGGAGAGTCGAATCTCTCGCAGTGGAACTTTCAGATCCGGATGGATCTTGCCCTTGATGTAGATGCGAGTCGAATTGGGAAACTGAGTCGGATCGTTTTCGATCGCTCGGATTTCTTCCGAGTTGTCGATCTCCTCGGTGAACTGCCCGGTGTAGTCGCCTCGCTGTTTTCCCGAGACAGGTTCTTTTAGTTCCGGTGCTGGTTGTTTGGGTGCGTTCATCATTTTCCCTTTGAGTTAAAAGCCCAGAGGCCCGGAAAAACTAACTCAGCAAGAGAGAATGGCTATCGCTAAATAGAACGCAGCCTTCTCGCTCCCTTCGTCGGTATGATCCGTATCAGGTTCGAAGGGTTATTTTGGAAACGAAGCCAAAATTCTCAGCCCAAATCGGGCACCCCTGCGGACAATTCAGTATGACGACAAGCGACTATTGGTCAAGGATGCGTGACCAATGGCAAGGCTCCAACAACACGCTGAACATCCCGCAAAGCCCCCGATTCCAAGATCCAACACTCGGCCAATCGATCAAACTTACTTGAACGCGATGCAACGGCGAGCAATTCTGCGACAACGAGCTCCGACTGGATTGGCGAACCTCAAGTCCCATACTGTCACTTTTGATTGGTCCCAAGTCCGCTGGCACTCCAAACCAAATTCCCAATCAGCCCCCCAAAAAGACGATCCAGAACAGCCGAATGTTAAAGTGCTGGCATCATTTACTACGGGAAATAACGCGTTTTACGCCCTCCAATTCATGAAATACGATGGCTCGGAAGAAAGGTTGTGGCATAACAGCGCGTCTGAATAAGATACGGTTGGGTTTCGTTTTGAGAACTTTTTCGAAACGCCCATTTATTTTCCACTACGACACTATGCCGAGAAATTCAGTGCAAACCAAGTTTCAGCCCATGTCTACCATTCGCCGTGCCGCCCTTTTTGCCGCTCTGTCAGTCGCCGTGTTTTGTTCAGGGGATTTGTTCGCCCAACAGGCTGACGGCCAAATCACACTCGACATCGGATCCAAAGCTCCCGTTTTGGATGTCGAAACTTGGATCAGTAATCGCGACGGCGCTTTCCAGCCAGTGACTGATTTTACAGAAGGCAAGGTTTACGTAGTCGAGTTCTGGGCGACATGGTGCGGACCTTGTGTGGCCAGCATGCCACACTTAGCTGAAATTCAAAACAAGTACTACGACAAGGGAGTCCAGATCATCAGTGTCACCGATGAGGACATGGACACAGTCGGTGGTTTTCTGGAACGAAATGTCCGAGGCAAAGAAGACCTTACTTACAGCGAACTGACCAGCACATACTGCCTGACCGCCGATCCTGATGGGTCAACCAATCGCGACTACATGGAAGCCGCTGGACAGACCGGCATCCCGACGGCTTTTATTGTTGGTAAGTCAGGCCTGATCGAATGGACTGGCCATCCAGTAAATCTGGACGATGCGTTGCAAGCGGTTGTCGCCGACACATGGGATCGTGACGCGTTCAAACTGGAAATGCAGAAAGAACGCGAACGCAAAGCTGCCATCCGAGCAATTCGCGGGGAAGTAGCAAAAGCCATGCAAGAAGTTGATCAAAAACTTTCGGCGGATGACGAAGCCGGCGCACTAGCATTGTTCGGCAAGGTGATCGACGATGACAAGTTCCAGCCGATGCGAGAGCAACTAACTAAGATGCGTGCACAACTTGCCTTGACCATGAAGGCACCCGAAGCTCTGGTCGCCTACCAAGCGGGCGTCGAAACATTCAAACAGTCACCCCAAGACCTCAACGAGATATCGTGGGCAGCAGTTGAATTAATGGAAAATGGCAAAACGATTCAGCCCGGTCTTCTCACGGCGGCCTTGAAGGCAGCCCAAACGGCGCTCGAAGCAGACGCCAACGACCCCAGCGTGCTGGACACCGTCGCTCATCTGTTCCAGCTCACGGGTGACTTGGACAAAGCGATTGCGACTCAGGAACTGGCGGTCAAACACGCTGGCGACCTAGCGCCGCAGATCGAGCCGTATCTGAATGAGCTGAAGGCCCAAAAAGCGGCTCAGTGGAAAAGCTGAAAGTTTACAGGGTACAGTTTACAGTCCGCGGACTAAGAGCCTAGACC
>CAZLYM010000285.1:0-4263 GCA_964563475.1 uncultured Pirellulaceae bacterium
GTGAGCGAGGGACGATCCCGCAAATTCCCTCGCGCGTCGCCTTAGGGTTGCGGGCCAAGAATTTGGGATAGGTTCTCGGTTGCGATCATTCGTCACCAAGACAAACGCCCACGTCGCGTGCTGCTTTGATCCATGAGTGATCGACAGGAACCGTTCTTCGCTTGCCGACGATATCGGCGAGCGAAACGGGGACGGCCCGATCTCCCTTAATTGCCACCATCACGCCATGCTGCTCTTGGTGAATCAGCTCCGAGCAAGCGGTGCCCAACTGAGTCGTCAGAATTCGGTCGGCGGCCGATGGCGTTCCGCCTCGCTGCACATGACCAAGAATGGTGACTCGCGACTCCAACCCGGTCAACTGTTCCAGCGTTTCTGACAAACGAAGCGTGTTGCCTTCGCGACTCTGTTCAACGTTTTCCAATTCGGCTTTCGCCAACTTCTTGGCCGACGATGCGTTCTTGTCTTCACTGGCCTTCGCCGCCGCCAACGCATCGCTCGCCTTTCGAAAACGTTTTCCCTGATCGATCGACATCGCGCCTTCGGACACGGCAACAATACTAAATCGGCTACCACGCTGACTACGACGCCTGATCGATTCGGCAACCACATTCACATCGTACGGAATCTCGGGGATCAAAATCACGTCCGCTCCCCCCGCGACGCCGGCCCCTAATGCCAACCAACCAGTGTTATGGCCCATAACTTCCACCACAATAATTCGGTGGTGACTATGAGCAGTACTGTGCAAACGATCGATGGCTTCGGTGGCAATTCCGAGCGCCGTATCGAATCCGAACGTCACATCGGTTCCCCAAACGTCGTTGTCGATTGTTTTCGGCAACGTGATGACATTCAAACCGGCGTTGGCTAGGCGGAATGCGTTTTTCTGAGTCCCGCCACCGCCGATACAAACCAGACAATCAAGGTGATGCCGCTCATAGTTTTCAACCACCACCTGAGTCATGTCCATGACCTTGTTCCCAACCGACATCTTATGCGGCTTGACTCGGCTGGTGCCCAAGATCGTCCCACCCACCGTCAAGATTCCCGACAACTCGTCGCCGGTCAGCCGAGTCATACGATTCTCGACCACGCCTTTGAAGCCATCAAGGAACCCGAGCATGTGGGCATCAAATCCTGCGATCGCAGATTTACCGACACCTCGGATGGCCGCGTTAAGCCCGGGACTGTCCCCTCCGGCGGTAAGAATTCCAATTGTTTTGCTCATAGGGTGGTCGTTCGTTCAGCAAATGGGAATAAATGGGAATCAACGCTGCGGTTTTACTCTGAATGCTCGTTATACGACCTTTGGTTTGAGCAGAAAACCGGCCACTAGGAATTTTGAGGATCCTCACGTGCTTCACGATTGGCCAAATAACTTCAGTGGTGTTTCGCATTGGTTAAGCCAAGCGTTGCAATTTGCTTTCACAAGCAAAGACCCGTAGACTGAAATGGGCAAAGTCACCAGCGAGGTTCGCGATGGCTGAACATGAGAATCTCAGACTCGATCGATTGAGACAGGTCGTTTCGTTTTTCGCGTTACTGCTGGTCGCTCGCGTCTTAATGTCGATTCTTCTGACCTATCGGGACTACTTTCCCGCCGATTTCAATTCGGCATTTCTTGCCGGTCGCCAAGATCATTTTTACGGCATCTACGGAACAGCTTTTTACTTGCACCTGATCGTTGGGCCGCTGACGCTTGTCTTCGCTTATGCACTACAGTTCAGCGGCAGCCTGATGCGACGCCTGAACCTGCATCGACCTCTGGGAAAACTGCAGGTGGCGTTGATCGTTTTGGTTTTGGCTCCAACGGGAATCGTCATGTCGACGCAAGCTAACACCGGACCAGTCGCTGGCTGGGGATTTGCGTCGTTGTCGCTACTGGTGGGTTGGTCGGCAATTCAATCGGTGCTTGAAATCCGGCAAGGCAATTTCGCTCAGCATCGTGTGTGGGCCAACCGTTGTTTCTTACTGTTGAACTCGCCCTTGATTCTTCGCCTGACCAGCGGAACGTGCTACGTACTGGGAATCGAATCGGATCTCACCTACCAACTGAGTGCTTGGCTCAGCTGGCTGGCGCCTCTGTTGCTTTTCGAATGCTATCGACATCACATTCAAGACAATGTTTTGATGCTGCCTATTTTCCATTTTTCATCACTCAACCGAAGGTGAAACCCATGACACAAAAATCCGTTGAACCCAATCGATCAAGTCGGATGGGATTCACGCTCCTTGAACTTCTGGTTGTCATCGTGTTGATTGGAATTTTGATTGGCATGCTACTACCCGCAACGAGAAGAGTTAGAGAACCCGCACGCCGAGCACAGTGCATGAACAATCTCAGACAGTTGGCACTGGCAACATTGAACTACGAATCGACGCACGGCTCGCTACCTCCAGCGATGGGAATGCCTGATTGGTATGAAGGCACTGCCGGCCCTGACGCAAATCGTCTGAGTGGGCTCGTTCACTTACTGCCATTTATGGAACAACAAGCGTTGTATGATTCCATCTCACAACCATCCGAACACAACGGCGTTGAATATGCAGCGTTCGGTGCCGCTCCATGGGACAGCAGTTTTCCTCCTTGGACGACTAAAACGTGGGCTCTCACTTGTCCCTCGACCACAAACAGCCAGAGTGATACTGACTTTGGTTGGACCAGCTATGCGTTCTCGATCGGAGACCAAGCTCGCGGCATCCACGACTCGGAAGCCACCCGCGGCGCGTTTTCGGCTGGGGCAACTAGGTCGCTCCTAGACATCTCAGATGGGACCAGCAACACGATCGCCTTCGCAGAGATGGGAACAGGCAATCGGGCGAACGATGTTTACGGCCGATACGTTGCCAACCAACCCGACTCGTTCCTGAACCAACCTGATCGAGTGGCAAAAGCACATCCCGTGTCAGAACGTAACCAATACCTCAATCCCGACCAACTGGCTCCCTTGGGACGAGGCCGTTGCTGGGCAGATGGCGCGGCCGGTGTGAGCTTGGTCAACACCATTCTTCCTCCCAATAGCCCGAGCTTCGCAGTCGGCGGAGAAATTGCGGTCGATGGTGTTTACTCAGCAGGCGGTTTTCACAATGGCGGAATCAATGTGACGTTCGCTGACGGCCACATCCAATTTATCGACAAAGATATCGACGCCGGCAATAGCTACGCCCCAACACCCACCATCGAGCAAATGTCTCAGGCAGGTTTCTCCAGCCCGTACGGCGTCTGGGGAGCAATGGGAACCGCGTCAGGAGCAGAAGTTATCGACGATGGTTGGTAAGATGGCTGCATGTCAGACAATTTTCCGCTCGAACAAGTCGCCCGAACGATCGGTTGCGATTCCGTAGAATTCCTCGAATCGATCCAAACGCTCTGGAGTGGCTACGGAGAAATCGCCAGAGTCCGTCTACACGGCGGCAAACACCGCGACGGTGAGACTGTCGTTGTCAAACACGTTCGCCCACCAAGTGCCCCAGATCATAAGTACGGATGGGCGAACGACCTTTCGCATCAACGGAAACTCAAATCCTACGAAATCGAGCGGACGTTCTATTCCAAGTTCGCAGCTCGCTGCCGTCCTTCCTGCCCAGTGCCTGAGACAATCGCTTCTTGGATAAATAAGAACGCAAAAGATGAGCTGCTGTCACTTTGGATCGCCATGGAAGACATGGACGCGAGCGGATTTTCAATCCGCAGAAGCGCTGTCAACGAATCGCAACTCGATGCCTGCTTGCAATGGCTGGCGAACTTTCACGCAACGTTTCTGGTTGACACGAAGGTTCACAGTACGCCAGCCTGCGAGGGTCTTTGGCAGACGGGAACCTATTGGCACTTGGAGACTCGGCCTGATGAATTGAACGCGATGCCCGCTGGTCCGCTCAAGCAGGCGGCCGCTGCGATTGATAGTCGGTTGAGCCAAGCTCGCTTTCAAACGATCGTTCATGGCGATGCGAAGCTGGCCAACTTCTGTTTTTCGGCCAACGATCAAGTCGCCGCGGTCGACTTTCAATACGTGGGTGGCGGTTGCGGCATGAAAGACATCGCCTACTTCGTCAGCAGTTGCTTCAGTGATCGGGAGTGTGAAAAACGTGAACGGGAACTGCTTGATCGCTACTTCGCTCATCTGAAAAACGCGGTCGCAGATTCCTCAATCAGCAGGTCATCTTTTTCTTTTGCTGACATGGAAACCGAATGGCGATCGCTATATGCCTTCGCTTGGGCCGACTTTTACCGCTTCCTCGCTGGCTGGTCCCCCGGACATTGGA
>CAZLYM010000286.1:0-4233 GCA_964563475.1 uncultured Pirellulaceae bacterium
AAAAGCAGGCTGAGCTCTCGATACGTAGCGGCACTACCTACGATTCATCTAGCCCCGCCAACCGTGTTCTCGATTCGTCGTGCACCGAATTTCGATTTCTCATGATTGGGATCAGATCAAACTTCCACGACACCTATTCTACCTAAAGTTCATTGCACCTCAGGTTTAAAATTCACGCGATTGCTGGTCACCGAGATACTGTGGCAATTTCGATTGTTTCCTAAATGTAATCAATCCATGAGTCAACAGTGTGACGGTTACTATCGACTGCGTTGTCGCATGCTATCCCGCATCTGCGTCAATTATCGGGCGATTCCCAATTGATCAAAAAGTGAGCGTTTCTGTCCGTGAATGGAGACAGACACAATTTCGCAGCGAGCGAAAAACTGCTCGTCCCACTCAAGGTCCTCGGAAAACAGTTCTGGGTATCTTTTGATCGAAAGCGTAACGAACCTGCCATCATTTGTCACCACTGAGATTCCGCGCAGAACCCCCGGCGGTTCATTGAATGTCCCGTGTTCTCGAGCCTGAACATCAGCATCTGCCAATACATCTGCGACAGATTTTCCTTCAAATCTGAAACACCGTTGAACAAAGGGGGCGTCGTCGTACAAAGAGTGCAAATACAGGCAACTGAACGTCAATGTGGCGACGAACCATGTCAACAGCAACAACGACCGAAGTGAAAACCTACCCATTAGAGGATTCATACTGCATATTCAATTGTTACGCCAAAGCAGTTGGGGATGTTCACAAATTCTCTAGCCCAATAACGGCAACGATCACCGGGCCGCGTTGAACTCGCTACACACTAACCCCGCGCGGACCGCGGCTCCGTGTGCACTCCATTGTCATTCCACAATAACGCGGGTTTCGGTTTGCTGCTCAGGAAGTGCTTGAAAAAGAAGCGGGACTGGCGAAAAGATCAGCCACATTGTGTATGCGTGAAGTTGCCAAAATGACGCCATGAACGGCGACCGTATTCTACGAGCGTTGATAGTTCGCGGATATCGCGTTTTGCGAAAACCTGATGAGTGATAAGCGGTTGCCAGATCGGAAAACGTTGCAAACGGGAAAATAACCGGGGCGTACGGATCAGGAGGAGTCGCGTCACCACGACGCCAAAACGAAAGAGCAATTGAAACAAAGCCAAACGGAATCGAGACGACCAACAACTGCTCCCCCCATCCGAATCGGGTAGCGTAGCAGACGAACACAACCAAGGTGATCGCTGCGACAAGCTGTTTGATTGACCATCGTCGTTCCGATCGCGTTTCAATCCTGCAATCAGACGATAGGACAAGTAACAAGCGTTGAAAGTAGTCCCACTGTTGCTTTGAAAAGCAAACCAAGTGGTCATCGCAGTCGTCATAGTGGTACCACACTGCGTCAACCACATGTTTAATGACTGGGTCCTCGGATTCATGAAATGGATCGAGTTGTTCATCAAACTCAAACGCTGTGATCTCACTATTAAGAAACGATCGAATGAGCGTGGCGAGCGACGCCCGTGTCGTATCAGTTTCCTTCGAGCCACCTGTTAAGTCGGCACGAGGAGGGCTGTATGGATTCGGTATTAAATTCATTGTTTCCTCACTCGCCATAACAACAACGTTCAACGGGCCGCGCCAACCATATAAAACATTGAAAGCCGCGTGGCCCGCGGCTCCGTGTGCATCGTATTGTTGTGCACCGACCGACCATTTCTCTCTCAACACCTTAGCAATTGCGTTGACCGGAGTCGAGCGTTACGATCCGATCGGTTCGGCCTTCACGTACAGCTCAGGCGGTGCCGTTTCAAAATACTTAAACATCGCTGGGCAAATCCACCCCTCCATTTTCGCTTCTTCCAGTATGTAGTAGTTGCCACCTGATTCTTCGCGATCCCAGCGAAGCTTGTAGGCATAGCCCGGAAATTCACGAGCGGAGAAGAGCATGCGAAATCCTGAATCTGAATTCGAAACATCCTTGACTAGGAGGTCAATCATTTCCGGCACACCGGCGACAAAAGGCTCCTGTACTAGGCCAGCAGATACATCATCAAAAACCCAAGTCCCATTATGGCGATAGGGTTGAATCACCATGATTGAATTCGCTCTCGGTGGCGAGTTTAATCCCGGAATCAGCCCGCAGGTCCAAACAAACCCCAAAACCAAGAATGTAACAGTGACGATACCTGCTGCCCAACGCACTCGACTGACGCTCAGAAACGGATCTTTTGTTATTTTTTCAAATGGCTCAGTCATCAAGCACCAAGTCTAAGAGCAAGTGGTCAAACACTCAAGCCAACCGGGGCGCGGCAAATTCGCTAAACATTGAAACCCGCGCGACCCGCGGCTCCGCGTGCATCGGATTGTTATCAGGGCGGTTTGCCTTGTAGGGCACCATTTACTGCACCGGAGACCGGGTAGAAAAGTTCGATTCGTGGGCTTGCAACCCGACAATTTTTGCTGCAGTGATGACGTCGGAATCTAACGCGCCAGTGTTATCGTAAAGCGTTGCCAATGCGGAGCGAGCGGCCAAGTCCGGTTTTCGATTCTAGGTGGCTTTCCACAAAAACTCAAGAATTGGCTGGATGTTTTAAAAAAAAATGGCCATACTGAACGTCGTGATCTGCTAATGAAAGATCGCTAGTCGTGCTGTATCTACACACGACCGCCAAACCTCTAACATCCACAGCGACACTCAACTCATGAGAGAGACCGATTATGCAGAAGAAGCGATTTACGTATTTGCTCGCGCTCGGTGCAACGATGGCAGTGGCCGTCCTTGCCAACGTTGGCCACGCACAAGTCATCATTAACGACGACTTCGCCGATGGTTCACCACTCAATAGTGGTGCTCCGCTTGAGAGCCAGTGGTTCTCAACCAATTCCCCCGATGCACTTGCACTCGATAGCTCACCGACGGGCGACCAGCCGGGCACTTTAGAGTTTGCAACAGGCCCGTCAGGCCGTGGGATCCATACCGTCTTTGGCACTCAGCAGCTGTCAAATGTCGGCGACATGATCTCTGCCAGTATCTCGTTCACGACTCCACAGACCATCGGCACCGACGAGGTCAATGGCTTTAAAATCGGCCTGTTCAATGAAGCCAATGGAAGCCTCGCTCAGAACCTAACTGCGATTACGGCCAGTCCGAGTCCGTTGCTTGGCGATATTGGTTCTTCAGGGGGTACCACACCTGGCGTGGACGGTTTTGTCGCTACGTTCGACGTAAATGACTTGACCAACTTTGGACTTGCTGACGACGACGTTCGAATCCGTCAGTCTGTTCCATCCCAAGGTAGCGGTCGCCTCTTACTCACAACTAGCGGCTTCACTACGATCGCTTCGTCAAGCGCTCCGAACGACATCAACGGCTTTGTCAGCAACGAAGACTACGAAACGACGCTGACAATTACGAGGGTTAACGCCACTGACGTTTTGGTTGAAACCGAACTCAACGACAACAGTGGGAACATACTGAACTCGACCAGTGGTTTCGCCACTGCAACATCCTTTGATTTCAGCGTGTTGGCGGTGTCCGCATTGAGTGACGCGTTTGGCACATCCAATACGGTGGACGACTCCGACAACGGGTTGCGTCTCAATAGCGCATTCGTCGAGTTTAATTCTGCCATCCCCGAGCCCGGATCAGCCACCGTCTTGCTGAGCGGATTGGCCTCACTGGGACTGATTCGTCGTCGCAAGTAACGCTCGACTGAGCGTTGATCAATTTTATCCCAATGCCCGACGGCCTCAGGTTGTCGGGCATTTTTCGTGGCAATGGCCGGCCAAGCTGTGTGTTTCAAGCGGGACACCCGATGCAAGAATCGGGAACCCGTCCCGGATTGAACTTGCAACAAGATTTCTTTTTCTTTCTGAGTCTCTCGCATCGCCATCAGCCACCCCGTGAGATAACAGGCCCAAAGAATCCGCAGTTGCGGGAGAAGTTCTGGAGATACCGCCCGGGAAGTCAACAGTCTGTTGTGATCTCGACCCCGCCGCTGATTGTACTCATGGCGAAACTGGATGTTCGAGTCAGCAGCAGTCTGTTGCGCCCGGAATTGTTTTATGCCGAGAAATGTTCCAACCTCTCAACCTTCCACCCAGTTCCGTCGGGCGGGCATCAAACCCTGCGAGGTCCAGTCCTGATAACGGCAACGATCACCGGCCCGCGGCGATCGACATTGTTTCCAAAAGCCGCGCGGCCCGCGGCTCCGTGTGCATCGTATTGTTATCCGACGAGATG
>CAZLYM010000287.1:0-4224 GCA_964563475.1 uncultured Pirellulaceae bacterium
AAAAAAAGACGCTGGGCCGTTGAGGCCAGCGTCTTTGAATTTCACGTTTTTGCAATCCAATTGCCAACGCAGACTAAGCCACAACCGTCACCCGTTTGGGTGCAGGAGAAAATGTCGGTGGTGTAGATGCGTCTTTTTCATGGCGGATATCATAAATTACGGCGTCAATTTGTCAACGGCGGGTCTTGCTGGTTTTCTAGTCTGATGCAAGCTTGGAGCTCAAGTCGGCAAGCAACTCGTCCAGATCGCTGATCAGGGTTTCGGTTCCGAACACAACCAGCTGATCGCCAGCCAGAGCCAGCGTGGCTAGGCCATTGCCGTTTTCCAGCCATTGCTCCTGTCCAACGGATTTATAAATCAAATTCGTCAGTTGTTTGCTGGTGATTGTTGCCAATAGATCTCCCACATCAAAGACCTTTCGAACGAAGAAACTCGGATCAGCGTGGGCGTCATCGAGAGAAATGATTTGCACGACGCCTGCCTGAACGACGTAGGTCGCATTCTTCGGTTGCAGCAATAGTCGCAACGCATGGTTGCCCGGCACATCACTCAGGCTAATCGTAATCGGTTCGTCTTCATCCAAGGAGTCATCTTTTGCAGAGTGGTGGAGTAAGATGTTGAGCTTTAGACGTGCTTCAAGATCCTGCTCGACATCCGACCATGCTGCTTCATCGTAGTTCAGCGTGATCGGTTCTTTGAGCCGTTGACGCGCCTCGTCAGACATTCGCGTCGCAAGCGATGCGGGACGAATGATTCTTCCGCGGGGCTGTTTTTTGCTGGCTGTCGGTTGCGCCTCTTTTTGTTGAGTGGCTTGCTTGCTTGCCGATGAGTTGCCAAGCGGATCGGCATCTTGAGCCACTAACATCGCTGTGACGATGCTAGGCTGCATCGTTGATGTGTAGATCGCGCCAGAAAATAGACACAAACCTACGAGAGCTGTTTTCTTAAATCGCATCCTCAGACTCCTTCAAGTCGAACCGTTTGCCCCGGTGGAAGTCGCGAGAGAGTCGCCATTCACTCAAAATAATCACTGGCGACGAGCCATACTATCTCATTTTTGTTACCCCAAGGCAAATATTGACGGTTTGCGTTTCTAGGTTAAGCACCACTGTTTCTGTCCAACAACTGGTCGGCGTTGATGGCGCCTGCTTCCAGTTGTTGCTGTTGCTCGGTCGTGATGGGCAGCAGCCACAGCAAATTGACAGGGTCGGCTTGGAAGCTTGGCAGTGAGACAGCTGGGGCGCTCGTTGCGGTCGAGATCTGAGAATCGGGAACTAGCAACGCAAGCTGGCTGTCGGTTTGCATGCCGGACAGGCCGCACGTGTGACCCGGACCCAGCCATGTCAAGTTTCGCCACGGGTAGGCGGCCAGCGAACTAAGCTGACGAGAAACGGACTCGACCAAATCGGAATCGGCCATCTGTTGGGAAGTCAATCGAATCGCCAATTCAATCCGTCGGTAGTTGACGGGGTCGTCGACGAATAGCTCGACCGCCGGTTGCGGGCAAAGCGATAGCCCGACCGTGGCGATGACGCCCGCCGATGGGTATTGAACCAGCCCGCGCGGAGGGAATTTGCCACCGTCGATGGAAAAGTAGTGCGTGTCGCTCGGCTTACCTTTTTCATCTTCCTGCGAAGTGGCAAACACTTGATCGTACGCCGCTAGAATTTTGGGTTGCAAGTCTGTGAACGGGTGATCGTCCGATCGGCATGCTTGCCAGAATCGTGCTGCCGATTCGATGCGTTGCTGGAGCTTTGGGTTGTCGGGCATCGGCCAGCACAACGGACTTTCGGCAATGCAACCAGCCGCATAACCGTGAAAGCCTTCCAAGCCACTCCAGGGAGGAATGACGGCGAGGGTTTCCGCTTCGGAGTCGGCCGTTTTCTTTCGCCGCAGCGCCGCGCCGTTGCCTTCCTCGAACCAGACGATCTCTAATTGGTCCGGGTCGAGCATCGGTACTGGTTTGGTTTGTTTGCAGCAGGTTCGCGGCAGCATCGGCGCGATGCCGGAACGGGCTTCATCTTCGTCCAAGACGTAGGGAGCTTCGATTAGGTTCTGGACCCACACGGCTCGAGTGTTGAAGCGGTTCTGACCGTCGATGGTGTGCCCGTTCAGGTAAAAATAGACGACTCGACCGTCGTGTTGGACGATGGCATCGATATTTGCGAAGGGCGATGTTTCGAACAGGATCGCATCGGGTTCGGTGGGTGGCATGTGAATTTATAGATAATGATGAAAGTCAAATTTGTTCTGGCAGGCCCCCGGTTTTTACCACTCCGCACAGATGGAACAACCGGTTGGCCAGCCTTTTGTTTTCCGGCCCAAATGACAGGCTGTAGCTTGGACATGGGCGTTTTGGTGATAGGTTTCTCATACAGCCGACGCAGCAACGGAGTGTCTGTGCGAGGGCTCCTGAGTCGAATTTCCTTGGCTCTTGAGAACGAAAAACAGATTATACAGGACGTGTGACCTAACGAGTCCAACCGTCTGCGATAACAAAAGTGCAAGACAGAAGATGCACTTTTGGGAGACCGTAAATGGCAAAATACTATATCGAATCGGGTGATGTTTCTTTTGTTGTGTCAGCTTGTGACGCGGAAGGCGCTGCCCTGTGGGCGATGCACCGCATCATTGACAGTAAAATCAACGATTGGGAGTCGCTGGCGGGAGAATCGGTGCTTGATGACGGCTACAGCCGTCAGATCGATGGCGTACCGGCAGCCATTCCTTACGAGGCGATGTTGGATGGGCTGGCCGAGTTCGACGCCGAAATTCGGCTTAGTGAGCGAGGGTTTGGCTATGACGAAGCCGGGCTTTTGGAAACCGAGACGATCTTTCACACGTGGCGGCAGCTGATGATGGCCGTGGATCGTTTGCACGAAGGCAACTAGACGCCAGTGCGGATTGGGGAGTGCGGAATTCGATGACAGAATGAGGTCAAGGGTTTCGCATTCATCACGCCAGATTTCGCATTCATCGCGCCGGATTCCGAATTGGAATAACGCCATCACAGCATTGGATTGCGTGTTCCGGCCGGAGACTTAGTCGCCCACGCCGAATTCTTCGTTGTGCAGCCGCATCATCAGCTCCATCTCTTCTTGCTCGTGATCGGCCAGCGCTTCGCAAAACGTGTCCAGCTGCAAGGCAAGGTCGCCAATGGTGATCTGCTTGGAACATTCGCGATACACGATTTGCTCAGCCAGATCGACCAGTTCGCTCAGTTGCAGGAATAGAGACTCGTGATCGCTGCGTAGCACGTCGGCCTGATGACTCACGCCAGGGTTACTGATTGCCGACTGTTGGAAGTAGCCGAAAAATTCTTCCAAGGCAAAATACGTCTCAAGCTGATCGCGCAGATTCGCCAAATCTCTCGCAGCATCACGAGCGGAGATCGCCGGTTTCTCATTGATCCGGTAATAGACATTGTTTAACGTCTCGCGAAAATCAAAGTCCTCTTTAATTTCGCTCATGAACGCAACGTTGAGCGTCATGCGTTCGTCAGCAGCCGCGGCTTCGCGATCGACGTCCATGTGAACGCCCAGCGACAACACGCCGCTTTGGCGAAACTCAGTTTCGGAAAACCAGATACTCATGGTCGACTCCTATTGAAAGATCAAACACGACGTTCCATCAATTAGAAGTTATCATGGACCGGTTGGCATGTCCAATTTTTTTGTTATTTCCAACGTTTTCGGTTGATAGCGTGTTGCGGCACGTCGAATTTTGAGTGAAGCGAAAGTGAAGACCATCATGAAACCATACGGACCTTGGAAAATCACAAGCACGCAAGAGGTTTATCGAGACCCATTTGTCAATCTGAAAGTGGATCAAGTGATTCGTCCCGATGGCTTGCCCGGGCAACATGTTGTGGTGGGGATCAAACCGGGAGTCTGTGTGCTGGCTCTGGATGATCGGGGCAATGTTTATCTGACCAAAGAATTTCACTACGCCATCGGGCGGGATTCGATCGAAGCCGTTAGCGGCGGCATCGAACCCGGTGAAGATCCGGACGCAACGGCGATCAGGGAGTTGCAGGAGGAGTTGGGTTTGAAGGCTCAGGAGATGACTTACTTGACGACGCTTGATCCGTTCACGTCCTGCATGGTTTCCCCGACGCGGCTCTATCTAGCGACGGGACTTAGTGAAGTTCCCGACAGCCCGGAAGGGACCGAGCAGATCGAAAAAGTGGTGATGCCTTTGTCCGATGCAGTGCAAAGTGTTATC
>CAZLYM010000288.1:0-4163 GCA_964563475.1 uncultured Pirellulaceae bacterium
TGCCTGACCCCTTCCCTCGTCAAGATTTCATTCGGTCGTGCGTCATTTGGATCGCTCGCAGCAGGCCACGGGCTTTGTTCAAAGTTTCTTCGAATTCGCTGGTTGGATCGCTGTCGGCCACGATGCCCGCCCCGGCTTGGACGTACGCGGTGTCGCCCTTGATGACCATGGTTCGCAACGCGATGCAAGTGTCCATATTGCCCGAGTAATCAATATACCCGACAGCTCCGGCGTATGGGCCTCGGCGATGAGGCTCGAATTCGTCAATGATCTCCATTGCCCGCACTTTCGGGGCTCCGGAGACGGTGCCTGCGGGCAAGCTGGCCATCAACGCATCGAACGCGTCCGTATTTTCGCGAAGTTGACCCGTCACGGTGGACGAAATATGCATCACATGGCTGTAGCGTTCGACAATCATGACGTCGGGGATCTTGATCGATCCGTACTGAGCGACTCGTCCGACATCATTTCGGCCCAAATCAACCAGCATCACATGTTCGGCTCGTTCTTTTTCGTCTGCCAGCAGTTCGGTCTCCAACGCATCATCTTCCTCGGGGGTGGCACCTCGGGGCCGAGTCCCCGCCAGTGGACGGACGGTCATTTCTTCGTCGTAGACGCGGCACATGATCTCGGGCGAACTGCCGACAAGCGTCGTGCCACCGCTGCGGACGAAGAACATGAACGGACTGGGGTTCAAGATTCGCAGTGAGCGATAAATTTCGAACGGGTCGCAATCGATTTTCAATTCAAGTCGCTGGCTGAGCACCACCTGAAAGATATCGCCTGCTTTGATGTACTCGATGCAGTCAAGCACCGCCTGTTCAAACTGCGCCTGTGTGAAGTTTGACGAGTATCCTGCGGGATCCTTGTCCGGCAAGGTGGCGTCGACGCACGCGGACCCTTCGCTTGGTTGATTCAACTGCGTGATCAATTGATCCAATCGTTGGCAGGCGTCGTCATGTGCAGATTCGGGTGAATCAAACTTCCTGGGCCACGCTAGTGCAATCGCGGTGACGGTTTTGGTGATGTGATCAAACACCAGCATCGAATCGTAGAACCCAAATGACAAATCCGCCAATTCGCGATCATCGTCGGGTGCGTTGGGCAGCGATTCGACGTATCGAACCACGTCATAGCCAGCGTAGCCGATCGCGCCGCCGGTGAACGGAGGAAGTCCCGGCAGTTCAGCGACTCGCACGTCACCCATCAGCTTGCGAAGCACGTCCAGCGGATTGGGCGCTTCGAACTCGTCGACCGTCCTCTGGCCGGCGCCGTTTGTTTCACTGACGGTGACTCGATTCGCAAAAGCGGATACCTCTTTAGTGGGGCGGACCCCCAAAAAGCTGTAGCGACCGACGTTGTCGCCACCGACCACGCTCTCGAACAGGCACGCTGTCGCACCGTCGTCGATCTTCTGAAAAGCCGAAACGGGCGTCAGGGAATCGGAAATCAATCGACGGAAAACGGGGATCGCGTCGTGAGCGTCCGCTAGCTGACAGAATTTTTTAAGATCGGGAAGAACCGCCATGTAAGTCGCTGCTTGATCGTTAGATAGTCGTTAAAAAAATGGAAAGTCGGTCACTTTGCCGAAAAGCGACTCCTGAGACACGGTTCGTCAGCATTTTGGACAACCTTGTAACTCGGGGTTGGCCAAGATAAAATTCGCTCGACGACCCATCGAACAACCTCGGTCGGCCGATCCGAGCGAGAAATCATATCATGAAATGCCAAAAGTGTGAGAAGCCTGCCACGTTTCACATCACCGACCTGACTGGCGACGAATTGCTGGCCCTGCATCTGTGTCCCGAATGCGCCAAAGAGTATTTGCAGACGGAAGATGTCGAGGAGCCCGTTGCGCCGACGATGACGGGGGTGCTTAACCAGCAGTTAAAACTGGAACAGACGGCCGAGGATCTGAAAGCGCTCGACGCGAGGAAATGTCCGATTTGCGGGATTTCGTTCTACGAGTTCCGTCACGCGGGACGCCTCGGCTGCCCTCACGACTACGTTTTCTTTGGCGAAGAACTGGACCCGCTACTGGTCAACGTTCACGGCGCAAGCAAGCACGAGGGCAAACAGCCCAAGCGAGGCGTGCGTGATGCCGAGTCGCAGACGGAGCTCATTCGCCTGCGTCGCGAGATGCGTGAAGTGGTTGAACAGGAAGATTACGAACGCGCAACCCAAATTCGCGACCAGATTCGCAAAATCGAAGGCGAGGGTCAGAATGGTTGATATTAAAGTGGTTGATGCAGAACGTCGTTCCGTCGCTGCGGCAGTTTCCAGGGAGTTCACATGCTGATCAACGACATGGCGAGCCGTTGTGGGGAGTGGCTGCGCGGAAGCGGTCCCGAATCCGACATCGTAATGAGTAGCCGCATTCGGCTGGCCAGAAATCTGGCGGATTACCCGTTCATTCAACGTTGTACCGATATCGATCGAGCGAACATTGAATCGACTGTGCGCGAACGGTTGGAAAGTAGCGAAAATTTAGGCGATCTGACGTTTATCAATGTGGCCGATCTGGAGTTGCTCGATCGTCAGTTTCTGGTCGAACGGCAATTGATCAGTCGTGAGCATGCTGATTCTGATGGTGCGCGAGCGGTTGCGATCGACAGCAATGAACGATGCAGCCTGATGGTCAACGAAGAAGATCATCTTCGAATTCAGGTAATGAAAAGCGGTTTTGATCTCGACGGAGCGTGGGAACAGATCGATCGATTGGATGATTCGATCGAGCGACATCTGACTTACGCGTTCAATCCGAACCTCGGTTATCTGACCGCCTGCCCGACCAACGTGGGAACCGGGATGCGAGTCAGTGTGTTGGTCCACCTGCCGGCGTTGGTAATTACAAAACAGATTGAAAAGGTCTTTCGAAGTTTGCAACGAATCAACCTAGTCGTCCGAGGGCTCTACGGCGAAGGTTCTCAGGCGATGGGCGACTTCTATCAGATCAGCAATCAGGTGACGCTCGGCAAGACCGAGGCAGATTTGGTGAAACAAGTCGGTGACGTGGTCCCGGTCGTGATCGACTACGAGCGTAAAGCACGCGACTTCCTGATTAACGAACAACAGAACGATCTATTCGATCGTGTCAGTCGAGCCTACGGAACGTTGCAGAACGCTCGTCAGATCAGCAGTGAGGAAACGATGTTCCTGCTGTCGCGAGTCCGGATGGGAATCAATCTCGGTCTGATCGGAGACCTAGAGATCCCTAAGATCAATCAACTTTTCATCCACACGCAGCCCGCTCATCTGCAGAAGTTGAACCAATCAACGCTCGATACCGACGAGCGAAACGTCGAGCGTGCGAGGTACCTCAAGGGGCAGCTAAAGCTGGGTCACGAAACCGATCCAAGGAAGAATTGATCGGTTAAAATTGATGGGTTAAGCGAATGCGGCACCCTCAACGGTGAAAATTCCTGCTCATTCTGGTCGTCTTGCGAGACCAAGCCGTGACAGATGGGTTAATCAGTTGCTACTGTAGGGATTCTTGCGGTCTAACCCGATGCCGGCGTGTTGGCATGCGGTCGGCATGAATCGCTAGGCTGATCCCTCTTTCCTTCAAAAGTTTCTCGACAAAATGACGAACAGCTCTGACAACGATCTCGATGCGGCGATCGCAACAGCCAAAGAACAGCTTGACCAACACACGGTTGAAATTGTCCGCCGACATTTTCATGAATCAACCGGGTGTCCGTTCTGGCTTGAGAAGAAATCGGAGTTGAACTTCGATCCGCTGACGGAAATTAAATGTTACGACGACCTGAAGAAATTTCCTCTATTCGAAGACGATTGGCTGCGAGGTGGTCCGGTCGAAAGATGGCGGATGAAAGATCATGCGGATCGCCCGACCTACGTTTTCGAAACAGGTGGGACCACGGGCGTGCCCAAGAGTCGCGTCGTGGTGGATGATTTTCGTACCGACTATGAAGTGTTCAGTCACACTCTGCCAGATCAGTATTTCCCAAAGGGCGGAAACTGGTTGATGTTAGGACCGTCAGGGCCTCGTCGTTTGCGGTTGGCGGTCGAGCACTTGGCTCAGTATCGCGGCGGAATTAGTTTTTGCATCGACCTTGATCCTCGTTGGGTCGTCAAGCTAATCAAAAAAGGCTGGATGGAGCACCTTGAGGAATACAAGAAGCACTGCATCGATCAAGCGA
>CAZLYM010000289.1:0-4114 GCA_964563475.1 uncultured Pirellulaceae bacterium
AAGGCTATACGGCCCTCAAAGGCGATGAGTTTTCTCAACCCAACTTTTCGCGTCAGGTAGTTTAGGTAGATTCTCGCCAGATTTCAATGAATGGGCCGGTGGCGCCCTAGCCAGTGGACACAAGATGAACGGGTAAAGTCGCGGAAGCCCACTGCTCACTTAGGCAATCATTCTTCGGCCGGTATTCTCTGCCAAACGGGTGACGCAGCCTGATCTCAGGCCCCTGATCTCAGGCTTAGCCCTAGCGATCGATCTAGGTGCGTGTGGAGCAAGCGGTACCGACTCGCAATCAATTTCCAATAATTGCTTGACGCAAAACTAGCATCTGCTCGCCTACTGAATAATCGGCGATCGCGTTTAGATTGACGTGTCCCCAGAGCCCATCGTCTGCGAACCGCGGCGTCATCCTACCGGACGATTTGAAAATTTCACGCTTGGCATGATTTTCAAGAATGGTTTTTAGCCCTAAAATTGCGGGGCAGACCAGAGTGGTCAGCTTGAGTCGTCAGCTAAATCGCTGGGTCCTCAGGCGAGAAGCAAAATGAAACATATTTAACAGCAAACAGGGTACGTCACGTTTTCCGGCTATCGACAGGTAGGTTTCTTCTTTCCTTCCGCCGCAGCCCGATTACGAGTAAATTCGGCCAATAAAATTGGCCGACTGACGAATAACCAATCACTACAGCTGGCCAATGCTCTTTTGCCGGCGAGCATACTGTCAATTTATCGAGGGAGTCTGAAATGATCTTTGGAAAGTTCTGGCGAGCCATCAAGGCTCAGGTTAACAAGCTGGCAAACTTCTTCTGGACTGCCGATCCGATCGCTCAGATGCAATACGAATATGACAAGGCGGTCGAAGACATGAAGGGCGGACGCCAAGGCCTAGAGCAATACCGAGGACTGGTCGAACGTGTGACTCGCCAAGTCGAGAACGAGCAACGACACCTGGATCAATTGCAGGCAAAGGTGAAAGGCTATTTGTCCGCCGGTGATCGCGAGACGGCTGGAAAGTTTGCAATCGAGATGAATAAGGCTAAGACCGATCTGGCAGAGAATCAAGCTCAGTTGGCCATGCATGAAAAAGCGTACAACAACAATGTGCGTAAGGTCAAAGCGGCAATGGGCAAGCTGAAAGACATCCGTGAAAAGATTCAAGCCTACGATGCTGAACTCAAAATGAGCCGCGCGGAAGCTGAAATGGCGGAACTGGCAAAGGACTTCAACTTTGACGTGACGACCGACTTTGGACAGATCGAACAGGTCATTCAGGACAAGATCTCGCTCAATCGTGGCAAAGCGCGAGTCGCCGCTGATCTGAGCGAGCAAGGCATGGTCGACATCGAGCGTGAAGAAGCGATGGAAGCAGCTCAAGCCGAAGGCGCGCTTCGCGAGTTCGAAGTTGAGATGGGTCTGGTGACTCCGGCCACCACCAGCATCGAAGATGACGAAAAAGAACTCGGCCCTGCAGCCAAGGAAACAGAAACGAACTGAAGCCAAGGCGGAAATCGGAGGGCGGAATTCGGAAACTTTCAGAATTCCGCGCCTCCCGCGCCAACAGCGTCAAGTCAGACTCTCCGGAAACACTCAGACCGTCCGCCACATGCAAACGTAATTCGACCGGCCTGCAACTGTGGTTCGATGCTTAGATTCCAACTCCGAATTCCGACCTCCCACTTCCGACCTAATTCATGACTTCGCCAATCCTCGAAGACGAATCTGAAGCGCCTCGCACGCCCGACTGGTATCCCGGTTGGGCCAGCGAACTTGCGAATCTATATTTTGCGGCAAACACTTGTTTGTTTGTGATTCACGGAAACGTCAACGATCTGGTTTACTGCAAATCCGAGGACAAGGATGGCAAATCGGTGGATCGGTTCTGCGGCCTGACCAACTTTCTTTCTGAACAGGTTTTTGGATCGTGGGATGTGGTAACGTCTTACGACATGGGCCGAGGCATTCAGGCTCAGGCTGGGCCTGACGCAGACCGACATCGCGACATGATGGCGACACTGTCCAAAAACATTGGCAGCCCGACTCAGTGGACGCGATCTCCCGACGATGCGTTGGAAAACTTTAACCGGATGATTCAGCGGAACCTGTTGGAAGACGACGCCAAAGAGCGAAAGCGGATGGCGTTTCTGTTCCCTTATGCCCAGTTCATGGTGCCCGCCGGCGATCAAGCGTCCGTCGCAAGAAGCCAAGCGTCGCGACTGGTTCGTTTTCTCTCGTGGGCACAAAATCCATATATTAAACGCGTCAACATCTCGTTCTGTTTGATTGCGGAAACGCTGACCGAGGTCAACAAACGATTGGTGGAAGACGCGCACGTTGCCACCATCGAAGTCCCACTACCTGACGAAAAGACTCGACGACTGTTCATCGAAACGAATTACGATCTGGAAAGCGACTCGGCCAAGAGTTCCGAAAAGTCAGATGGCGACGGAGAAGCAATGTCCGTTGATGCGGTGACTCAGATTTCCAACGGATTGAATCTGGTCAACCTGAACACTGCTATGTCTCGCAGCAAGTTGACCGGGAAAGGCGTCGATATCAACGCGTTTCGGAAACTGAAAAAGGGATTGATCGAACGACAATGCCATGACTTGGTGACGTTCTTGGAACCGGGCCACACCTTGGACATGGTGGTCGGTCACGACGCTGCCAAGGATCGCCTTCGGCTTGACGCTCGCTGGATTGTCGAAGGACGCCTAGACGCCGCACCAATGGGCTATCTCATTTGCGGCCCCGTCGGCACCGGAAAAACGTTTATCTCTGAGTGCTATGCTGGATCGATTGGAATCCCATGCTTAGTGCTGAAGAATTTTCGCTCCAAGTACGTTGGTGAAACAGAAGGCAACTTGGAAAAGGTACTCAATGTGCTGCGATCACTGGGGCCAGTGATGGTGATCATTGACGAAGCCGATGCCGCACTGGGCAACCGTGAGGGCGGCGGTGATTCGGGCACAAGCAGCCGAGTCTTTTCCATGATCGCCAGTCAGATGGGAAACACTCGCTATCGAGGGAAAATCATCTGGATGTTGTTGACCAGTCGCCCGGAGCGATTGCCGATCGACTTGAAGCGACAGGGCAGGGCCGAGGTGCACATCCCACTGTTTTATCCAAAATCAGAAGAAGAAATTCGCAGCATGTTCGCCGTCATGTGCCGCAAGAATAAAGTTAAACTGGCCGACAATGCGATCCCTGACGTTTCACCGGACCGTGAACTTAGTGGTGCCGATATCGAGAGCGTCGTACTCAATGCCAAACGCGAGATGATGGCTGACGATCGGGACGAATTGACGGCACAAGACCTTGAGATGTCTCTGGAGAGCTTTATCCCATCGGCTCAAGGAATGGAGAAAGAGCGTCAGGAATTGTGTGCGGTTTTGGAATGCACCGACCGCCGGTTTTTGACTGATCACTGGAAAGAAGAACTTGCCAAACCGGGCGGTCGATCGAAGCTGCAGCAACGTGTTGCGATGATCGAGACCATGCTGGAGAATTGAGATCGATCATATCTGAGACAATCTTGGCAAACTAAACTTCCGCAAACATACACATTTTTCACAATATCCCCCGACTAACCACGAACAGGAGATTGAGATGGCACGCATGAGCTGGCTTGATAGCGCAGGCGAAACAACGCTAATTGACGAATACGCCCAAAAAAGCGGTTCGTTTATCGAAGCGATGGCCGACGGCAAAATTGACGAATCTGAAGTCAAGGCTCAAGAAGCCAAACTTGTCGAGCTAATGAAAAAGGTCGAACCCAAACTGGACGACGACCAACACGCGGAAATCACGGAATTACTGTGCGAGCTTTCAGCCTATAACCTGATGCAAATGCTGCACATGATTCATTCCTCGCGCCCGACGAGCGCGTCGACTTGGCGTCCTTAATGGACCGTCGTGACCTTGGTCTTAGCGATCAAGCTTTTTAAGTTGTCATCGCATCACAAAAACGAAAAATCTGAAACTCTGAAATTCTCTTTGGCGGAGCAAATCACATGGCAGGCAAACCTACTCCTTTGTTTTACGCGGCAGTGGTCGCTGTTGTCCTTGCGTTGATCGGATTCGCGATCTGGCAGGCAGGAGACATCCTCGCCCCCGGTGG
>CAZLYM010000290.1:0-4112 GCA_964563475.1 uncultured Pirellulaceae bacterium
CTGACGCAACGGGTTATGATGACGTATGCGACTTGCCCACTAAGCTAAGTCAAGCACCAGATCTATCGCCGAAAAAGCTACCCTAAAAATTCAACGTTATGAACCGGAGCGACGCTAGTTGGGCCATTTTCTACGCAGCTTAGGACTTGCGGATCAATTCGTTTCTCAACGGGCTCGGTTTATCGCTGGTATTTCGCGAGCGATTTGAAGCTGAGTCCGAAAATATATATGGCAAATCCTTGCCATCGTTATTTTTAGAGAAAGGCTGTTTGTTGGACGGTTCGCAGTCCACCAACCTTCAACTTTGACTCGACACCGAATCGCCTAGCGGTACTCAAGGTTTCGCTGTAATGCTCGCTGGCGCCAAAAACGCGACGCGGTCACTTCACCGTCATCTTCGTCCGGACGGGGCAGTTCTTCAACGTCGTCATCCTCAAGTCGATCCAATGGGCGCGACTCATCTTCGTCGTCCAAATCTAGCTCTTCCAAGTCGTCGTCGATGTCATCATCATCGTCGTCGGCCGGAACACTAGGTGACTCGACCGTCGGATGCGGTGCAAGGTTCGAGTCCGATGAAGGACCGAGCGGGACATTCGGATCCGAGAACACCGATCCAAGGCGACCGTGAGTCGGATCGACACGCTGATGCTTGCCGCCGAACGTTGGATAGTGATAGTCGTAGGGGCCGCAGCAACTGCTGCAACCGGTCAAACCGCCGCACACGATGACAGCAACACAGGCTATCGCGAGTAAAATTCGGTTGGACATGACGTGTTCCTTGTGATTCGATCTCAAATGGTTCCTTGAATACGTCTGAGTAAAATCAGAATTCAATTCAACCAGAATCAGAAATGTTTGTTCGTGTGTTTGTGCGTGCTATCTCTGAGCAAAATCAGCGAAGACTGTTCTTCTGTACCGATGGCTCAACCGTTTTGATCTTGGCAACGGATCGAGTGCCCTGGCCCGCTTGGCTGACTGCCCCACCCAGTCCCAGCTTTTCCCATTTTGTGCTGCTGTGAATACTTGGGCTTGTTGACCGAGTCCCGGTTGTATGGCTCGCGGGTACGACTTCTGACCGAGTGCTTTGGCGAACGGATGAGCGAACGGGTGGTTTGCGTAGTGGCGACTGTGGTTGACCGCTGCGAACCTTGTTAACCTTTGGCTCGGGAGTGGTCGCACGAAGCCGCTGAACCGGTTGTGTGTTCAGATCCCGTTTCGGTTGACGACTGATTGTTGCCACTGGAGCAACAGCTCGCGATCGCTTGACGGCTGGCTTTGCCTTGGCTTTGCGAGGTTTAGGCGAAACTTTCTTGGCTTTCTTGGCTTTCTTGGTGGATCGAACAGGCTCCTGATGGCTGACCTGACGAACTCCCGAATCACGATGGACTCGCGACGTAGATCCTTGCGGAACCGGCTGCACTCTTGTCGAAGACCCTTGTGGCACCGGATCAATGTACTCAGGTGGTGCCAGCGTTGGAGCTGGTGTTCCCTCGTAGATCGGCTGCTCTTGAATCACTTCCCCTTCGTAGTACGGCCCGTTGTAGATTTCGCCTTCGGCAGGGAGGATCGTTGAATCGTCGTACACAGCTGAATCAGAGAACGTCTCGCCGGTAGTAAAGGTCGCACCGTTGTTCGAAGCGGTCGGCCGGTTTTCACCTCGGCTGATGACCTGAGGTCGAGTCCAACCGTAGTTCAACTCGCGGCTGGCACTACGACGGCGTGCGTGCTCTTGAGCATCAACATACGCCTTACCTGCCCACGGACCCTCGCTGAAGTCGACGCCACAGTATGGCAATGTTGTTCCTTTGCGGCGATGAATCAACACGATCGTTTTGTTGTACTCACACAACGCGGTGTAGAATGCGACGGCCGCTTGCGAACGACGACGCTGAGCATCAAGTGATACATCAAGTGTCTCGACACCTTCCTCCCGCAGTCGCTCGAAATGTTCTTCTTCAATCGACGTATCCTTCCATCGGTTGAACGAAGCTCGCATGATCATTTGATTGGCAGCCAGTGCTCGCATTGCCTCGGTCAATTCACGCGTGACATCCAGTTCCATGTCCTCGATGCGTGCGATTTCACGAGCCAACTTCAATTGAGCGTTTCGGACGTTGGCAAGCTCGCGGCGGAAACCGACAGGGATGCCAAAGTTCAAACCAACCTGCAATTCTTGGAAGTTACCATCGTACAGCGAATTCAACGCACCACTTTGACCGGGCTCGACTCCTTGATTTTCTCCAATTGGGAAGGCTACCGAGTCGCCACTGGTTCCAAAACGGTTACCCAGCCCAAGGAAACGATACAGGGCCGTCGCATTGAGTTCCGGCAGCAAGCCATTTTTGGAAAAGGCCAGAGCGAGTTCGCGTTTCTTGACTTCCCAACGCTCCTGACGCAATTCTGGGCGATAGGTTAGTGCCTCGGCCAACGACGTGCACCAATCGAATTCCACTGGAGCCATGATCGGTTCGTCGATCGGACGAATCATGCGGTTGTCGGTTGACGACCAGCCAAGCAAGAACCGCACTGCTCCTTCTGCATTAAGTAGGTTGTTGTAAGCATCGACAACTTGAGCGTCAAAGAAATGGTACTGCTCGCTGGCCTGAGCCACTTGCTGGACATTGACGTCGGCGCCTTCTTCAAATTGATCCTTGACGATTCGCCACGTTTCCAAAGCTGCGTTTCGACCAGTTTTTGCTGCGTCCAGATTTCGATAAGCACAGTACAAATCCCAGTATCGAATCTCGACATTGGCCACCGTGTTCTGCAACTGAGCCTCAAGGTTGGCCAGTTCCTGATCGGTTCCAATTCGCGAGATTACGATTGGCATACGATTGATGAACGTCCCTCTGCCTCGCAACAACGGTTGCCGAATTTCGGCTTCGAGGTTGGCTTGGTAGAAGCTGTTGGCTCCTTGGTTGATGTTCACGTCGTTTAGCGGGTTGTTGTTGCTGGTGTAAGTGTTGACATTTCGGAAGAAGATCTGAGTACCATTGGCTGATTTCTTGGCGATCTCCGCCTGCCATTGAACTTGGTCGCCTTGCGAAAACAGAAAGTTTGGGTCGCTACTGGACAACGCACTGATGTTTCTTGGACGATCCGTTGTGGACCAGTTGATTGCACTGGTAAACTGAGCGTCAAATTCAGCAAGTGCAGCTTCGACGCCTTGGTTGCTGTCCAGAGCTGTGTTGGTTGTCAGACCACTAGGAGACGAGATCTGCCCGGCTGTTCCGAGGAACCCAGGCTCGGTCTCGCGAACGGCAACGTTGTAGATCGTGCCAGCAGCGGTCGGGCCATTGGCCAAGTTGTCGACGCCCGGCGATACACGAGTTCCCTGCAGGCCTGGTGTTCCATAGCCACGCAGCACTTTCGAGTTCTGCAACGTGTACGAAACGGTATCCTCGAGAGTCATGTCCACGTAGGATTCGAAGTCCGGGTCCAACACCGTCATCGGGTCGTGCGCCTGAGTGACCTCGTCAAGGGTCGGCGTTTCGATATCCGGGTACTCGATCTTGGTTGCCTGCTCCAAGTAATAGTTCAGGTCACCTGATTCATTCAAGTAAACCGGACGCGTTGGAGTACAGCCAGTCGACAGAAAACTGACGCTTAGCAACCAGATCAACGTTTTGGAGGGTTTGCACTTCATCGGACTTCCATATCCTGATGTATGGTCAAATTAAAAACGCTTCGTGACTTGGCGATCCCAAGCCACGAACGCGTTTTGGCAAAAAATGTCGATTTGCCTTCGAACCCCCCGGTTCTGCACTCCCCAACCAACGACGCACAAGGCGCATTGAGTCTGGAAAATGCCGACAAATGTCCTATCGACAGCTCAAGCGTTAAACTTTGGCCAATCCGCAAACTTTATCACCCGAAGGACTCTTGGAGCCGATCGCAGCACGCAGCACCATGCATATGCGATGCCTTGGAAAGACAGGGGCTTTGGGTTGCCTGCCTGTGAAGGCGAGTTTTGTGTGGGATACTCGCTTGCGGGCAGGCTGGCGAAAGGCTTGAAACGAGCCAATTGGCGAGTCGCAGGGCAGCGAGGGCTACAAACGGCTGATCCCGTAACTCAACGGTCACCGAACAGGAAATTGCACGGATTGCCGTAA
>CAZLYM010000291.1:0-4099 GCA_964563475.1 uncultured Pirellulaceae bacterium
GATCCGACACGGACGATCGTCGCGCCCTCTTCGATCGCCCACTCGAAATCGTTGCTCATGCCCATCGACAGTTCCTTCAGGTCGATGTTCGATGCCGATTGGTCGGCATGCCGCTCTCTCAGTTCACGAAGATTCGCAAACTGACGCCTCGTTTCCGTTTCACTAACGCCCAAACCGGCCATGCCCATCAGGCCGCAAACTTGCACAAACTTTAACGAACTGACGTACTCCAACGCGTCGGCCAGTCCCGCTTCATCGAATCCGTGCTTGGCGTCGTCGCCCGAAATATCCACCTCAAGCAAAACATTGACCGGGCGATCGAGATCGGCTCCAACCGAATTGATCGCGTTCAACAGCCGGTTGCTATCGACCGAATGAATCAACGAAGTAATGGGCGCAGTCCGCGAGACCTTGTTCCGCTGCAGATGCCCGACTAGGTGCCAACGCAAATCAGCCTGATTGATTGCGTCCGCTTTCTCCCACAAAACCTGAGGCCGACCTTCGCCCAGATTCTTGCAACCCGCTTCAAATAGTAATTCGGTAACGGAAGAATCCACGTACTTGGTCACGGCAACCAGCGTAACGTCGTCTGCCGATCTTCCCGATCGTTGGGCCGCGTCCGAGATTCGACCGCGTACCGACGCCAAGTTTGATCTTAATTTATCAATCATTCGATTTGCAAAAGAGGCTTAACCTGTCCGTTGGTATCAAAGGAACCCAGAAAAAGCTCCCCGTTAAAATTCTCACCCATGAAAGTGCGGTTTCCCTTTTCCCCCAACGATCGGTAAAGAATCCACTGCTGCTTATCTAACTGGATTCGGAACGCAGACGCAACATCACTGGGAACAATTTTCAATTGTTCTGCTACAGTCAAAGGCCTCCATGTGCGAGGCCGTTTGCTTCGTTTGGGACTCAGATCAAAAACCAACGGCGCATACAGAGCACGCCCAGACGAATTCTGGCGCAGCTCAAGTCCGTCATCGTCAAAGTCAAGCTGACCGTTATGCCGAGCCACCTTCCACTCTGGTAGAGCCAAAGGCAAGACAAGCGACTGGATTTTTCCGGCCGTCAGATAAAGCTCTCGTGTTTCCGTTTCTTGCATGCCCGATACGCCCGGAGCCAGCGGCCACTTGCAGCGGTAGTCGAGCCCCCCCACTTCGGTGGCGAGAACCGCATCGGCGACAATTAGAAAATCATCGTTTCGCGAGAGGATAAACTGGCGCTGTAACTGGACGCCGCGCGACAATTCGATTTCCAACTCCAGAAAATCCAGATCGTCATTTTGCTCGTCGCAAACAGCTTCAAAATCGCTGACCGGTTCGAGCAATTGGCCCCCGAGTCGAATTTCCGGCATGGTCTGGCCGCCAAGCAACGGCAGATCGCGACCGACCTCGATTCGGCATTGCTGATTCGAATAGTCGATCGCCAGCTTGGGAGAACGTCGCCGCCACTGCGATTGATAGACACCGGAAGACGCCCATTCCGAGAGCGAACTTTCTGGGAGATCAATCGCCAAGACGTCGGCCGTCTTTGGTTTCTTCTGCCGGCACACTTGGGCAAACTTTCTGTCCCGACGTTTGCCCTTCATCAGCGATAGTAACTGATTTTCAAATTCTCCCTCGATGGGCGAGTCCTGATGATTGCTCAACATCAGCGAACCGTCGTTTCTCATCAGCCGAAAGATCTGCGGCACAAGAAGTTGAACCTGTTCGTTTACGGCCGGATCAGATGGAAAACCAGCTTTGCGAGCCATTTTGAGACAGCGAGTCCAACTGGCGGCCAGCGGCGCAAGCACCGGAAGGTGGTCGGCAAAAGGCCAACCGTCCAGATCAAGCATCGCGCTCAATGAGTTGTTCATCCGAATCGCGGCTTCTTGACCGGTCTGTTCCATCGTTTCGATTTCCGGCAACATGAATGCCAGCGTCATGGGTAACTCAACCGAAACCAGTTGGTACCCCCAAGGACTTAGTTCCCAATCGCTTCGAGGCGACACCGACATGTCCAACAGATGGTCCAGCGTTTGGTGCCATTGCCCTTGATCGGACTTGGCAGCGATGGCTCCCATCGCTTGAGCCGCCGCAATCGCCAGCAACGCAGACTCGGCATCGGTCCGAAGTTGACCACCTGCTCCCAGAGTCAGTGTCCCGGTCGCGGTCATGACCTCGCGGGCGGTGGATCTAAGTTTCCGCTGGGCACCAATAGAGCGATACCAGCGTTTAATCGTCGGCAGGGTGTCTCCATTGAGCACCGAATGTGGGACCGCCCAAGCCAAAGGCGAATTTGGTTTCCGTTGCGATTCGCCTCCCAGCAGTCTGCTATACTTTTCCCATCGTCCGGGTCGCGAAAGCCTCTTCGCGAATTTCGTCCAGGACTCCATCTTTTTCAGCACCAGCGTTCCTGTCAAAATGGTTGTCAGTTCAAAGGGGTAAATCTATCAGACTCAATATTCTAGCATCCGACCAACGCATCGAGAACGGTCTGAACCAGTTTATCGGCGGCTGCTCCAACCCAGAGGTTTTCAAAATGTGGACTCTTGACCAACATCGCCCCCATCATACGGAGACGTTTGATTCAATGTGCCCGCCCAGTCCTCGCATGGGGAAGGGAATAAAGCGAACGCTGCAGCTGACTCTGCTCGTTTGGGGCATTGCCGTTCTAGGGCCCTCGTTGTTGTTAGTGGCAGACGAGCCCGCCACGGCTGTACAAGTTGAGACTAAAAAACCTGAGGCTGAACAATTGCAGGACGAATCAGACGCATCACCGGAGGACGAGAATCCTTCGGAGGGACAGGATTCGTCAGAGGACGAGGCCTCTAAGCCAGAGGAACAAACGATCCCAATTCCGGATCACTGGAAACGTTTGGCGAAACCGGGCGGCAGTGAAGTTTGGTTAGACACCAAACAAAAGTCTGTGATTCTCGCCGGGCACATCTGCCTGACCCGAGGCGGTCTTGAGATGTTCGTCTGCACTCCCAACACCAAAGAACATGAATCCGTCATCTCCGCTCACGCGAACGCGTCAGAAGTCCACGCGGCGCTGCTGGCTATCGGAGCCACACCTGGCAAGCCTGTGCAATGGGATCCTGTTCCAAAGTCAGCCTCCGGGTCGATCATCGAGGTCCGCGTCACATGGCGTGATCCCGATTCCAATCAGCTGGTCACTCGCTGGGGCAAAGAAATGGTTCGCGATTATCGTGACGGGACCGGACTGCCGCACGACTGGGTATTCGGTGGTAGCGTCTTGGAAACGGATCCCGAATCAGGCGAGTCTTGGTACTATGCCGAAAGCGGTCCGTTGCTGTGCGTGTCCAATTTCTCATCTGCTTGCATCGACATCAATGTTCCTAGCTCCGACGTCGACGGCAATCTGTTGTACGAAGCCTTCACGGAGAACCTGCCCCCCAAGGGCACCAAGGTCTACCTTCGGTTGACGCCCGGCAAGTTCTTTGAAGGCCGCTGATGGGCCAGCACACTTTCAACGGTTATCCGATCTACTCCGTCACGTTTGTTCAATTCACCAGAACAGCCAGCGAACCGACCAACTTTCTAGCTACAGGTGAAAGGCTTGGTGAACCTTCAATAAGCTTTCTGATCGAAAAAAACGGAACATTATTTTTTCTTCTGTAACACGCGTCCAGTTTTAGGAAAAAAGTACAGTTGCAGAAGAATTCGGATATAAATTCGGCTATCATAGACAGACAAACGCCGCCCCACCAAACAGCGGCCACCCCACCAAACAAGTTGTTGGACATGAACCCCATCTGCCCGCAATCGTTCATGCCAATCGCTTCAGGACGATCTGCTCGCGTTCGTTAACGAAAATCGGCTGCTACACGCAGAGCCAATCGAAGCTGTATCTTCCTCAAACCATTTGGATTTTTTATGCGATCTTTGTTACTTGCACTCTTTGCCTGTTTCGCAACCACAATAGCGTTTGATTCCGCTACAGCACAAACTCCCGGATCCAAAGACTTGGGAGTCATTTGGTTTGTTGGTGATTCGATTACGCAGAGCAATGCAGACGGAGACCCCGAAAGTTCTCCGCGGTCGGCGCTTTTCGACTTGCTTACTGCCAACGACTATTCATTTTCATTTACCGG
>CAZLYM010000292.1:0-4068 GCA_964563475.1 uncultured Pirellulaceae bacterium
TGACGCAACGGGTTATGATGACGCATGCAATTTCCTACTGAGCTTCCAGTTGGAAGCTACACGGGAGACGGGCTTTAGAAGTCCGATGTTTCCCCAGAATCGTGAAGCCGCTTGATCGGTTTGGCGAACGATGCAATGGAATCAGTCAGTTGCTTGATCTGATCAGGAATCGCGACCGTTGACGCCGGCTCGCGGGCTACGCTAGGCGATTCACCATCTGACTTGACGGGCGCTCGGGGAGCAATCATGCCTTCTCTTTCCGCTGCGGACTGGGCTTCTTGGAGCAGCCGCTGAGCGGTTTCAGTCGGACCTTCGTTACTCGTTTGGCTTGGGTTGAGAAACGGATTAGGGTCGCGGGCAGGGGCCGGATTCTGTGCAGCGTTGGGCTCCAACGACACAACAGGAGTGGCAGTTGAGTCGGTCGGTTGTCTGACGGGCGCTGAAGCAGGCAGTCCGGTGCGACGTCGAAGTTCAAGTTCGTTTGAAGCTTGGGCTGTGCCGGAAGGCTTCACTTGAACCGGTTGAGGGTTCGGAACGGCGGGTTCAGAAACTTGGCTAGGAGCCGTCGGGGCCGGCGCGGGAGCCGTAGGTTGACCTTGGACCGGTGGTACAGGCACTTGGGGCGTTGTCTTAGCTTGCTGAGGTTGGGAAGCCGGTTTCGCCGGACTGCTGGGCGGTGAGCCAACTTTTTCCATTGCGGCCAGAATCGAAGCAGCGGTAGGGATACCGGCTATGCCGGATGAGCTTGGAGCGGCATTCGTTGCTCCCGCACCACCGCCATTCACTTTCGCCGCTGTCGGCATGGCGGGTGCTTGTGGCGGCGGAGTCATCGGTTTCACTTCCACTGCGGGTGGGGAAGCAATACCAGAACTGTGAGCAACCACCTTGTTAATTTCGGCTTGAATTTCTTGGGATCGATTTTGCACAACTGCGGGAGCAATTTTTGCGGGTACAGGTGCTTTCGTCGGAGTCGAACTTGGCGGAGTCACCGGAGCCACTTTGGCCGCTGGCGCTGGCTGCACGTTTGATCGGGCCGCCGATGGTGGGGTGTCGCCGTTTGCACTTGTGGTCGAGCCTGTTTTTTGAGTGGGCGCGATTGATGCCGGAGTGTTGGTTGGTGCTGGTGTCGTCTGCTTGGCCACATTGGCGGGATCGGACGCCGCCACCGGAGAACGCTGTGTTTCAACCGCGGCCACTTTGAATCCTGAGGTTTCCGCAACCGGAGTTTCTGCTGATGGATTTCCTAACCCGGTCGGCAACTGCGAATCGTTTGCTTGGGATTCTTTGCGATCGCTTTTGGCTTCCAGTCCTGGGTCTAGCAGCAAAACCAATCCAAAGCCTGCAAGGATGCCGGCCAAGCCGCTACCGAGAATGATGGCCTTGGCGCCCAATCCGTCTGCTCGTGTTGAAACTTGAGGGTCATCCACAGGAGTCAGTAGCGTTACGGAAAATTCTTCAGACCCCAGTCGCTGGACCGATGCGAGGTGACCTTGAGCTTCGTTGAAGACTTCCGTTTTCTTTTTGACTTCCTCGTCCAGTCGCAGGTAGTCGACTCGTTTGGAAGAGATCCGGTTGAATCGGGCTTCGATCTTCGCTTCCTGAGCTAAGGATTTGTTGACTTTCTGTGTCAGGGTAGCGATTTGCCCTTTGAGGCCCCGTTTTGCAGAGTCCAGTTCTTGGTGGATTTGCCGGTGCATCGAACGAACTTGTTCCTGTTGTTTTTGCACCTGAGGGTGAGCCTGTTCATATCGACCGACGCTTTCGGCCAACGCACTCTGGGCCTCGATCAGTTCCTGTTTCAGGCGACTGAGTGCCGGCTGGAAACTGAACAGCTCGTCCGATGTTGCGAGAATCGCATTCGGGTCGTGCGTCGCGGCTACCAGTGTCTTGCGCTGATTTTCTGCCGAATGCAGACGGTTTTCGAACTGACGTCGTTCCAATCGAATCTGCGTTAACGTCTGGGACATGGCTCCTTCGCCGGACTGAGGATCAGACAGAGAACGGAGTGTGGGCAAGTCGGCTCCAATTTCGCGCTCCATGGCCGACAACTGTTCCGCCGAAGCCGCCAGCGAGCTTTGTGCTGAATCACGAATCAGTGTTAGCTCGTCGGTCATACTGCGCAGACGGAGCTCGCGTACCTCGTTGATTTTGATGTTGATCTCATCGAGTAGCGCCATCACAAATTTCCCCGCGCGTTCCCGAGAATCTGACTTGGCAATCAGATGGACCGTTTCGGTGTGACCAAATTCCGCACCATTGGGAGCACTCAACTCGATCGAGCCTTGAACGGTTTCGATCGTCTTGTCATCTGGCCACGAGTCACTGACGCCGAAAAAACCGACTCTTGCCGGACCGATGGTCCGCATTGCTTTGCGGACGACTTGTGGCTTACGAGCAATTTCTAGGATGGTTTCCTGAGCTGACTTCATCAGGTCCAGCGACTCGAATTGACCCGGCTTGAGCGATTGTCCCAGCAGGTCGTCACGGACGATCAGCGTCTGACGAGCCGTGTAGCTTTCTGACCGAACAAAGTTGACGTATATCCATGACAACAGCAGCGCAGCGCAGCCAGGGATCAGCCACATTTTGCGACGCTCGATCAGCGTATGCAAAATGTGATCAAGACGTGGATTCGACAATTCGGATGATTTGCTCATGAAATTTACGTCTGTTGATTGGAGAACGTGTCCGTTCGCTTTGAATCTTACGAGAAGATGATTAAAAAAATGTTGTTTGCAAGGAAGGACTTTCGGAAGGTTCCGGCGTCAATCAGCAAGACGCCAAGCATTTCCAAGTTGATATTTCTATCAAGGGAACTAACGCACTGATGCTGAGCGATTTGAACGTCGCCGCTTGTCGCGCGCAAGAACGACCGCACGGGCGGTCCTCCCCTTGGTCACTTCAATCGTTATCCATGTTGCCTCAGCATTAGCCTGCGGTCGGCCAATCGGGCAGAAGAAGGGAAATTAGTAGGGACAATGCCGATAATGTTGGCAAACCCTCGGTTCCACAGGCCCTGATGCTAGCGTTGCATGATTTCGATCGCGGCATAGAGCAAGCCGCCCAAGGGCTCGGATTCGATCACCCAAGTCAGTCGCAAACGATTTCGAGCCTGTAATAGCGAGGTGATTTCGTGGCGGTACAGTGAGGCCTCGTTGCATCCATCCTCCGAATCGGAGACAGTCGAAGCAGAGGTCGGCAGTGATGTGCCATTTAGCAAAACGGAGCTGGGCGATTGCAAACCGGTTCGCAGCACCAGTTGAACCGATTGGTTTTCATCCAGATTGGTCGGAAGTCCGAAGGCTCGTTCGAGCACGACGGTGCCTCGAAAACTGGGCTCTAGCCAATCGCCAAAGTCCAGCGGCACCTTCACACGATCAGCCCGCTGATTGTCGGGTGCATCGCTTCCGAATTCCGAATTCCGAATTCCGCCTTTGCTTCCTCCCCACGGTCCGTGCAATCGGATCACGTGGGGGGTGGCGTTTTCATCGGATCGAGTCATCGACCTTATTGTGTCTCGTAGCGTTGGACAACGCTTGACTGACGCACTTGGCCAGTTTGCTTTTCGACCATGCGGAACGTGACTTTCAAGCCACAGATAGGCTCCAGATAGGGCGGGATGGTCTCACGTTCGGCGAAGCCATCAGGACCATTTGCCGTATCGTTGTCGATCCCGTCGGTAGCTTCATCAATAAACGGATCGGACGGATCATCTCCACCGTCAACTCCCAGAGCGAACGTAGTATCGTTTGATGGATCCTGGTTGATGCCATCGTTTTCATACTGAGGCGTCCAAGTGTCGTACGCGGTGTCCATCAGATCTTCAAAGTCTGTGCCTGTTGAATTATGAAAGTTGAACTGGTAGTTCAAAACACCTTTTGGGACTGGACCACTAGATGTCATAAAACCAACCGGAGAAGGCGTTTGCGAAAACCGGCCGGCGCCGCCACCTAGGCCGGCATTACCGGCAGCTGTGGCCAAGGCATTTGCGTTTGGATTTAGAGCAACATCGGGATACCCAAGATTGGCAAAGCCGCCTGTTCGGCCAGCGGTATCGTTAATCCCGTC
>CAZLYM010000293.1:0-1511 GCA_964563475.1 uncultured Pirellulaceae bacterium
CTTCTTGAAGAAGGCTGAGCCGGCGGACTGGCTGGAAAAAATTGCTCAGGGCAATGAATTCCGAGGAAAGAAACGGAGCCATCTTTGTCACTATGATACTTGTGGGATGCGTAGCAGAAGCAACAAAAATCTTAAATTGAACGGGAATAAAGCCTCAAAAACCGAAAACCTTCGCGATTGTCCGCACCCGATGGCTCGAGCGCTAAGGATGGATCGAAGCCGTGTGAATCGCCAACTCGCCGTCGCTGTGCCCAAGGTGCCATTGACCGGTCATAATCGTGCTTTCGCAGGCGATCGCCAAGCGCCAATCGTCAAGGCGGCCCGGTTCGAGGAACATCGTGTATCCCGTTTGCCCTTGTGGTCGGGCGGCAGTACCTTCGGGATTGAGCCAATTCGTGTGCGATGACTGTCGTGCCAGTCAGGAGCATCGCCCGCGAGGGTGCACTCTATTTGATTCCCTTAAAGCCAAAAATCACGTGGACAAACAATGATCCTTGAAATTTGTATCGACTCTATCGAATCAGCTTTGGCAGCCGAGGCTGGTGGTGCTGATCGACTGGAAGTCTGCAACTCTCTAGCGGCTGGAGGAACCACGCCAAGCATGGGGCTTGTTCGTCGTTGCATTGAGGAAACCGGCTTGCCCGTCATGATGATGATCCGCCCACACGACGGGACGTTCGTCTATGGTGAACAGGATCTTCGCGTCATGATCGACGACATTAGCGCAGGGATCGAAGCAGGCGTGGCCGGTTTTGTGTTTGGCTGCCTTCGGCCCAACGGCTCGCTCAACAAAGAACAAAACCGACAGCTCCTAAGCATTGTCGGCGATCGCCAATCGACGTTTCATCGCGCGTTTGATGTTGCCAGTTCACCAGAAACTCCCGTCGATGTGCTGGATCAATTGATCGAACTTGGGTTCGATCGATTGTTGACGTCGGGAAAGTCTCAGTCTGCCCTGATTGGGAGTGGCTTGATTCAGACACTGGTCCAGCATGCAGACGGACGAATCAAAATTCTGGCGGGTGCTGGTGTAGCTGGAGAAAACGTGGCGGAGATCGTCCAACGGACCGGCGTTTCAGAACTGCACGCCAGTGCCAGCGAATCTTGCGTTGGTGCGGTGGTCCAAGATTCAAATAACGAAGTTTCGTTTGGCGGTGCTCGCCGGGTGACAAGCGAAAAGAAAGTCCGAGCAATCGTCGACGCAATTTCGCAACGCTAAGCTTAGTCGGTGCTCGGGACAATCATTCTCCGTGAACACCACTATTCGCTTCAGATGCGTTAGTTTGCCCGTCAGGAATTGCCATCTGGCGGTACAACGGCGTAGCTTCGTACGGCGTAGCTTCGTTTTTTCCAATTATGGGGAACTGGTCTCGAGTCGCTTAGTCTGAATGTGAGCTGGCGCCTTACAATAGCTTTGACTTGTTCAAAAGGTCACAAACCCTTCGCGATGAAAGAGCTTGCTGGTTGCCGCGAAAGGGAAGGTGTGACCATAATTACGTCTAATACAAACT
>CAZLYM010000293.1:1611-4055 GCA_964563475.1 uncultured Pirellulaceae bacterium
ATACAAACTTCCGAAATGCCAAAGGTCGCTTTCGGGATTGGGTTAATGCAACTTTCATTTATAATGGTGACGAGGAAACCGTAAAAATCTCGTCCAACAAAAAGTAATTTCTGAATTCGCGGTACCTTTGTTTGCTGACACGTTTGTTTGCCAAGGAAATTTTATGAAAATCGAAAAACTATTCACTGCCGGAATCGTCGCAGTATCGCTTGCAGGCTTTTCAAACCCGGCACAAGTCATTGGTCAGGAACCGGCTTCGAACGTGGAGCTCAACAAGTCGTCCACCCAAGAAGCAGAGTCTGCCGAAGGATCTGCATTAAAGTCAACGCCTAAGTCTGAAAGCCCAAAGACTGCCTCTGCGGAAATGGGTTCGGAATCTGCCAAGGGCAGGCCGCGCAGGCTGGTCCCGGGTTCGGAAGTCAGTCTTTCGCCTGTTAGGCAAGCTGAGTGGATCAAAGGCGAGCCGCCGGAATCTTTTGAACCTGGAAACGTCTACATCTTTGAGTGTTGGTCTACGAAGTGCGGTCCTTGCATCGGAATGATTCCCCATGTGAATGATCTGTACAAGAAATACTACGACAAGGGCCTGCGAATTTATGGCATGAGTGTCTACGAGAATGACAAGGCTGAATGCGAGGAATTCGTCAAGAAGCAGGGCGATGGAATGTCTTACCCAGTCGCCTTTACGGGTAAGGGCGGTCCCTTCGAAGCTGAGTGGATGAGACCGGCAGGAGCCAAAGGTATTCCTCATGCGTTTATCGTACGCAACGGAAAGCTCTTGGCATCAACACTGGCTTCACGGCTTACCGACGAGTTGGTCGAGACCATGCTTGCCGGCGATGAAGGTGCGGAGAAAGCGGCCGCCACAATTTTGGCCGCTCAAATTCACGAGGGGAAAATCAAACGGCTGCTTGCGAACATCCTTTCGGCACGTCGCAAAAACGACACTGAAACGATGACAGAGAACATCGAGAAGTTGAAAGTTATCGATCCGGAAAACCCTGAAATTCACACAGAGGAACTTTGGGTTTTAGTTATTAAAGAAGAGTGGCCAGCCGCTGTTGAAGCTCTTAACGAAATGTCTGCAAGCTGGGCGAAAGACACTTTCGTGTCGATGAATAGTCTGCGATTGGGCAGAGGTAAAGGTCGCAGCTATGAAGCGGACTTCGAGAAAGCTCTGATCCATTCCTACTCAGATTACGTATTCGGTAACGAATACATTGGCCCAAACCACTTTGTATGTCTGAGTATTCTTCAGTGGAAGATTGGTGAAAAGGAAAACGCCACCACTACTGCCGACAAATTAATCGATGCAGCCAAGGCTTTTTCGAATGGCAAGGATTCATATGTGAAGCCTTTTGCACGTTTCACGAAATCCGTACATGACGGCATCATGCCTGAGTTTTCAGACCTTACAAAGTGGCGGATTGAGGCGAGGAAAAAAGCTGAGACTGAACAAACGGGCGTAACCGAGCAAACGGGGGCGGGGCCAGAATAAGTGTCGTAGTCACTACATGACTTTTCTGACTTTTCGGGTGCTGTCCGATTAAATGTCGACTCGATTCTCAACCTTGGCTCAAAGATTCCAAGGTGCCACCCTTTCCACCGTCCCTTGTCGGATCGGTTGCAAGTCTAGGTGATGACCGACGCCGATAGTGAGACGCTGTCTGATAGATCGAATACTGACTATTTCAACTTGAAACGTGGTCAAGCACCGCAAAGCGGTAAGAGCTAGGGCTCACACTAAGGTCAAAAGGGCGCCCAAAGACACTTGCTTGATTTGCCAATTTCAGGCCAGACACTGTTGTTTCCTTACTTAAACAGACAGGTCGGTGTGTTTCATTACAATTATTTTCATCTTGACAAAAATACCTTAACATCCTACTTTTACTTAGGTATATGTTCCGATCCTAGTATATGTTTTACGACAGTCGCCTTCGGTCTTTTCAAGTATGTGACGCGATTGGCCTACCTTAGAAAAACGGAAGCTTGAAATTATTCAATATGAAAAATGTAAGCCTGAGATTACATAGTTGTTTTGATGCTGTGCGTCGTGTGGGGCTACGGATGGCTGTTGTCGTCCTGTCTGTTGGTCTAATGTCGAGTTCCGCTAATGCCCAGTTGGTTCATCCTGGCGGTTGGCATACTCAAGAAGATCTGACAATTATCCGAGAGAAAATAGCGGCAGGGGAAGAGCCGTGGATAACGGGTTGGAATGCAGCTAGAAATGAAGGTCCAGATGCTAATTTCACATCAAATCCACCCACTCTCGTAACTAACAATGGTGCTATGCACACCGCTGGGTTTGCTGCTTGGGTCTTGACCATGAAATGGGTTGCTTCAGGCGACAGGTCATTTTCAGATGCCGCGATTGGTATTATTGATAATTGGGTTGATACAGTTGAAGGCTTTGACGTTTTTGCTCCAACTCTCACGGTGAGTAC
>CAZLYM010000294.1:0-4055 GCA_964563475.1 uncultured Pirellulaceae bacterium
TTTTTTAGGCTAAGGCTTCTGAAATGACAGACAACCCCTACAGTTCACCGCAATCTTCCAGTAGTTCGCTCGAATCAACGTCGCCTGAAAACGTCTCAACTGGAAAGGCTGCCTACAACGTCGTTACTGACACAGTGACAGGTGTTAATTTACGCGGCAGCGATAACAAATTTCAGGCTAAATTTATTGCTGCTTCAGTCGTTGTCCTCACGCTAATAGGTGCTGTTTTAGGACTACTCAAGCCTCGTTGGCAGCTCCAGTGGTATGGTGGAGCTATGTTAGGCGCATTTGCCGGCCTGATCTTCGGTGTACTCGCAAGTGGCATTTTCCTGATGATTTACAGGGCCGCCAGACATGCCAAGGGCAAGCATGATTAGCATGGCGTACTGGGTGAATTCAAGTCTGAAGTGCAACGATATCTATGAGAACGCCAGCTTCGCTCAAGGGCCTAAAGAGACAGTAGCTCAGAGCACAGGTTACAGTTTGGCTCGACGCTAGGGAACGAACCTAGCGCTTCGTTGGTTTCGTTTCTATACTCGTCTTGGAACGGACGTTGCCCGTGCTCTTACCGTTTTTCGGAGTTTGAGCCGTGATATCTTTTCATTCTCTTTGAGCAAAGCGACGTCATCAAACGAATGTGTCATTCCTAAATTGCCTTACCTTGGGCTGCCAATCCTTAAAATCCGCAGTACTTGAAATCTGGGTTGGATTCTCACAGCGATTGGCTGGACGCAAAGTTATCTCTTGAGGTTTTTGGGCTTGCTGAAATATAGCGGTGTCCGATCTGTCCGACTAAACTAGGGAGCTTCATGGGAGCAGGGTTGGTGCGACTTGGCCTCAAACTCCTGCCAGATTATTAATTTAAGCGAATGCTATTTCCTAGGAAAAAGATGCCTAACTCAAAAAAAGTTCTACTGATCGGCTGGGACGCTGCAGACTGGAAAATCATCAACGACTTGATGGATCGTGGCTTGATGCCTCACACCCAGAAGCTAGTCGAAGGTGGCACGATGGGGAACTTGCGAACGCTTTCTCCTGTATTGTCTCCCATGCTGTGGACTTCGATCGCTACCGGCAAGCGTCCCAGCAAGCACGGTATCTATGGTTTTTCCGAACCCAATCCAGCTCGCACGGGTATACAGCCCATGACGAACGTCTCTCGGAAATGCAAGGCGATATGGAACATTCTTAATCAGAACGACCTGCGTTCACTAGTCGTGGGTTGGTGGCCCAGTCATCCGGCGGAGCCAATTGATGGCGTGATGGTATCCGACTTTTTCCACAAGGCTCCCCGCAAACCTGGTGACCCATGGAGGCTGATGGACAAATGCGTGCATCCCGAAGAGTTGACGTCTGAGCTTTCTGAGTTTCGTGTGCATCCCTTGGAAATGACTGCTGAAGAGATCTTGCCGTTTTTGCCTGATGGAGCCGACATTGACCAAACGACTGATCGGCGTGTCGCTGGGGTCATGAGAGTGTTGGCCGAGTGCACAACGATCCATGCCACTGCCACTGACTTGTTGGAGAACCAAGAGTGGGATTTTGCTGCGATCTACTACGACGCCATTGACCATTTTTGTCATGGATTCATGAAGTTTCATCCACCGCAGCAGCCGGAGGTCACTGACGATGAGTTTCGGCACTATCAACATGTGGTTACAACTGGGTATATCTATCACGACATGATGTTGGGGCGTCTGATAGAACTGACGAATGAAGATACGACGGTGATGTTGATTTCCGATCATGGTTTTCATCCAGACCATCTCCGGCCCAAAAGCCTTCCAAACGAACCGGCCGGTCCTGCCATTGAGCATCGTGACTACGGAATTTTTGTACTAAACGGTCCGGGTGTCCGGCAGGATCATTTGATTCACGGCGCTGGCCTGCTGGATATCACCCCGACGTTATTGCCATTGTTTGGGCTACCCGTCGCCGAGGATATGGACGGAAAGCCATTGGTGGACGTGTTTGAGCAGAAACCGGAAATCGAGTGGATCGACAGCTGGGAAGACGTGGAGGGTAACGATGGACGGCACCCTAAAGGCATGTTGGTTGGCGAGGCCGATTCCAAGGCCGCGCTGGAGCAACTGGTCGCCCTAGGCTACATCGATCGCCCAGACGATGACGCCGGCAAGGCCATTGCTGATAGTCAACGCGAGTTGGACTACAATTTGGCTCGTGCGTACATGGATGAGGATAAGCATGGGGAAGCAATTCCGTTGTTACAAAAACTGTACCTGGAAAATTCGCTGGAATTTCGCTTTGGAATCCAACTAGCCAATTGTTTGCGAGCGACTGCTCGCACCGCCGACCTGAAAGCGCTGATCGGAGACCTTAAAGGGCGGTGGCTGGTGGCCTCTAAAGCCGCGCGAAAGAAGCTCAAAGGCATCATGGAAATCTCCGAAGAGCGAAAGGCTGCTTGGGAAAAACTAAAAGAATATGACGAAAAAAACACTGCCAAAGGTGCGATTCCTTTGGCTCGGGTCACTGGCCAAGGCAAGCCAAAGCTATTCGAGGAAGGCGAGCTCTTGGTGATTAAGCATCTCCGGTCTATTGCTAAGGGGAGCCCGCAAATACTGGAGTTTTTGTCTGCGAACGTTGCAGCCGCAGAGGGGGATTTCCAGCATGCTTTGGAACGCCTTGAAGCGGCGAAACTGACGAAGTTACCTGATGCTATGTTTCAGTTTCAAGTCGGCAATATGTACGTGGGCTTGCAGCAGTATGAAAATGCTGAAACCGCCTTTATGCGAGGCTTGGAGCATGACGAACTGGATCCAAACTGCCTGATGGGACTGTGCCGTACGTATGTTGAGTGGGGCAAAGTCAATAAGGCTCTGGAGTATGGCAAACGGGCCATCGGCTTGAAGTATCGATTTCCAGTCGCTCACCACTTTTACGCAAGGGCACTAAACCGGAGCGGGGATGTTGACGGCGCGATCCGTTCGTTAAAGACGGCGCTTAAACAGAATCCCAATTTCCAGGAAGCCCATGAGGTGTTGGCCACGATTTATGACTCAGTTGGTGAACCAGAGTTGGCGATTGAGCACCGAGGTACTGCGAGAAATTTGGCCAACGATAATAAAGAGCTAATTAAAGAAGCTTCCGGAAGAATTGAGTTTCCTCCTTTGGAAGATCTCGACTTTGAACAGAGGTTGCCAAAAATGCCTTACGAGATACTCGCCGAAGTCGGGATTCTACCGCGACTTTCGGATCCACTGCAGCTGGAAACCGCTGAGTCAAGAATGAGCCAGGAGGAGATCATCGTTGTTTCCGGTTTGCCTCGTTCGGGAACCTCGATGATGATGCAAATGTTGGCGGCCGCTGGACTGGAAATCTACACTGACGATCAGCGAAAGCCAGACGAAAACAATCCTAAAGGCTATTTCGAAGCGGACGCTGTCAAAGGGCTGGCGGCCGACAATAACTGGGTCAAGGACTGCCGAGGCAAGGTCATCAAAGTGATTGCACCATTGGTCCCCTTTCTACCTCAGGATGAACGTTATCGAGTGGTGTTTATGCAGCGGGATATCAAAGAAATCCTGTCTTCCCAAGATCGCATGCTTGGACGTTTGGGTGAGCAGGGGGCTGATATTGAGAAAGAAGGTCAACAGCTGCAAGAGGCTTTTCTTCAGCAGGTTCTGTTGGCAAATCGAATCGTCATGTCTCATGGAAATCCCCTTCTACCGATACCCTATGCCAGCGCCATAGAAAATCCGGAAAAAGTCGCCCGGCAGGTTGCGGAGTTTTTAGGGATGGAGCTGGATATTTCAGCCATGGTTGCAGCGGTCGACCCATCCTTGCACCGCGAAAAGGCCTGAAAAGGCCTGGAAATGCCTGGAAATGCCTGGAAATGCCTGGAAAAACTGCGTTTTGTTAAACAGTTGTAACAATCCGTAGATGTGGCTTTTTTTTCAAGCATTACTGTTATCGAGACGAGACTCAGGTTATACTAATGCTCAGTTCGGTTATTCGTACTATGAAAATTTTCAATGAACCTGATCCACTTCTTGGAGCCCATGAATGAAAATCACTAAAAGTAAACTTGCCGCTGC
>CAZLYM010000295.1:0-4047 GCA_964563475.1 uncultured Pirellulaceae bacterium
GTTTGATGCCTTTGTTTGATGCCTTTGTTTGGCGACGATATGAATGCTCTCTTTGGTTCACACTCCAGTGAAGTTCAAGGCGATTTTTTTTCATGGTTTGCTTGAAGCTTCTAATGCTATGGTTTATCCGCTAAGCACGAATCGCAGTCGCGTGGGAGCCCTGACTTTTGCGACGTTATTGCTGGCCGGCTTCACTTCATGCACAAACCAGTATCAGCATCAGGCTGACGAACGGCCTAAGGCCTCTTCCCCACCTGACAACGAAACAGCCACGGTAGATACGACTGCCATTCCTATTGCTGATCGTAGTTATTTCCCCGTGCTTGCAGATGCCTATCGACGAGTGGATCCGAAAGCCGATGGTTGGGGGACCGAAGCATTCAGCGAGCAGGCTGCCGCCAAGCTCAAATACCTCAAGGCCTACCTCAAGTCGGGTCAGACCGACGACTTAAATTCCCTGATCGCACCCTCGGCCCAGTCGACAGCGTTCTTCCCAAGTGAGTTCGATCTTCTGCATTCTTCCGGGAACCTAGAAATCGAAAATGCGGCGTCGCTGCCAACCGACCCCACCGAGGTCGGAAGTACAGCCGTCATCGCCGCCCTTCAAAGTTTTCGTGAGCACCTGCACAACAACGTCGATCACACCGAGCTTAAAATCGTTTCCGTTGTGCCACAGGAAGACAACGTGGTCTCCGAGCTCAAGGCAACTCTGTTGGCTCATTCGTCCAGTCAACAACATCAAGTCAATGCAACGTGGCAATGCACCTGGACTCCCGATGCGAAGCAAATCACTCAGCTAGTGGTGACAAAATATCAACAGGTGCTGATATCGGGTAAGCCCCGGTTGTTTGCCGACGTGACGTCGAGCGTCTTCGGCCAAGAAAAAGCGTGGACCGACCAGTTTCAATTTGGCACCGATCATTGGCGAGCACGTTTGACGCGCAACCTTGGGCTCGATGTGGCGAGCAATCATGGATTGGCCCTTGGTGATTTGAATGGCGATCAACTGGACGATCTTTATGTTCTACAAGAAGGCGGTCTTCCCAACCGCTTGTTTCTTCGCCAAGCCGATGGGTCACTGAAAGATCATTCTGCGGCCAGCGGTGCCGACTGGCTGGACTACTGTGCGTCGGCATTGATCATCGATGTCGACAATGATGGCGACCGAGATCTCTTGGTCACCACCGAATTGAAACTACTGGTTATGAAAAACGATGGGCGAGCAAATTTCACCTTGGCGGGTCAAGTCAAACTGCCAGCCCAGACATTTTCTGTCACGGCGGCCGATTACGATCTGGATGGCGATCTGGATATTTATGCGTGCGGGTACAATCCCGTTGCGCGTGGCGAACGGGAAACCGATTTTGGAGATCCTATTCCTTTTCACGATGCCAACAACGGCGGAGCAAGTGTGCTGCTGCAGAATGACGGAACGGGAGCGTTTTCCGATCAGACCCAAGCCGCGGGGCTGGATGCCAACAATCGACGGTTCAGCTTTTCTGCCAGTTGGGAAGATTACGACAACGATGGAGACCCCGATCTCTACGTGGCCAACGACTACGGTCGGAACAATCTTTATCGTAACGACGACGGGCATTTTACGGATGTCGCTCCCGCCGTCGGTGTCGAAGATGGAGCGGCCGGTATGTCTGTTTCGTGGGGCGATCCCAATCGCGATGGAAAAATGGATGTCTATGTTTCCAACATGTTCTCCGCCGCCGGCAATCGCATCTCCTATCAACGGCAATTCAAGCCGGGAGCCAGTTCAGCGTTGCGTGCCGCGGTTCAACATATCGCTCGCGGGAACTCTCTGTTTGAAAACACGGGCGACGGATTCAACGATATCAGTGTCGATGCCGGCGTGACGTTTGGGCGTTGGGCGTGGGGTTCACGTTTCTGTGACATCAACAATGACGGCTATGAGGACTTGCTTGTCGCCAACGGGTTTGTCAGCACCGCCAGCACCGCCGACTTGTGAAGTGTTTATTGGCGGCAGGTCGTGTCGCAATCACCTGATATCGTTGTTGGCCCTGAGAAAGCTCAGACTTATATCCAAGGCTGGCGTTCGTTGATTCGTCTGATGAAACAGGACAACTCGTTCAGCGGCCACGAGCGTCACAACGCCCTGCTCAATTGCGGCAACGGGCAGTTCGCAGATATTTCTGCCGCATCCGGATTCGACTTTCCCGAGGACGGTCGCGCGATCGCATTAAGCGATTGGGATTTTGATGGAAAGACTGATGTGTGGATCAGCAACCGAACCGCGCCGCGCGTTCGGCTGTTGCGCAATCAGGCTGATCACTCAAATCACTTTATCGGTTTAAAACTATCGGGTAACGGACGCACCACCAACGCGGATGCGATCGGTGCTCGCATCACGGTCACTTTGAAAAACGCGCCACCCAAAATCACCAGCTTCCGTGCGGGCGACGGTTTTATTTCTCAATCCAGTGGCTGGGTCCACGTTGGACTGGGTGATGCCGAGCGCATCGAGAAGCTGACCATCGACTGGCCCGGCGGCGATACCGAAGCCATCGAGGGATTGCAGGTGGACAAATTTTATACCGTTAAGCAAGGTCAGGGCACGGGAACCGTGTGGACGCCACCACAAGCTACCACCCTAACTCATCAGCCTCTTTCTCTACCCACTTCGTCGACGGTCGCGCGAGTCTTCCTGACCTACCCAGTGCCATTTCCGGATCTCAACCTTCCGCCTTCCAAATTCCCGCGTCTGGTTAATCTCTGGGCGACTTGGTGTGCGCCATGTAAAACTGAACTAAAAGAATGGGCCGAGCAACAGGATCGCTTCATACAAGCTGGGTTGGGCGTTTATGCCCTCTGCGTCGATGACCCAAAGCAAAAGTCCGATAGCTCAGCAGCCGATTTCATTGAGTCCATTGCTTTTCCGTACCCGTGGACTTCGGCAACTTCGGAACAAATTAATGCACTCGATTTTGTTCAGCGAGGATTGCTGGATCGCTGGCTCGACCTGCCCGTACCAAGCTCTTTTCTGGTGGACGCCGACGGCATGCTGCATGCTTTTTATCGTGGCCCCGTATCCACCGATCAGGTGATCGCCGACTTGCGATTAATCAACGCTCTTCCGCAAAAGCGGGCGGCGGCGGCAACCCCATTTGACGGGCGATGGGGCAGTCCACCTCAGTCCACCAACCTTAATCGTATTACGTCACAGTTCGTTGATCACAACGATGCCGCAGGTGCAATTTCCTACCTAGAGACATCTCTTCGTTTTAATGATCAGTTGGGAGCAACCGATAAGGAAATCGGCGATCGGCATTTTTCACTCGGCATGTTGCTTGACGAAACCAATGCGACCGCCGCCGCAATTCCTCACCTGCAAGAAGCGATGGCCTTGCTCCCACATGACCTGCGAAGCCGACAACGTCTCGCATCGGTCTACACCCGCGAAAAGCAGTTAGGCAAAGCACTTGCCGTTACCCAACAAGCACTTACCCTCAAGCCCAACGATATCACTCTGCTCTATCAACGTGCCGAATTGGCTCGACAGACAGACGATCTTGAGGCGGCAATCAAAGATTATCGGGCTGTCCTTCGCGCTCAGCCCAGCCATCTGCTCGCGAGCAATACTCTCGCGTGGATACTTTCTACCAACTCGAATGCAGACCTTCGCAACGGTCCCGAAGCGCTCAAGCTTGCGTTGCAAGCCTGCCAACGCACGAAGTTCCGGCACCCGAATCTATTGGATACGCTTTCAGTCGCCTACGCAGAAAACGCTCAATTCGCCGACGCTGAAAAAATCGCGAACCAGGCAAAAGAAATTTTCACCAAAGCGGGTGCAACCGAATTAGCTGAAAAATGCCAGCTTCGAGCAGAGCAATTCGCTCGCGGCGAACCATGGCATGAGTGATTGAAATCACATGCCGTTTTTTCCGGCATGTGACTCGACTTGAAAAATGATCGACATCACTCGCCCGAGGCTGCTTCCTCTGACCGTACCAATGCGATGACGGCTTGTCCGCTTTTGGGTTCGAGTTCGACGTCGGACGTATTCACGATGACGATTCC
>CAZLYM010000296.1:0-2474 GCA_964563475.1 uncultured Pirellulaceae bacterium
CGACCGGCTGCAAGTATGCCCAGCCATGCTCAAGATTTCCTTCGCGAAACAACAGCGTTCCGACAGTTTGACAAGCATTAATCAGGCCCTCGTCCAGTTCTTTTTGCTGTTTCGAGCTCAGGTGTTCCATCGACATGCCCGGCATGATGGGCAGGCCAAGCTTGTGTCGGCAGCGGAGTTTGAGGATTTCAAACAGCCTGAAAAAATCTTTTTCGCGACGAAAATGAGTTTCCAGCAGATCCAGAGTCGCCGGCACGCCATCGGTCTCCAAGCGTGCCGCCAGTTGTTGATACAAAGTTAACGATTTGGTCATCGGAATCTTCTGACGGAGTCGTGGAAAGATGGTGGAAGTTGATGTGACGATGCTGAGTGAAGGTCAAAATACCGGCTCAGCTGTGGCATTGTAGCGACAGAAATCGCTCGGGTCGAATCACACCGGATGGATGCCCCCTCTTAACGCCACTCACAAAGCAGTACGCTGAACTGCATGAACCCGCCAGAACTACTTTCAATCGGAGTCTTGATTTCCAACGACGCGGATGCGACCGTTTTGGATCAAGCGGCACCTGATTCGGTGCGTCCTAATTCAGTTCGTTTAACGGCTCTGGGGCCGCTGAACTGTGTGCCGACCGACGGCGGCGGCCGAACGATCAACGCTCCAGCCAACGAGTTTGCCAATCGGCTGATGACAGGTGGCTTGGACACCATCATTTTTATGACTGGCGTGGCAGTGCGACAACTGGTCCGGCAAATCGGTCGCTCGATCCCCCAGCAACGGTTTCTCGATTGCCTGACCGACTCGACCACGATCGCGGGCAGTCCCGCAGCGGCCGACGCGTTGCGAGAACTCGAGGTGTCGCCGACCGTCGCGTTGGATTCGAATTCGACTTGGCGAGACGTTTTGATTGCGGTCGACCATCACGCGAAAGTCACCAACTTAAACGTGGCTCTGGAGCAATCGTCGCACATCCACAGCATCACCGCCGGTTTGGAAGCGCGAGGGGCAAGTGTTTTTCGAGTTCCAGTCTTTGCGATGCAGGTTCCCGGCAACACCAACGCGGTCAAGGATTTGTTCGAGCGAATTGATGCAAACGAATTTGATTCCATTCTTTTTGCCGATGCCCAAGCGGCCGCCGAATTCTGCTTTTTGGCCAAACAGTTTGGTCGAGCCCGTTTGACCAGCCATCTGCTTGACCGCCACGTTGTCTTGACTTCGGGGGTTGAGCCGGCCGAGATCTTGTTGGATCACGGCGTTCCGGTGGATTTTCAAACGGAAGCGGACACCCTGCAATCGACGATTGCCGAAACTGAGCTTAAACTAGATGAAGTTCGCAAAATCTTTCAACAGAAACATATAATACGAGTCAACATGTCCGGACCGGCAAGTAGCAGCACTGACGTCAATGCACCGTGGTACAACAGTCCGTTCATGAAGGCTTGCCGAGGCGAGCCAACCGACGTGACTCCGATCTGGATGATGCGACAGGCAGGGAGGTACATGTCCGAGTACCGCGCGGTCCGCGACAAGATTTCGTTTCTGGATCTGTGTGCGAACCCGCAGTTGTGCAGTGAAGTAATGTGTACGGCGGTGCAGAAACTGGGCGTCGATGCAGCGATCATCTTCTCGGACCTGCTACCAATTCTCGTCCCGATGGGCTGTGACTTGGAATTTGTCAAAGGCGATGGGCCGGTGATTCACAATCCCGTGCGAACCACGGCCGACGTTGATCGCATCAAGCCGCTCGAGTCCAACGATGAATTGCAGTTTGTGATGGATACCGTTTCGCAGACGCGGAACGACCTGCCAGCGGACATGCCGTTGATCGGCTTTGCGGGAGCCCCGTTCACGCTGGCCAGTTACATGATCGAAGGTGGAGCCAGTCGCAATTACGCCAACACTAAGGCATTGATGTATAGCGACCGAGGTGCTTGGGATCAGCTGATGCAGCATCTGTCGAGCTCGATTTCAATTTACTTGAATGGGCAAGTCGCTGCGGGTGCCCAGTGTTTGCAGTTGTTCGATTCTTGGGCCGGTTGCTTGAGTTTTGAAGACTATCGCCAGTTTGTGCATCCATACGTCCAGCAGATCATCGCCAGCATTCCGCGAGGCGTTCCGGTGATCAATTTTGCCACCGGCAATCCGGCCTTGCTGCCACTGTTGGCGGATACTCGTGCGAGTGTCGTCGGGATTGATTGGCGGACTCGGCTGGACGATGCTTGGCAGACGGTAGGGTATGATATGTCAGTGCAAGGGAACTTGGATCAAACCGTACTGTTGACCAATCCGGATGAGATCCGCAAGCAAGCCAAGTTCGTGCTGGATCAGGCAGCGGGTCGCCCCGGACACATTTTCAATCTTGGCCATGGTATCCTGCCTCAGACTCCTGTCGACAACGCAATCGCACTGGTCGACATTGTGCACGAGTTAAGTTCAAAGTAGCCATCACGTTCCGCGTGATGGTAAGTCAAAGTAG
>CAZLYM010000296.1:2574-4017 GCA_964563475.1 uncultured Pirellulaceae bacterium
ACCTCCCAAATGTAATGCCCAAGTATTAGTTGGGGCTTTCAGTGGCCGATCTTAAAAACCCGAACGCGATTTATCTGAAAGGATTTTTGTTCCTGATCGCAGGGTTCGTGTCTGCCGGTCTGATTGTTGCCCGAACATTTGATTGGCAAATCATTGTTCTGTTGGCAATTTGCGTGTGGTGCTTCTGCCGATTTTACTACTTTGCATTCTATGTCATCGAACACTATGTTGACGACGGTTTCCGGTTCTCGGGCCTGATCGACTTTGTCCGCTACTTGTTGGAGCGACGAGCCAGATAATGGAAATTCGATATCGGGAAACTCGAAACGACTTCATCCGTTGGCATCGGTTGAACAAAACCGGCGTGATGTCTCAATGGCGCAGTTATCTGGTCATCGCGTTGGCGCTGCTGCCAACGTCATTGATTCTCTGGGTGTACCAATCGACCTACGCCGGGCTGTGGATGAGCATGGCAACAGTCTTGATGTTGATCTGGGCTGGGTACCGATACTTCGTGCCTTTGGTTCGATTTCCGTTAAGTGAACGTGTAGACATGTTCGATCGTGACGTGGGGACGAGAATAACTTCCAAATCGATCGGGCAATGGAAGTGGGAGCGAATTGAAGAGACTCGTGAAACCAAGCAAGACTTTCAGTTCTGGCGAAACGACGTCGGCAGTATCCTGCCCAAGCGTGTGCTGTCGCCCGATCAACAGGCTGAATTGCGAAACCTGTTTGAAGAAATTCAGCAGCATCCGGCTGGCGATTCGCCTCCACTGCCGCTCTTTGAGGAACGCATTCTTAGTGAGAGTAAGTTCCCCGTCTACCGCTATCAGATGTCTTCTGCTGATGCAGATCAGATCATCGGTTCGAAGCTCAAGCCATACGAAAGCGACGCATCCAACGGTCCGCAGAATTCAGGTGACACGCTTATGCGGTGGTTGAAAAACCTGTTTCGTATTCTTTTGTTTGTCACCGTGATGTTGATCTTTGCTCGCGCGGGCCTCGCGTTTCCGGGGTTGATTGAAACGATTGTAATTTGCCTGATGCCGTTTCTTATCATCTGGCTCTACGCACGCTTGCGATCTCGGTTTCGTGTTACTCGTCTGTTCAAGCTTCCCTCGGATGAGATCTGTGCGAGGCTGTGGCATGACGGGATCGTGATGGGGGCTACAGACTACGTGTCACTGCTTCACTGGAATGATGTGAGTGGGTTTCTGGTGAACGACCATTTTATTGGATTTCGCACTATTCATTCGCTGATTCATTTGCTGCCGATGCGAGTGATTGGTGACGAGGAGGACGTTGAACGTTTTTTGGAGACAGCAGCCGAATTGAAAGATGTCGCCGATAGAGAAACCGCAAGCGTGGTTCAGAGCGAACCTGTTCAATCGGATAATCCGTATCAGGCACCCATGAGCGAGTAAGGGGAAGCTGGTTTTCG
>CAZLYM010000297.1:0-4014 GCA_964563475.1 uncultured Pirellulaceae bacterium
AGGTGCGCAAGAATTGCCAACCAACACTAACGTGTTTGCTGATAACAAATCAGAGTTGCTTACAATTCCCAATGGGTTATGCTTTAGTAACAAACGTTCTAAAGCATACTTTTGGGAGAACTGCGATGCTCAACCTCTTTCGGATTGTCTCGGCAATTTTATTGGTCGCTTACTCGCTGGCAGCAAGCCCTGCCAACGCACAAAAGCCAGACATCGTTTTACGTTCGTTACCCGACAAGTGCGATCTAGCGATTTGCTGGACGGGTAGCATCAAACCCGATGCTGACGGTGCCGCCCCTGAGAAATGGCTGGCACAGCCCGAAATGCAACAGATGTTTGCAAAGCTTAAATCGGCGATCAGTAAATTCTGGGAAGCAAACTCCACTGGCGGCGACGACCAGATGGCCCAGAAAATGGTGGCTGAGTTGCCGTGGCTGATGATGCAACAACCGTGGGCCATCTACGCTCCCAGCCTAGCAAACCTTGAGAAACCGCCTGAAAACTTTGCGATGCTACTCAAGTTGGGTGAAAAGGAAGGAATGATAAAAGAAGTGATCGATGAAATCACTTCGAAAGAAAATTTGAGCAGCGAAAAGATCTTCAAAAGCGAATTCTATGCGTTTCCTCCCAAAGACGATTTTCCAAAGATCCTTTTTGGCATTCATCGCAACTTCTTTATGTTTGGCATCGGTGAAGACTCGATCAACGAGCTCTTCAAAAATGCCAAGTCTCCCGTCCCGAAATGGGCCACCGAATTACAAGAACGCATCCCGGTCGACCGACTTGGGGGATTGATGCACGTCAACGTTACTCCACTATGGAACACGCTGCAGCAACAACCTGGCCAGTGGCAGATGGTCGAAGCGACGGGTTTGAACGACATCACCGGAATAGAAGGTGCGGTTGGAATTCGCAACGATGAAATGCTCACGCACGCCACCGTGAAGTGCCCGAAAAACGAAAACAGCCTGCTGTCGCTGTTCAGTAAACCACTATCAGACGACGATCTGAAACAAATCCCTGACGGAACCGACTCAGCATTTGCAGTCAATCTCAGTGTGAAAGAGTTTTGGGCGGCCTTTGAAAAAACCCCACTCGTTGGTGGCGCGCAGCAAATTGATTTTATGCTTGCCCAGCTTGTCGGCGACATCACGATTAAACAATTGATTGAGAACCATCTGACAGGTTTCATTCAAACCCACGCTTCTTTTGATCTCGTCAATCCGACTGCCAGCACCCTAGTAAGCATCGGGATCCGCGACGCCGAAAACCTGCGACCGAAATTCGAGAAGTTGATGGATCAACTTGGAACGGACGCATTTGGCCTAAACGTCGAAAGCAAGGAATCCAGCGGCGTCAAAATTTACACCGTCTCTCCCAAGGCTGGTGGTTTCGGAGCGCCGACAGCTCAATGCTTTTGTCTGGCCGAAAACTACCTTTATTTTGGAATGAATCCCCGTGCGATTACTTCCCACATCCGCAAAGCAAAACGCGATTCGGGCAAGCTGATCGAAAAAAGCGAATTGCAGGTCCTGTTTGACGACGCGAAAAATGGAGGCTTGGGGCGTCCGCTTGGGATTCAGTACTTCGACACCGCGAAGGGGCTGCAACTGCTGTCTTCTTTCACACCGCTGGTCGCCCCATTCTTGGCCAATTCGGGTTTCGATTTCGATATCTCCACAGACATCCCCAGTGGCGAGATTCTTGCAAACGGGGTCAGCTCTGATCGTTTAGGTATCTATCGCAATGACGACGGCATTCACTTTGTCGAACACCACACGACGCCCGGTTTAACTACGATTGGAATTGCTGGCGTTGGCGTTGGAATGCTGCTACCAGCAGTCCAGCAAGCACGAGCCGCATCCCGGCGTGTTATGTCTGCTAACAACATGCGCCAAATGGTTCTCGGCTGCTTGAATTTCGAGTCAGCCCGCCAAAATTTTCCACCTGCTTATTCGATGAATGAAAAAGGGGAAAAACTACTCAGTTGGCGAGTCCATCTGTTACCGTTCTTTGAACAGGAGCAACTTTACCAACAGTTCAAACTTGATGAGCCGTGGGACAGTGCTCACAACAGACAGCTGATCGAGCAAATGCCAAAAATTTTCCTCAATCCAAATCTGGCACTCGAACCCGGATACACAATCTACTTGGGGGTGACCGGAGAGAAGGGAGCTTTCGCTCCTCCAAATACGGACGGGGGAACGTACGAGGGATCCATCGGCTTTGGCGACATTATCGACGGCGCATCAAATACGATTCTGATTGTTGAAGCCAATCAAGAAAATGCTGTTCCGTGGACCAAGCCATCGGATCTCGACATTGACCAAGTACAAGATCTATTGGGTGCTTGTCGAGGTGTTTGGCCAGGCAGCATCAACGTTGCTTTCTGTGATGGGTCGTGTCACTCGTTGATCGAGCAAATAATCAGCAACCAGGAACTCCGGATCTTGATGACATACAATGGCGGAGAAATAGCCGACATGGAAAAAATTACGGGCCGAAGGTGATCCGGCAGCTGCGATTAAGAAAGTGAGTTGTAGTGTTCTACGATTTGGGTCGGCTACCCGTTGCCGCAGTGTTACTAATGCTGCTAGGCGATCTCTCTGCCTAGGAGCAACCCGTCAAAGAACAGCCCGTCAGCATCGCAGGTGTTTATCCGCACCTGACGATGCACAATGATTAGAAAGAATGTGGCACTGGCTCGCCGGGGCCTTAGTCCTTGCGGATTTAAAATCGGGTATCCTTAAAGACAGTTATTGTCTGATCGAAAACCGGTTGGTGCCCGCTCATCATGGGCGACTACAAACACAGAGAGTTGCCCATGCGTATCTACGCGATTTTGACCATCGTTTTCCTTGTCACCCAATCTTTGGCCTCACAACCTTTGGTCGGGCAAGATCGCATCACCGGCAAACCGTTTGCGACCCGCAGCGAAGTGATCGCACGCAGCGGGATTGCCGCGACCAGCCAACCGTTGGCGACTCAGGTCGCATTGGACATTCTCAAATCGGGTGGCAATGCGATCGATGCAGCAATCGCCGCCAACGCAACGCTCGGTTTGATGGAGCCGACCGGAAACGGGATCGGTGGTGATCTGTTTGCAATCGTTTGGATCGAGAAAGACCAAAAACTGTATGGGCTGAACGCCAGCGGTCGCTCGCCCCAGAGTCTCACGGTGGAAAAACTACAAGAGGAACTGGGTGATCGAAAATCGATTCCTCCTTTGGGGCCTCTACCCGTTTCTGTTCCCGGTTGTGTTGATGGATGGTTTGAGTTGCATGAAAAATTTGGCCAGCTTTCGATGGCTAAGAATTTAGCGCCCGCCATCGGCTATGCCAAAGAAGGGTTTCCCGTTTCTGAGTTGATCGCCTACTACTGGAACCGAAGCACAGGCCTGAAACGCTACCCCGGATTCGAGGAAACGTTCTTGCGTGATGGTAGAGCTCCTAAGAAAGGCGAACTCTTTCGTAACCCTCTGCTGGCGGCCACTCTCGAGAAAATTGCGAGCGGGGGCCGCGATGAGTTTTACAAAGGCTCTATCGCCAAAACGATCGACGCCTTTATGAAAAAGCATGGCGGCTATTTGTCGTATAACGACCTTGCCACTCATCAAAGCCAATGGGTCGAACCGGTATCCACGAACTATCGAGGCTATGAAGTTTGGGAGTTGCCGCCCAATGGCCAAGGAATCGCCGCTTTGCAGATGCTGAATGTTCTTGAGGGTTACGACTTTTCAACGATCAAGTTCGGCAGTGCCGATCACATTCACTATTTTGTGGAAGCCAAAAAGCTGGCTTTTGAAGACCGAGCACGGCTCTACGCCGATATGGATTTTTATGCGTCACCGGTCGAGCGGTTGATTTCCAAAGAGTATGCCAAGAGCCGCCGGAAACTGATTACTCAGACTGCGGCTAGTCGTTACGACGTGGGGATCACGGACGGCGATACCATCTACCTAACGGTCGCCGACAAAGACCGGAACATGGTCTCCTTGATCCAAAGCAACTATCG
>CAZLYM010000298.1:0-3967 GCA_964563475.1 uncultured Pirellulaceae bacterium
GTGGCATACCCCAACTCTCGCCTTAGCAATCAGTAAGAGGCCTTGCGATCACGCCGCTGAACAAAAAAATCGCCGCTGAGATCGATCGAAATCAGCGGCGAGGCAAAGACATTTTGTGAGAACGTAAAACACTGCTCGTGCTTTACTTTGTGTCGAATTCATTCAGCTCAAGGTCAAGCGTTGATGTGCTTGCTTCCTCAACAACAACACTCTTGGTCAGTACTTTCCCTTTGTACTGGACCATAACCTCATGTTCACCGATGACTGCTCCCAATTCATCGGGAGTGAAAATTAAGCGATACTTGCCGTCTTGGCCAACTTGACCTGAAGACGCTCGCTGGCCCGACTTTGGGCTGAAACGCACGCCCGCACCTATGGCGGGGGCGCCATCCATCGTCACGGAACCGGTGACGTCAGACAGCGGAATCCCACTGCTAGGTTTGCAGCCTACGGAAACAAGCATGGCTAGTAAGAAAATCGGCGTCCACCAAAACGGAGCACCCCAGCGTCGATTCAAAATCATTCCTTATCCCTGTGAATATAAGGCCTAGAATTTCGAGCAGTTCGCTCGAGCATTTCTAAACAGAATTAAAAATCTACATCGACATTGCCATCGTTTCTCGCCAGACGGCTTTGGAAAGCAACATCCTCCACGGGGCCGCCACGATTGAAGAAAATCGCTCCGGTCGGGGTTGAATTGAGAAGAAACTGAATTGATCCATCGCAGTTGGCAATGTTCAAACCACCCGGGTGACTACTCGAGAATCCTCGGCCTGCATGCAGGAAAAAGGTGCTGTTAATCTCACCCGATCCAGTTGCCAAAACAACCCGGCCCATGACTCGGACTACATTGTCGCCATTGCTACTGCCACTGCGTAGGGCACTAAAGCCAAACGGATTGGAAGCAGCTGCGCGAAGGTTATCAGCTCCAGGAATCGGATTGTTGATTTCCCAGTCTCTCTCTCCGAGCATAAACGTATTGCTTGATCCGTCAGTGATGTCCCTAAAAGTAATCTCTGAGTTGTCAAAAAATATCCCGTTAGGTTGTATTTCGCCGGCGTTGGCGCTTCGCACAGATTCAGTTTCAAGCAGCACGTGGTCCGATGCGTTGGGTGCCGAAGAGTGGTTCACACCAACATAGTTCGAGACGGCAGTCGCAACATCATTTCCAGAGTTGTCGATAACCCCGTAGCGAACTCCCCCAAGATCATCTTCCTCGTTGAGTTCGGGAGCGTTAGTAGACGGGCAACGAAACACTGGGTAGTTACCTTGAATGGCTGCCAGCTGTCCCGGCTCGGCGTTACTGGCTGCAGCCGTTAGCGTGCCGTCCGCTACGTTCAGCAGGTTATGAAGGTCTCCTAGTTCCAGTTGAGGAAAAATTTGCGAACTCCAACTCCAGAGGTTGTCGATCGGGTCGCCATTGCTGTTGGTTTCCAATACAAAGCCGGGCGGAAAGTGTTCGTTTGCCGATTCGTAGTTATGGTTCGCGATAGCAATCTGCCGCATGTTGTTGGCACATTGGACTCGCCGAGCGGCTTCTCGGACCTGCTGGACTGCGGGCAATAACATCCCAATAAGAATGCCAATGATGGCAATCACGACTAGTAGCTCAACGAGCGTAAAACCAGTCCTTGAATTTTTCGTTGTAAACACTTGACTCACCTGCGCTAACAAATAAAAGTAATAAATTCAAAGTGAGCATTTTAACAAAAATTATTTGAGCCTTAAACTACAAAAGACCGCATTTCAGCAAATAAAGTAATTCATGGGCCCCTCACGGCCTGTTTTTGTCAGCATATACAGCACAAAACCCTACTACGCGGGGGAAATGCTCGCATATTCCTTTTGAACACAGGGCTGATTAAACCCTTTGGCGGGCGGGGGTGGAGGACCGTGAAATGCTGGCTGCCGCCCAGCGGAACGGCGGCAGTCGTGGTGGCTGATCCAACATTTATGAAACACAAGCACTGGAAGATCCTGCCCCCAAACGTATCCCTAAGAAGATAATAGAGAGCAGGAGTCAAACGATTACTGGCTTGTGGGACATTGTTTTCTGGCTAGATTTAACCCTGCAACAATTTGCGACTGCTTTCACTCTGTCTCTCTATGAGTGATTAGAGATGGCAAGTCGGCAACATCATCACCTCACGGCATCTTTCGTTGAAGCAACGACGGTGGTCGAGATGCAATCCCGTTTTCCTGTCCCTCTTTTTTGAGCTCACTATGAATGTGACAAAATGTCGATTTAGGCTTGCTTGTTTACTGTTGGCCGTGCTTGTCGTGGGGCATGTCAAAGTTGCCATGGCGGACCAGCCGAACGTAATCTACATCAACACCGATGACTGGGGGATTGGGAAGATTCCGTCTTACAAGATGGACGAAGCCAGCATGAAAATCATCAAAACGCCAAACATTGACAAGCTGGCCGCTGGTGGGATGAAATTCAATAGAGCTTATGCCGGCAACGCAGTCTGCGGCCCGTCGCGCTGCAGCCTACTCACCGGAAAGCATGGAGGCCACGCCGCATGGCGCGCCAACCACGGTGGCAAACCAGTTGCGAAATGGCCACCCGCCTACCCCTTGCTGGGAGAAGTTGCGCGACAAGCAGGATACACCACAGCAGGTTTCGGTAAGTTAAGCATGGGTGGGTCTCACAAGCCTGAAGTAATTACTCATACCGGTTGGGATTACTGGATAGGCTACCTTGGCCATGTTGACTGCCGCAGCTTTTACAACTCCTACATCTGGGAAAACGGCGTCAGAAAACCGATTCCGGAAAACCATCCGAAGAAGATCAAAAAGCATGTCCCTGTCCTTGGCGAACATGGTGTCTTTTCGGAGGACTTGTACACCGACAAGATCATCGACTTCATGACCGAGAACAAAGAAAAGCCTTTCTTTGTGTATTTTGCGAGCACCGTTCCGCACGGCGATGCATCAACAGTTCCATTCAATGGACTGTGGGTTCCTTCGCTTGAAGGCTACGACAAACTCGGACTGACCAAACTGGAGCAGCTTTACGCGGCGTTGATGACTCACCATGACCGCAACGTGGGCCGGATTCTCGATGCGCTCGAGAAGCTGGAACTGGACAAGAAAACGATCGTGATCTGGACCTCCGACAATGGCGACGAGGACAGCTACTACAAGCGTACTGACACTTGGGACGGCAATGGTCCCTTTCGCATGTTCAAGCGCTATTTGTATGAGGGCGGGATTCGAGTCCCCATGATCGCGTATTGGCCAGGCACAATCCCCGCCGGTTCCACGACCGATCAATGGACAACGCAATACGATCTGATGCCGACGTTGGCAGATGCGGGTGGTCTTCCCAAGTCGGATCAGATGGATGGTATTTCCATTCTGCCAACCCTCAAAAACGAACCGGCAAAACAGGTGAAGCGAGAGTTCCTTTACTGGGAGTTCTACGAACGAGCAAAACAGCAAGCGGTTCATTTGGGCAAATGGAAAGGCTATCGGCTCGATGGTCTCGACGGGAATATCGAGCTCTATGATCTGTCTACCGATATCGCGGAAGAGAACGACGTTGCTGCCAGCAACCCGGACGTCGTCAAACGCATGGCCCAGATCATGCGTGACGAGCATGAAACGCACCCATTCAAAAGATGGCAACTGCCCGGCTTGGACAAATAAAAACTGACGAAGCGGTCTTGGGCGATCGCATTGGAGTTAGGACTTGCGGATCAATAAGTTACTCAGCGGACATATCCTGTCGTTAGTACTTCGCGAGTGATTTGAATCTGAATCCGGTAAAAAACTAAACAGAATCGAGAAATCGAAATGCTGCGGACTATTTCAACATTATCTTCCCAAGTAGTTCTGGGGTGCGTATGCGTCGCGGCCCTAGCATTTGTGGCCCCGTCGGTGTGCGTTGGTGAAAACTACGACGTTTACTTGCTTGCCGGGCAATCCAACATGGACGGTCGCGGGCTTGCCAGCGAGTTGT
>CAZLYM010000299.1:0-3950 GCA_964563475.1 uncultured Pirellulaceae bacterium
CGGGATCAGTTCCGGTTTGCGATCGCCCGACCCAAGGATCAGAGCCCGGGGCCGTTTTGCAGAGTGAGTTGAATCGGACATGGCTAACCGTTTGAGAATTTTTTCCTGCACATTGTCGTTTACTTCCAGCGGATAGCGTGGTACAGCGTCGCACGCCAATTTCAGGCGGGCTCGGTGGTTTTCAGTTTCAACTCAGACGCCACTTCACGGCATGTCTCCGCAATTCCGGCGGCATCCAGTTTCAAATCGCCTAGCACTTCGTGTCGATCGGCGTGCTGAACAAATTCGTCTGGGATTCCGATTCGATGCACTTTGCGAGTGTCTAGGCCGAGCTCGTTCGCAGCTTCCAGCACGGCACTACCGAAACCGCCTTGTAGCATGGCTTCTTCGACGGTGATGACAAAGTTGGTGTTGTCGATCGCGTTGCGGATCATGTCGGTGTCGAGTGGTTTGACGAACCGAGCATTGATGACGGAGACATCGAGTCCTTCGTCGGCGAGTTCTTGGGCGGCAGCCAGCGCTGCTTCCAGAGGAGTGCCGCAGACGATGATTGTGCCGTCAGTTCCTGACCGAAGCGTTTCGGATTTTCCCAACTCAATCGGTTGGAGTTCGCGTTTGATTTCGGCGGCGGCTGTTTTGGGGTAGCGAATTGAGCAGGCAACATCGTGCTGAAGCGAAAAGTCCAGCATCGCCCCTAGGTCATTAGCATCACCAGGGGCCATGACCACCATGTTTGGGAACATGCGTTGATAACCGTAGTCAAACGTTCCATGATGAGTCGGTCCATCGTTGGCTGTTAGCCCTGCCCGGTCGAGCATGAAGGTGACCGGCAGTCCTTGCAGACAGACCTCTTGGAAGATCTGGTCGTAGCTGCGTTGTAGGAAGGTACTGTAAATGTCAACGATCGGACGCATGCCGGCTTTGGCCTGTCCTGCCGCAAACGCAACGGCGTGTGATTCACAGATTCCCACATCAAAGAACCGATCGGGAAATTCTTCGCGAACGGGTTCCAGTTTGTTACCTTGGCACATCGCGGCCGTGATGACGGTCACCTTTTCATTGTGTCGCATCTGGTCCGCAATCGCGTCTCGTGCGTGATCGGTGTACGCTTTCGAGCCGGACTTTGATTTCGGGATCGGGTTACCTTCGTCGTCGGTTGAGAACGCTGGCGGCGTGTGGAAGTAAACCGGATCTTCAGCGGCCGGTTGGAAACCATGCCCTTTCTTCGTGATCACGTGAAGTAGCACGGGGCCGTCGATCTCACGAACCATTTCCAAATACTTTTTCATCACGCCGATGTCGTGTCCGTCGATCGGGCCAAAGTACTTGAAGCCGAACTCTTCGAACATCATCCCGCCGTGAAGACCGGCTTTGACGCCTTCCTTGATCTGGAAGAGCAGTCGTTCGGCTGGGTCGCCAAGGACAGGAACCTTGCTGAGCGTTTTCACGATCTCATTTTTCACGCCCGTGTAGACTCGATTGGAACGCAAACGATCGAGGTAGGTCGCCACGCCGCCTACTCGAGGGCAAATGGACATTTCGTTGTCGTTGAGAACGACCAGCATTTTGCTGTTTAGTTCTGCGGCGTTGTTGATTGCTTCAAACACGATGCCTGATGGAAATGCGCCGTCACCGATCACGGCAACACTGTGATTGTCGGTTCGCCCCATCAGATCGTCGCCACTGCGTAGGCCGACCATGGTCGAGACACTACAGCCGGCGTGTCCGGTCACGAACAGGTCGTAATCGCTCTCGGCTGGATTGGGGTAGCCCATCAATCCGCCTTTGGTGCGGATCGTGTGAAATTCCTCGTAGCGTCCGGTGATCAGTTTTTGCGGATAAATCTGATGACCCGTGTCCCAGATCAGCCGGTCTTGCAAAAAATCATAGGTGCTGTGCAAGGCCAGCGTCAGCTCGACCACACCAAGGTTCGAAGCAAAGTGCGCCGCGCGCATGCTGAGGAGATTACAGAGCGTTTCGCGGATTTCGTCGGCGACTTGTTTTAGCTCCGACAGTTTCATGTCGTGGAGCTGCTTGGATGATTTTAAAGTCGGTAAAATTTTGGGCGTATTCGCCATGAGTCAACGAGTCCTCTCGACAACAAATTGAGCAAGTAGATTCAATGAGGCAGCTGCTTCCCCGAATGGCTCGACCGCTTCCATCGCCGCGGCCGCCATCTGGCGAGCACGGGCTTCGGATTCGGCTTCGCCCAGCACCGACGGGTAGGTTAGCTTGCCCCGTTCGGCGTCTTTTCCTGTTTGTTTTCCCATGTCTTCGGATGTCGATCGAAGGTCCAGTAAGTCGTCCACAATCTGAAACGCGAGCCCCAAATGGCGCCCATAGTCGACCAAACGTTGACGGTCTTCAGTGCTGGCGCCTGCGGAAATCGCACCCAATTCCAAGGATACGGCCAGTAGGGAACCCGTCTTTCTGCGATGGATTCTTTCAAGCGCTTCCAGTTTGGTGTCGAACGGTTCGTCACGGATTTGGGAATATTGGAAATTTAAATCATCCATTTGTCCGCCCACCAGATGGCACGGTCCAGCGGCAGCGGCCAGACGGGCCACACACTCAACAGCGACGTCTGCCGGCTGAGTGTCTTTGCTGATGACTTGGAGAGCCAAGGGAATCAGGGCGTCTCCCGCGAGAATCGCGGTTGCCTCGTCAAATTGAATGTGAACGGTCGGTCGGCCTCGGCGGATTTTGTCGTCGTCCATCGCTGGCAGGTCGTCATGTATCAGGGAGTAGGCATGAATCATTTCGACTGCGCAGGCACTCGGTAGAGCGTTTTCCAGATCGCCGCCGCAAATCCGCGCGGCCGTCAAAACCAGCAAAGGCCGAATTCGCTTGCCCGGAGCCAGCAAGGCATAACGGATCGCGTCGCGAAGGCTGTCAGGGCACTCGCCGTCAAACTGAGTATAACTGTCGAGGCGTGTTTCGATCAGGTTTCGTAGACGCGTTACCTCGGGAGCAATTTCCGGAGGAAAGAGAGCGGTGTCGGAAGCGGTCATGGAGAACCTGAAACTCGGTGGTCAGAAAAAATGATGCAACGTAAGGCGGGAGGCGAGATGAAAGCTATCTGTCGACAGATCGAAAACGCTACGTAATGTGTATGCTGTTAGGTATCCTTCATCCCGACTCTCGCCTAGTGACTAACGTCTAACGTATAAACCGCTATGGTGATCACCGCAGTAACAATGCCATATTGACGCACTGGTCGATGGCTGCTGTTGCAGATGAATCATTGGGTAGGATTTGCCCAAAAACAAATTACCAAGTTCAGCTTCAAATCGCCCGCGAAATAACGACGATACAATATGTCCATTGAGTAATGTACTAATCCACAAGTCGTAAGCCGCAGGTCGTAAGGGCGATCCTTCCGCCCTGAGCCGACTTTCATTGTAGCTCGGTTTGGCTCCGACCAACAGGTTAAAACAGGCTTGATGAGTCCCCATTCGGATCGGTTTCCTGATCCAATTCGTCCACCAATTCCTGTTCTTGGGCTGATCGTTTCGTTTTGCCGCTCTTGGGCGAGCCGGTACCGGCGGAGCGTTTGGAGGCACTTGGGCGAGCCGCTCCACCCGCCAGTTCTTCGGTTGCCGAGTCGTCAAAGTCTTGGGTCACCAGATTGCCGTCTTTATCGATTTTCACCAGTAGCTCGATTTTGCGTTGAGCACCTTTGAGGGCGGCGTGGCAGTTTTTCAAGTGTTTTACACCCTGTTCGTACTGCGTCAGGGAGTCGCTGAGCGAAAGCTGACCGTCTTCTAGTTGCTCGACGACGTCATGGAGCAATCCCAGCGAGTCTTCAAAAGACGGCTGGTCGGGGGCATCACTTTTCGATTTTGCAGGTTTCTTTTTTGCCATGAGGATCAGGTGGTTGCGACAGTGTAGTCATCACACTCCGTGTGATTTTTTTAATTTACACATCACGCGGAGCGTGATGACTACTT
>CAZLYM010000300.1:0-3919 GCA_964563475.1 uncultured Pirellulaceae bacterium
AAAGTCGAAGGTGGCGGCGCCTACTTTTTGATCAGCCGGTCACTTGGGGTCGAATTCGGTGGCGCCATCGGCATCGTCTTCTTTTTCGCTCAGGCGATCTCCGTTGCGATGTACGTGATCGGTTTCACCGAAGCTCTAGTCGCAATACTCGATGCCGAGCCTTGGTTTAAATTGCTGGCCGTGCTGGCCAACGCGGTGGTGTTCGCCTGCGTATACATTGGAGCCGGTTGGACGATCAAAGTTCAGTACTTCATCTTGGGCACGCTGGTGCTTTCACTGTTTTCTTTTTTCAGCGGCGCGGTCGATTCGTTTTCGTGGATCAACGTTTCACAAAACATGAAACCGTCTTACGGAAACAACGAAAGCATGTTTACGATGTTTGCCTTGTTCTTCCCGGCCGTTACGGGAATCATGGCCGGTGCAAACATGTCCGGCGACTTGAAAGAGCCCAGCAAAAGTATTCCGTCAGGCACGCTGTGGGCGATCGGCGTTACGGCAATCGTCTACGCGGTAATGGGTCTGTTCTTGGCAGGTTGTAGCTCACCCGAGATCCTGCAAACCAACACGTTGATCGTTGGTGATATTTCTCTGTGGCCCGTCCTGATTACCGCGGGCGTTTTCGCAGCAACGCTATCGAGTGCCTTGGGAAGCATGATGGGCGCTCCTCGGATTCTTCAAGCGTTAGCACGTGATTCGATTTTTCCTCGGCTGGGCATGTTCCGTGTCGGTAGCGGCGCGAATTCGGAACCGCGCCGCGCAACGATTCTGACGTTTGTCATTTCGACGCTGTGCATTCTGGCAGCCGACCTGAACACCATTGCGCCCTTGATCACGATGGCGTTCATGATCACCTATGGCACCATCAACTTGGCGACGTTCTATGAAGGAATCACGCGGAATCCGTCGTACCGGCCGACGTTTCGCTACAGCCACTGGAGCATCTCGCTGCTGGGAGCGATTGGCTGTGGGACGGTCATGCTGTTGATCAATCCTTCGTGGGCAGTTCTATCGATCCTGATGATGGGCGCTATTTGGTTTTTCATTTACCGCAAACAGGTTGAAAGCCAGTGGGGCGATCTGAACAGCGGACTCCTGTTTGAGCGAACCCGGAAAAACTTGCTGCGGCTTGAGCAATCGCTCTATCACCCCAAGAACTGGCGGCCGATCGTGTTGGCAATGTGCGGAGGAGGCCGAAGCCGACTGAATCTGGCCGTGCTGGGACACTGGCTGACTTCTGAAAACGGCATTCTGAATCTAGGGCAGGTGATTCAAGGCGAAGTCGAAAATCGGATCGATCGAATCTCCAACCAAGAAGAACTACTCGAAAAGTTCATCCAAGATGAACAGCTAACGGCGTTCCCCAACGTGGTTGCCTCTCCAACTTTAACTGAGGGCATTGAGTACTTGGTTCAGTGCAGCGGACTGGGAGCCCTTCGCCCCAACACCTTGTTATTAGGATGGCCGGACGCCGAGGCGAAGGCGGAACCGCTGGTCGCATCCCTGCGAATCATCGCCGCGCTGAGACGAAACATTGTCATCGCGCGATTGACCGATGACGGGATTGCGCCTCATCGAGCCGCTCCGGGCACGATCGACGTCTGGTGGCGAGGCCATAAGAATGGGGAACTGATGCTGATGCTGGCTCACTTGCTCAAGCAAAATCGAGCGTGGCGAAATCGCTCGATCCGATTAATGCGAGTGGTGCCCAACGAAGAAGGAAAGACGGAAGTTCTCAAGCACTTGGAAACACTGGCGACCGAGTCACGAATCGAAGTCGAGACGGAGGTGTTCGTGTCCGAGCAACCGGTTCACGTCATCGGGAAGCAGTCGAAAGACGCCGCGTTGGTCTTTTTGGGATTTGAATTGCCACCCGAGGGTCGCGAGGGAAGTTTCTATCAGCAGATGGAGAAATTCACCGAACGCATCCCACGTGCAATCTTGGTCAGCAGCATCGGCAACGTTCGGCTCAACTCGTAGCCGGTCGTGTGTGTTTCTTGCTTGGCAATTAGGTGATTCACATGCAAAGTGCGACGTTCCAAACTGTTTTCCAGTCGGCTTGCGGTCATACCGGCCACCGGTGACCGAGCCCCAAACCTCCGCCGTTTATCCCTTTCGGGCGCCTCGTGAGAGCCAAAGTTCGGATTTGAGCAATCAGTGCTTCCCTAGATCATGGCCATAACCACAGGCTTACAGACGATTCCAACTCCGCAAGACCGAGGGTTGTCTGTCTTTTCACCGCCAAAACCGGCGTTTTCAGGGGGTTCTTTCATTTCTGCGGCCCGAGTTTACGATCAAAAACCTAATGCACCATCTCGCTACTGGAGTTCGGTTGATTTATTGACGAAAAGGTGTCAAAATACGCGGTTTGACTGAGACATGGTCGCACACAAACAACAGAACCCCCAACTTTTTATCCACGGAGTCCTTTCATGGCCCAGGCACCGGAACTTGAGCTTAAAGATTTGCTGCTTTCCAACAGTTCATTCGGTCCCAACGAAATTTCGTTCATTCGCCGGCGAGTCTGCAATGACTACAGCCAGTTGGGTGAACTGAAAGATGTGACTGCTGAACTGGAATCGCAAACCGATCGCACCCCTGCCGCCGCCGTACGATTTGGCATCTGCCTGTTCATGCTCGGAAGATATTCCGAAGCGATTGAGATCCTTGGCAACGCTGACGGGGGAGCACTCGCCTATTTCTACCAAGGCAAGTGCCACTTCGCCCTTGGCGCTCAAGACAAAGCGCAAGAGTGCTACGAGTCAGCTCAGAAGGCCGGCTACAACGCTGACCTGTGCATGCTGGCAGTCGCCGAAGCAAAGCGACTTGCGTTGGACCTGCCCGGTGCGATGGGAATTTTGGACAACATGTTTGGTCCAGTCGAGCAAACCGCCGAATACCTGTTCCAGCGTGGAGCCACCATCGCAGCGACTTGCGACAACCCTGACGAAGTTTACAAACTATACGAGCGAGCCGTTGAGGCGGAAGACAATCATCCGGGCGCTTTGTTCGGACTGGCGTTGGAAAACGATCGACGTGGCAACGACGAAAAAGCAATCGAGCTTTACCAAAGAGCGGCAGCGGTGTTCCCGGCTCACGTCGGAGCCCTGTTGAACCTTGGCTTGTTGTACGAAGACCATGACCAGTACGAGCGTGCGGCGCGGTGCTACGATCGCATCCTAGAATCGTACCCGACTCACGATCGGGCGCTTTTGTACCGTGCCGATGCCTGTGCGTCGATGGACGAGCATTACGATCATGATCGCGAGAAGCAGCGTCAGCAAATCGCCGGCGTGATGAGCATTCCAATCGCACAGTTTGAGCTTTCCGTTCGAAGCCGCAACTGCCTACAGAAGATGGGCATCCTGACTCTGGGTGACCTGTCCAAAGTCAGTGAAGGGGAATTGCTTGGCAGCAAAAACTTTGGCGAAACTTCGCTCGTGGAAATCCGTGAAATGATGGCTAACAAGGGCCTCTCCATCGGACAGTTTGCCCACGAAAAAGAAGTCGAAACCGATGTGGTCGACACCAGCAACCTGTCACCGGACAAACTTGCCTTGCTCGACCGTCCGATGTCTGATCTGAACCTGTCCGTTCGCGCCCGTAAGTGTATGACGCGTTTGGGTCTGACGACGATCGGCGAACTGGTTCGTAAGTCAATGGATGACTTGCTTGAGTGCAAGAACTTTGGCGTGACCAGCTTGACCGAAGTCCGTGAGAAACTGGACCAAGCCGGCCTGAAGCTGCGAGGAGAATAGTCGCAGGTTCGAAGAACGTTATGCTGTTAGTCAAGTCCGGAGAACATTAAGTTGTCCGGGCTTTTTTATTATGAGCCGAATGGCAAGGATGAGGTGACGGGAGCTTCCGCCTGCCGTGCCTCCGGCACTACTTTTGTTAGCTTCGGCTACACCCCGGACTGAAG
>CAZLYM010000301.1:0-3918 GCA_964563475.1 uncultured Pirellulaceae bacterium
AGCAATCGCTGGTTCGTTGCGGCCCGTTCATTGCGAACCGCCTCGCGCATCATCCACATGACGCCTGCAGACGGTACTAACACCGTCAGCAGGAGCAAGAGAATGGGTAAAGCAAGGCGGTCGCGTTTCATCGATTTTGGCTCAGCTATAAAGAGGTCCGATCTTTCTTAGTCCAGCTTCAGACAGTCAACCAACTGATCCATCTTCGCTTGCTGCGAGTCAAGGTTTTCGGCAGGGCAAGTGAACTTCAAATCGACCGTAAACTTCGCCCCGTAAACCAACACATTCCGTTGGTACACCCGCTTCTTGTTGCTGCCGTCAAACTGATATTCAACCTTCGCCGCCGGGTGACCACCGATAGTGACTGTTTTGATGTCGGATGCTTTGGCAGTTACGTTTTTCAGTTTCTCCTTGAGGTCACCAACGAAGTCTTTCAGCGATGCCTCGGGGGAATCAAACTTCTTTTTCGCTTTTTCTATCTTGCGGGTGCGTAGTTCGATTCCGATTGAGTTATCAGGCTCGATCAAATGGACGAAGTCTTCGGCATCGCCAGGGATGTAAGCGTGCCAACCCTCAGGCAGCGTCATCGAGAAACGGTCACCACCAATTGTTTTTGGTTTTGCGTCTGATGGCCTGACTTCAACAAGCTCGGACTCCACGCCTCCGGCTTCGAACTTCACAATTTCGCGCTTTTCGCCCATCGAAATCCAAAACGTCTGATTAACAAGGCTCAGTTCCAGCTTGAAGCATTCATACTTTCCTGCCGGAACTTTGACCGTTTCAATCTCGTCAACTTTCAAATCGAGTTGAACCAGCGCCTGCCCCAGCGTTGAAACGATATCAATCTTGCCCTCGTAGCCTTTTGCCAAAGGAAGCCGACGTAACACTTGAGCGGCCTGTTCGTTGTCGTAGACCGGAGGATCCAACTCCAATGTCTTCACTTCATCCCTGCCGACCAACTCGATGGCAACCTCGCTGCTGGAAAATTCTCCTGATGCGGTTCCCAACATATTGTGACTCCATTGACTTTCGATTGGAGCAAACGAATCAAGATCGGCCACAACGCGACTCTTCCCTCCAGCATTATTCAATGTCACAGTCTGCCAACTCTGACATTCCCAGCAGTCCTGTCCATCGACTTTCGTTTTGGCGACTCGATAAACCTGATAGCCCGCCGGCTTGCCGCCCAATAATTTCATGTGCATGTGCAGTTCGTCACCGTCCCCCCATGGGACCGGAAGCAAGCGGTTGGACTTTGCCAGTTGCTCTTTCGCTTTTTCCACCCAAGCTTTGGAGGCTGGGTAAGTCTCGGCAACCTTCTCAAATGCCTCGTTGGCCTCTTTCGTTTTCCCTTGCAGTGCAAGGCACGCCCCGATGCGATATTGAGCCTCCGCCGCAACGTCAATCGACGCCGAGCTGACCGCCACGATCTCTTGATATCCCTCTATCGCGTTGTTCAGGTCGCCAACCGTTTCTTCCTGGTAAATCGCCCGCTCCAGCAACTCAGCCGGAGAATCGACAGCGGCGCAAGCTGAAGCCACCTGCAGCGACATCGTTAGTGCGACCATCGCCACACACCATCGGCCAAAAATACTCTCGCAAAATGTACTTTCATAGAACATATTCAAACTCCTCAGATCCAAGCGTGTTTCAGTCAACGGGAACAGCCAAACACTAGATGGCGTGGCCGCCCGACGTGTAGTATGTTCGTCAGTCAATGTTACGCCTTTGTTACCATTGTGTTGCCAAGAGATCTTTTTTGACCTCCAAGCACAATAACTCCGCCGATAGAGCCATTGGTCGCGGTACGCTACGATGGGAATCTCGCAAGCCGAACACGGAAACGATCATTTTAACCCATGGGGCAATCGATGCTGGGAATGCTGGATTGGGCGATTATCGCCCTGTATTTTCTCATTTTGCTAGGCATCGTTTACTGGACATCGCGACGCAACGAGTCCACCGACGATTACTTTCTGGCAGGCAGGAACGTCGGCTGGTTCGCGATCGGAGCGTCACTGTTCGCCTCGAACATCGGGTCCGAGCACATCGTGGGTCTCGCCGGGGCAGGGGCCAGCACCGGGATGGCGATGGCTCACTGGGAATTGCACGCGTGGGTGATGATCATGCTCGGCTGGGTCTTCGTGCCGTTCTACTACAAATCCGGCGTATCGACGATGCCGGAATTTCTCGAACGCCGATTCGGATCAACGACTCGCTGGATCCTATCGCTGGTGTCACTCGCTGCCTACGTGCTGACCAAGGTCTCGGTCACCGTTTACGCCGGAGCCATCGTTTTCAAGACACTGCTGCCCGACACGTTCGGGACTCCTGAAAACGCGTTTTGGATCGGCGCCTTCGCGACCGTGATTCTAACAGGAATCTACACCGTATTTGGCGGGCTACGAGCGGTTCTGTACACCGATAGTGCTCAAGCCGTGGTGCTGCTGATTGGATCCGCCATGATCACTTGGATCGGACTGGACAAACTGGGCGGCTGGTCGGAACTGCAATCCTTCGCAGCGAACGATGTTGCGAAGCACGCGTTGTGGAGACCGCTGGATGATCCCGGATTTCCATGGCTAGGAATTTTAATGGCGTCGCCCATCATTGGTATCTGGTATTGGTGTACCGATCAGTACATCGTGCAGCGAACATTGGCGGCACGGAACCTTCAAACCGCGCGGCGAGGAACCATCTGGGGTGGATTTCTGAAAATCTGGCCGGTGATGATCTTCTTAGTCCCTGGCTTGATTGGATCCGCGTTGCACCAAAAGGGAGTGATTCAAATCCCCGTCAATGCGGACGGTAAAATCTTTGGCGACCAAGTGTTCGCGACGATGGTCGCCACCATGCTACCGCTTGGATTGCGAGGACTCGTGATCGGAGGCATGCTCGCCGCGCTGATGAGTTCGCTCTCGTCCTTGTTTAACAGTAGCGCTTCGCTGTTTACGCTGGACGTTTACAAAAAGATCAAACCGCAAGCATCAGAGAAGCAATTGGTGTTCGTCGGACGCATGGCGACCCTGACCATTGTGGCTCTTGGCATGCTGTGGATTCCGATTATGGCTCGCTTGGCCGGCAACGAAGGAGTCTACAAATACCTGCAAAACGTCCAAGGCTATCTGGCTCCACCGATCACGGCTGTCTTCTTATTAGGGCTGTTCTATCCTCGCACCAACAGCGCCGGTGCGATCACGGGCTTGGTGATTGGATTCATTCTGGGAATGGGCAAGCTGACGATCGAGACATTTTATGGTGGTGGCCAAGCGGAACCATCGATTCTGGCCTCCATCGGCAACATCAATTTCACCTACATGTCAGGCATCCTGTTCGCGATCGTCGTGGCGTTGGTGCTGGCCGTTTCTCATGTGACATCGCCGCCCAACCAAGAACAAATTCGCGGTTTGACCTATGCTTCAATTGACCACGCGGAAGTTCGAAGAAGCTGGAACGCGTTCGACTTGATCGCCACCCTAATCGTGCTGGGACTGACGTTTGGAGTGTACTTGTATTTCAGCTTCTGGATCTGAGCCACACGGATTGTCGAAGCAGACTGAAATCTACGGCTGCCACAAAGAGGCACAAAAAACACAAAATCCTTGTAAACTTCTCGGCAAACTCTATTGCCTGTGTCTTTTGGTTGTTACTTTTTTTACCACGAATGGACACTAACGGATACAAATCCAAAACTCGATTTTCATTCGTGTCCATTGGTGTTTATTCGTGGTTCTTTCTTGATTAATTTCCACCTTATTGAAATCAACATAGATGTTTTAGCGCAGTGGCGTTCGCCGAGGCCCGGCAATATTTGAAAATCTTGCGTCGCAGGGGCAGCACAAAAAAAGCCCGCCGAGCTTCTGGGGAATACTCGACGGGCCACCCGTGGCACAGGCTGACCAACCTGCCTGTTGCGCG
>CAZLYM010000302.1:0-3887 GCA_964563475.1 uncultured Pirellulaceae bacterium
AAAACCAGCGTGGAACGAGTTCTCGCCACTGGCTGGCTCTGCGCCATCGTGTCTATGCGTTAAATTGGTGCTATGCCGGAACAAACCACCGACAACCAGAAACAAAAACTGACGCAGCTGATCCAATTTATCAAAGGGGTCGGGCCCGAACGCGCGCAGATTCTGGAAAAGTTGAACCTGCGTACGGCGGCAGATCTCCTATTCTTTTTTCCTCGTTCCTACGAAGACTTCACGCAGCTGCACAAAATCGTGGAGCTTGAAAATGAACAACTGGCCAATTTGCTGGGCACCGTTTTTGACGTGAATGTCCGGATGTCGTCCAATGGTCGCCAGATCCTTACCGTGACGCTGCAACAGGAAGATCAATACTTCAAAGCGATTTGGTTTGGTCAAACTTATATGTCTAAGCGATTTTCGGTGGGCCAGCGAGTTTTGGTCAGAGGAAAAGCGAAATTACACGCGGGCCGGTTTCAGGTGAACCATCCAAAGGTTACTTGGGTGGACGACGATGTCGACGTCGAAGAAACTTCCCAGCTGTTGCCCGTTTATCGATTGACCGACGGCATTAGTCAGCCACAAATGCGAGCCGTTGTGGATCAGGCCGTGCAGGATTTTGCAGGCCTCGTTCAAGAGGCGTTCCCCGATTCGCTTCGTCAGCGGGCTGATGTGTGTGACATCACATCAGCCATCAAACAGATTCACTCGCCCAAAACACAGTCCGAAATTGATGCGGCGCGCGGCAGACTGGTCTATCAGGAGCTGTTGATTCTTCAGCTGGCGTTGGCGGTTCGTCGGCACCGAACTCGTATCGCGCTCAAGGCGCCGCCGCTGGAGCTGACCCCCAAGATTCGCTCTCGCATTTTAGGGCGACTGCCGTTTGAGTTGACCGAGTCCCAGCAAACGGCTCTCAATGAGATCGCGGCCAACATGAGTCAGCCTTTTCCAATGAACCGTTTGTTGCATGGCGAGGTAGGCAGCGGAAAAACCGCCGTTGCCGTCTGCGCGATGATGCTGGCGGTGGCACAAGGGTACCAAGCCGCCATCATGGCTCCTACTGAAATTTTGGCGCGGCAGCATTTTTTCACGCTGAAGCATTTGCTGGGGAACAGCCGAGTCCGAATGGGGTTGTGGATCGGTAGTTTGAAAGGCGCCGAACGCAAAAAGTTACGATCCGAAATTGAAACGGGCCAGATTGATATCGTCGTTGGGACTCAGGCGGTTGTGGCTTCCAAGCTGAATTTTCACAAGCCGGGCTTGGTGGTGATTGATGAACAGCACAAGTTTGGGGTCCGCCAACGCGCTTCGTTGAAGCAGTCGGGCGAGGATCCACATTATCTGGTCATGACGGCGACACCCATTCCACGCACGATGGCCATGACACTGTTTGGAGATCTGGACGTTTCGACGTTGCATCGGACATCGGGAATCGGCCAACGGGTGAACACTTACCTTGGCAAGGAGTCGGCGCGTGAGCAATGGTGGCAGTTTGTTCGCAAAAAATTACGCGAGGGTCGGCAGGCGTTTATCGTTGCTCCGTTGGTTCAGTCGGATGAAAACACTCAGCTCAACAGTGCCGAGAAAACGTACGAATCACTGGCGAACGGGCCGTTGGAGGAGTTTCGCCTAGACGTGTTGCACGGTCGGCAATCTCCTGAGCAAAAAGATGAAGTCATGGCGAGGTTCAAGTCCGGGAAAACTCAAGCCGTCGTGGCCACCGGAGTAGTAGAAGTCGGAATCGATGTTCCCAACGCGACTGTTATGACCATCGAGTCGGCTGAACGATTTGGGCTTTCGCAGTTGCATCAGTTGCGGGGACGAGTCAGTCGAGGAAAGCATCCGGGTTTCGTGTGTGCGTTTTCGACCAATGACGATGCGGAGGAAAACGAGCGACTTGTTGCGTTTGCCGAAACGTCCAGCGGTTTTGACCTAGCCGAGGTGGACCTGAAGCTTCGTGGTCCGGGAAACTTGTTCAGCACTCATCAGAGTGGATTTCCGCCATTGATGATTGCCGACCTGGTTCGCGACGTGGACTTGTTGGTTGCCGCACGAGCTGATGCATTGCAGTTGGTTGCCGACGATCCGGAGCTGCAACGGGAAGATCATGCTCGCCTGCGACAGCTGGTTTTTGCCCGCTATGGGCACGCATTGGACCTGAGCGACGTCGGGTAGCATTCGCTGCAACCCGCATAATTGAAACGATCGGCGCAAATTCGTTCGTTCGATTCTTCTTGTTTGGCCGTGGCAAGGATTCGCCTTGAGAGCGACCTATATCTTCAGGAACCCCCCGCCTGTCCCTGAATGATTGCTGTCTTATGTCATTAAATCAACCCAAACAACAACAGCTTCACCATCAAGACGCCTCCCAGCAGACGTTGCTCAAACTAACTGATGCGTTGTCGATCGCGGTCGGCCTTTACATGTTGGTCCTGTGTTTTCCTGCCACCAACAGTAAGTCAACGATTTTGATCGCGCTTGTTGCGTTCGGGATTTACACATTCGTGGCGGAAGTAATGGGGCTCTATCGACGATGGCACGGCGTACCGTTTGCCCGCGAGGCTGGATGTACCGTGGTGACATGGATGGGCACTGTATTGCTGCTGGCCAGTCTGGGCCGGTTTACTGAGTATTCGACCGAAATCTCTACCGCCGGTTTGCTGTTCTGGTTCACCTGTGCGCCGATTTTGTCATTGCTGTTTCGTACGCTTCGTCGTTGGTACATTCGGACGATGAATGCTGCCGGTATCAATACCCGAGGTTTCGCGGTCGCGGGGATCAACGATCTGGGAGTTCAGGTGGTGCAGAGTATTAACGCAGTTCCTGATCTTGGATTGAAATTTCTTGGCTACTTCGACGACCGTCCACAGAGTCGAAGGTCCGAATTACCGACAGAGCTGGATGTCGATCTGGGGACGTTGGGAAAATTGGTGACTGCGGCAAAAAATGGTGAGGTTCAGGTTGTTTTCATTACGTTGCCGATGCGAGCTGAGAAACGAATCCGTCAGTTGATTCATGATCTTTCGGACACGACCGCGTCGGTTTACGTTGTCCCAGACCTGTTCATCTATCAGATGCTTAGCTCTCGCTGGACCGATGTGCAGGGCATTCCTCTGGTTAGCGTTTTCGAGAATCCGTTTTACGGCGTCGATGGCGTGATGAAGCGAATGGCTGATCTGGTCATCGCTTCGGTGGCTCTGTTTGTTTCCGCAATCCCGATGCTCCTGATTGCGATCGCGGTAAAGTTGACCTCGCGAGGCCCAGTTTTGTTCAGGCAATTACGATACGGCTTGGACGGGCGTGAAATTCGCGTATGGAAGTTTCGCAGCATGAAAGTGTGTGAAGACGGAGCCGTGGTAACTCAAGCGAAAAAGAACGACAACCGCCTGACACCCATTGGTGGATTATTACGCAAATCGTCTCTGGATGAATTGCCGCAAATCTTCAACGTGCTGTTCGGACAAATGTCGATGGTGGGCCCACGGCCTCACGCGAATGCTCACAATGAGTTCTATCGCAAGCAGATCGATGGCTACATGCTTCGACACAAAGTGAAGCCGGGGATAACCGGCCTAGCCCAAGTGAATGGTTGCCGAGGAGAAACGGAAACCGTTGACAAGATGGAAGCGAGAATTCACTTCGACCATCGCTATATTCGTGAGTGGTCAATCTGGTTGGATATGAAGATCCTGTTGAAGACGTTTATGGTTGTCTTCTCACGACAAAACGCGTACTAATTCTTGCGATTCGATTGCGTGATAGAAAATTGCATGGATTGTCGTAAGTCCTGATCCAACAAATCCCAATCCGACACGTAAGTGAGGGACCGATCCCTCGCTGACGCAACGGGTTATGATGACGCATGCAATTTCCTACTGAGCTTCCAGTTGGAA
>CAZLYM010000303.1:0-3752 GCA_964563475.1 uncultured Pirellulaceae bacterium
GCCACGACGATGTCGCCTTTGCTGGCGGTGTTACGCTTGCGAACCACCACATAGTCGCCCGACTGAATGTTCGCGTCAATCATCGAGTCGCCCTCGACTTCCAACACGTAGTTACTCTTGTGCTTCCACATCTTGCCCACGTCAATTCGCTCGTGCTGTTCAACCGCTTCCATTAGTGCTCCCGCAGCGACGCGACCTGCCAGCGGCAATCCACTAAGCTCTTCATTCGCCTCGTCGGACAGCACAATCGAACGCGATTTGTGGCTTTGACGCGTAATCAAGCCCTTGCTCTCAAGGGCTCGCAAGTGACAGACCACACCATTGGGCGATTTGAAACCCATCTCGTCCTGAATGTCTCGGATCGTCGGGCCAAATCCGTTTTTAAGGATCTGCTTTCGGATGTATTTGAAAATCGTCTGCTGGCGTTTCGTGAGCGTTTGTTCCAACACTTTTAGGCCTCGTGAGGTTGGGAAATCGGTGTCCTAGAATGATTCTCGATTCACCCTTAAATATTATACAAATGTTCACACAATTTCAATTCCGGCGTCACGTTGACTACCAAATCGCGTGCTCTGGCACAACTTCCCACCATTTTGATGGATTACAGGCATCAAGTTTCGCTCGAGAGAAACCGAAAATAGGACTTTGCTATCGCAGGCACTGCTTTCAGTCTTACAGGGAACAAACAGCATGGGATTTTTATCCGGAAGTACTTCTTTCGAGCGTTTTCACGTTACCGAGGACCCGACCGGCAGTTTTGGCGAAGATCATTTGGCGATCTTGGCCAAGCATCAAATTGGTACTTCCGCATCCAACCTGTATGAGCAACCTGAGTTCGGCTTTGTGGCAGGGGCTCACATCTTTGATACGGATTTTGATTTCGAAAAAAATATCATTGGCGATGCGATGCACTTTGGGATCCGAATGGACTCCGTTCAAATCCCGGGGCCGATCAAAAAGGCATGGATGACCATGGAGCTTGCGGGCATCATGAATGATAACCAAGGCAAGCGTCCCTCAAAGACGCAGCGAGAAGAAGCGAAAGAAGCGGTTGAGGCTCGATGCGTTGCGGCGGCGTCCGATGGCGGCTTCAAACGCATGAGCGAGACGTCGGTGCTTTGGGATGCGGGAACCGGCACGCTGTTCCTGGGGAGTGCTAGTGAAAAAGCCAACGAGGCATGTCTGGGTCTGCTTACCAAAGCGTTTGGTCTTGAGTTTCAGCGCATGACTTCCGGTTGGTTGGCGGACGAATATGCGGCTGACCATGAGCGTGCTTCCGCGTTGTTTGAAATGTCTCCCACCAATTTCTTGCCTAGCGAAGGTGGAGCGCATGTGGTGTGGTGGAATGGAATGAATGACAACTACGATTATTTGGGGAACGAGTTTCTGCTGTGGCTGTGGCAGTTGTGGGACACGGGGACCGATGTGTTGGAACTTTCAGATGGGTCAGAGGTCAGCGGCATGTTCGCGCGGTCGTTGAGTCTCGATTGCCCGCACGGCGAACATGGCAAAGAAACGATCTCGTCGGACTCTCCGGTGCAATTACCAGAAGCGGTCATGGCCGTCCGCATGGGAAAGCTGCCACGCAAAAGTGGCCTGACCTTGGTGCGAAACGATCTGCAGTTTGACTTCACGCTGCAGGCGGAAACGTTTGCGATCAACGCCGCCCGGATTTCGCAGTTGGGCGACGAGTCACTGGATTCGCGCGATCAGCTGGCGCGAATTGATAATCTTCGGCAAATGGTGGAGACACTCGACTTGCTGTACGAAGCATTTTGTCAAAAACGGATTGGCAAAGAATGGGGTCGTGAACTTAAAAAGATTACTTCTTGGTTGCAAACCGAGGCGGCCCCGGTGAAGAGACGAACGGCTGCCTAAAGCCCACGTTGTAAAGAACTGGTTTATTTACGGCAGCGAAAATCGGCAGCGGGTTCGATTTCCATGGTTTCCGTGAGAGAAAATGAGTGCGCCCTGATTCAATGCGATCGAATTCGCTAAACTGGTGAACGAGATTAAAACCTGTTCCCAAGTCTGCCGCCATTTGGACACGCTTGCCAGACAAGCGTGTCCGGAACCGATTGTTATGCGATCAGGCAGTTTTATGTTTACCAGAATTTTCGTCGCCCCGATTCCATGAACGACTCAACTACGAATCAAGCTTCGCCCGTCTGCATGGTTACGGGCGGCTCCAGTGGGATCGGGCTGGCTGTTTCGCGACGGTTTGCGGCCGAAGGTTATCAGTTGGCGATTTGTGGCCGGGATGAGAAAAAACTTGCGGCCGCAGCGCAGATCATCGATCAAGTGTCACTCGATGCCGGATACGCTCACAAAGCTTTTCAACTGAAAGCAGATTTGGCTGACGTCGAGCAAGCGAAATCGTTCGCCGCTGCAACGCTCGATCGCTTCGGCCAAGTCGATGTTTTGGTGAACAATGCCGCGCTGGCTCCGTTGGCCGAATTCGATGCCATCGAGCCCGAATCTTTCGAGGCGACCACCAATGTCAACATCCGCAGCGTTTTCTATCTGACTCAGGCGATTTGGAAATCAATAAAGCAACGTGCCGATCGCGACACGGCGGCGACGATCGTCAACGTTTCTTCGCTGTCGGCGGTTGATCCTTTTCCGGGCTTCAGTCTGTACGGAGCCAGCAAGGCCTGGATCGATTTGCTGACCGAGGCGCTGGCGACCGAAGGTGAAGGGCAGGGCACGCGAGTCTGTTCGGTTCGGCCCGGCGCAGTCGAGACACCGTTGCTGCGGGGCCTGTTTCCAGATTTCCCCTCGGATCAGTGTGTTTCCCCGGATACGGTCGCAGAAATCGTATGGGGCTGCGTGGCCAGCCCTGAAAAATATCCAAGTGGCGGTCACTTTCACGTGACGGCTCAAACTGACGCGGTCTAATTTCGAATACAATCAGCGGCTTGGCACAAGCACTTCAACCTTCTTCATCCTCGCTATCGATTTCGGTATATGATTCGAGTCTCACGCGAAATTCGATTTGCTCTTGTTCCTTCGGACCAGTTCACGGGCCAGAAGCCGGTGAATTCGTGGGTGGGAGGACCGGCGACGAATCGGTTGGTGCCGCGGTTATGCCTGCGATGCACCGTCGAGGGCTCGATCGATCCACAGACGGGTTATCTGTGTAACATCAAAATTCTGGATAAACTGCTCCGGGATGCTGTGGCGGAAACGATTAGGCAGAGCGGTTCGCAGGAGCTGACGGCCGAGTCGTTTCTTTGGACGGTGGCCGGCCAATGCGGAGAACTCTGGCAACACCCGGCGAATCTGATTGCGTTGGAGTTGGATGTGTCTCCGTTTGTCACGTGGCGAATTACCTTGGAAAACAATCCGATGATTTTATTGACCGAACAGTTTGAGTTTTCCGCAGCCCATCGGTTGCACTGTGATGAGCTAACCGCTGAGCAGAATCGCGAGATTTTCGGCAAGTGTAATTTGCCGGGAGGCCACGGGCACAATTATGTCGTGGCGGTCACGGTGGGTCGGGCCGACGTTGGACCGGGCGGAGAAGTAATCAACATGGACGATTTTGAATCGACCGTGAATCGTTTGTTGATCGATCGTCTAGACCACAAGAATCTGAACATCGACGAACCGTATTTCAAAACGGTTAACCCAACGGTGGAGAATATCGCGATCGCCATTCACGGCTGGTTGGACGACCAATTTGGTGACGCGAAGCTTGAAAAAGTCCGCGTCTACGAAACGCCTAAGACTTGGGCTGAGTATCCGACCGG
>CAZLYM010000304.1:0-3720 GCA_964563475.1 uncultured Pirellulaceae bacterium
CTTAGTCAGGCGGTGGCGGATATCGAGCGACTGGCTGCTGGAGAGGTTCGGGTGACGGGAAAGCACTCTTTCGGGCAAATTATTCACCATCTGGCGCTGTCGTTGGACATGTCGGCCGGTCGAGTGCAACCACCACCGATCCCTTGGTACATGAAGTTGATGACGGCTTTGTTCCGATCCATGCTGATAAACGACAAACCGCTCAAGCCGGGCTTTAAGCTGCCCAAAGCATCCGAGGACTATTTCTGGCCGGACCAAGAGTTTGATGTCCAGCAATCGCTGGCATACTTTAAAGAAGCCGTTCAAAACTACGACACGAACGGGCCTCTGGAGAAACATCCCGTTTTTGGGGAAATTTCGCACGCACAGAACCTAAGCCTGAGCTGTCGGCACTGCGCCATGCATTTGAGTTTTGTTCATCCGGTAAGCTAGTCGGGGCGCGGGTCTCTGCACCGTTGAGTTTGGGCGCTCGTTTTCGTATCCTGTTTGCTCGACGATTGGAACGTTTTTCAGGTTGTGGTGTATGCCCAAAGATTTTCTCAAAGGTGCGGCGGACGAGTACGACGTGGTCGTGATCGGTAGCGGTCTGGGTGGACTGACCGCCGCCAACATTTTGGCTCGCGATGGCATGAAGGTCATGCTGGCCGAACAGCACTACAAACTGGGTGGGCTGGCGACTTGGTTCAAACGGCCCGGCGGGCACATTTTTGATATCTCGCTGCATGGGTTTCCGCACGGCATGGTCAAAAGCTGCCGGCGATACTGGTCCAAAGAGATTGCCGACTCGATCGTGCAGTTGGAGGGCGTTCGGTTCGACAACCCGATGTTCTCGCTGACGACGTCGTTCGATCGCAAAGATTTTACTCAGCTGTTGGTCAGCCAGTTCGGCATTGAGGAACAAAAGGTCAACGAGTTCTTCGATATGGCTCGTGGGATGAACTTCTACGACGACCAATCGCTAACGACGGGCGAACTGTTCGAGAAATTCTTCCCCGGTCGCGAGGACGTGGTTCGGTTGCTGATGGAGCCGATCACTTACGCCAACGGATCGACCTTGGAAGATCCCGCGATTACCTACGGCATTGTTTTCTCCAATTTTATGTCCAAGGGTGTGTTTGTGTTCCAAGGTGGAACCGACAAACTGGTCAAGGCGATGGAAAAGGAGATGAAGGCCAACGGAGTTGATGTTCGAATCAATTGTGATGTGGAAGCGATCAACGTTGGCACCGACGGAGTCCAATCGGTCGTGATCAATGGCCGTACCATCAAAGCCAAGACGGTGGTCAGCAATGCGAACTTGCGATCGACGATCTTCAAGTTGATTGGTGAAGATAAATTTGACCAAGGCTTTATCGATGACGCCAAAGCGGTTCGACTGAATAACTCTAGCACGCAGGTTTATATGGCGATGCACCCGGACGACACGGTGCCTCGTGAGACCGGAGATTTGCTGTTTAGCAGCACGGCCGATCGATTTCAAACGGATCTGTTACTTAGTCGTGACATTACTAGTCGCACGTTCTCGTTTTACTATCCGGACACGCGGCCCGAAGGAAAGGGGCGTACGCTGATCGTTTCCAGTACCAACGCTCGGTACGAAGACTGGTCCGGATTGTCCAAAGAGGAATACGAGGCCAGCAAAGCGGACTTGGTCGAGACGACGCTCGACGCGTTAGAAAAGTATGTGCCAAACGCTCGCGAGAGGATTGTTCACGCCGAAGCAGCGACTCCGTTGACGTTTGAGCACTATACAAAACATTTGGACGGGGCTTCCTTCGGTACCAAGTTCGAAGGCCTGACGGTTAGCCGAGCCTTGCCCGATCAAGTTCCGGGTCTGTACCATGCCGGAAGTTGCGGCATCATCATGTCGGGCTGGTTAGGAACGATCAACTACGGAGTTATCGTTGCCAACGACGTGATCAACTACATCAGTTCGTCGGCCTCGACGTCGCCCGTTTCTGCAAGCTGAAACAAACCATCGATGAGTCTTATTTGCCGGTTGGAGGATTGACGGCATTGCTGCTTGGCTCGTTTGACTGACTCAACTGATTGACTCGTAACCGAAAGCCCTTATGACACTCGAACAGATTCACGCCGCCATTCCTCATCGCGCCCCCATGCTGCTGGTGGATGAGATCGTTTCGATGGAAGAAAAAGCGATCGTATGCAAAAAGTCGTTTCGTCCCGAGGAGTATTTCTTTCAGGGGCACTATCCTGATCAGCCACTGGTGCCGGGAGTCATCTTGTGCGAGTGTGTGGTTCAGTCGGGAGCGGTTTTGTTGGCCGACGTGATGAAGCAAGCGAACTCCGCAGGCGTGCCCGTGTTGACTCGGATGTCAGACGTGAAATTTAAGAACATGGTCAAACCGGGTGACTCGATCGAGATGCATGTCAAACTGGATGACGTGGTTTCTACCGCCTACTATTTGACTGGCCAAGCGAAGGTGAACGGCAAGACCGCTGCTCGCCTGTCGTTTACCTGTACCGTTGCAAACGCTTGACGTCATGGCTGTCGCCTTTGCCGAATGTATCGCTAAATTGAAAAGAGGCACCTTTGGATTTTCTAAAACTCAGTGGCAAAACCGTCGTCGTGTTTGGCGTGGCTAATAAAAAGAGCGTGGCGTGGCATATTGGCAAAACGCTCGAAGAAGGGGGCGCGAAAGTTGTCTACGTCGTGCGAAGCCCAGAGCGTTTGGAAACGCTCGAGCGTTTGATGGCGGGTCGCGAAGTTTACGTTTGCGATGTTGAGTTTGAAGACCAAATCGATGCGGTGCGCGATCAAATCGCGGCCAAGCACCCGAAAATTGACGGACTGGTTCACTCGATCGCGTTTGCGGCGTACGACGAGTCCGGGATCAAGCCGTTTCACGAGACCGGCAAGCAACAGTTCTTGCGCACGATCGATATTTCGTGTTACTCGTTCGTTGCGATTTCGAACGCGTTCAAAGATTTGCTGGCTGAAGACGCGTCGGTGATCACGATTTCGATTTCGACCACGACCATGGCCAGTGAGAATTATGGCTTCATGGCTCCCGTCAAAGCGGCGCTCGATAGCAGTTTGGCGTTTTTGACCAAAAGCTTCAGCAAATTTTCGAAAGTGCGATTCAACGCCGTCGCGCCCGGCTTGTTAAAAACATCGGCTTCGGCCGGAATTCCGGGGTATGTAGATGCGTACCTGTATGCCGAACAAGTGATTCCTCGCGGCAAGGCGGTTACGACACAGGAAGTGGCGGACGCCGCGTGCTTTTTGCTTAGCCCTCGATCGTCGGGTATCACGGCACAGCAGTTGGTGATTGATGCGGGGATGGCGATCAATTATTTCGATAACTCCATTATCAAGAAAGTAATGGACGCGGACTAAGGAAACGTTTGGGAAGAATTTTGGGTTTTGGGTCGTCCGAAGCCCCTAGTTGCCGAGCCTAGGCCGAAAGCACTTCGAAGTAGTTTCCGAACCATTCCTAACACTTTTGAGCGTTTACAACGCCGGATTTTCGAGCGGTAGATTTGCAAATGAGCTGGAAATTGGGATAATGGGCGCCGGGTTTAGTTTCTTAACGATCAATTGAATTGAGCGAGTTGAATTATGCGTTGCCAACAATCTGTTCTGAGTTTTCTGATGACTGTCGTAGCGGTCGTGTTGTTGTCCGTTGGAGCGAGTGCTCAGGACGGTTCGACGGCAAAGGTAGAGCAAGGCTCTGCGGCAAAGGTAAAGCAAGGCTC
>CAZLYM010000305.1:0-3675 GCA_964563475.1 uncultured Pirellulaceae bacterium
CTGACCGATTCAAAGGCAAATCCGACCGCCCAAACAACAACGCCAAGCCAACCCATCCACCCGATCACTGAATCGCCACTGTGAAACATTCCCGATTGAAACGTTAACGAGATAAACCACATCAAAACGCCTTGCAGTAAGAATACGGTCAACAGGCTAACCCACCAAAACTTGCTGCCATGTTTTCGTCTCATCGCCGCATACCGGCGGTCTTCTTCCTTACCGTGATTACGCCAGAGCAAGTATCCAGAAAGTCTGAGCCCCCAAAGCGTCACTAGGATCACCAACAAACCATCGCGAAGATCATGCCATCCGCTTTGCCAGATAGTCGCCCACGCAATCACAACAAAACCCAACCCCCAGCACAGGTCGACGATCGAAGCATCCTGTTTGACGACACTAATCCCCCACAAGCACAACATTCCGCTCAAAACGATCAACAGATTGATCACGATTATGGAAGTGAAGCTCATTCCAAATTGCTCCCAGACAAGTTCTTGAGGCATACAGCAAATAGTAAGCCATCGGCTTTTCTCAAACATCCACCGCAACACGTGTACCGTAAAACCAAGCAATTTCTAACCACAAGGGTTCCAGCACCGTTTCCCGAGATTCAGTCGCAACAACATTGCAAGACTTTTTCAACTTATGAAAACAAAAGTGAACGGTATAATCGAGCTCATGGCATCCGTCAAACAATCCGACACGTCCACCCGGTACCAACGGTATCTTCCCTTGATCGAGGACTTAGCTTCGCAGCCAGAAGTTGTCGTCGACAAGTTCAAAGAACGGTGGCCTAATGAGAAACCAGCATTTCTGACTCGGATCGTCACCGATCTTTCCAAGCAAGGGTGGCTGGTTCGCGAAGAAGCAACCGATGCGTGGCGTTGGAACAAGGAACGGGGCGAGTTCGCAGTAAACGCGTGGCTAGATCAAAAAATCTACGGCAGTCAGGTCAAGGCGTCGCCCGAACAAGATCGCCCCCGCGAACGCCTGTTGGCAGTGGGAGCAGACTCACTAAAAACATCCGAACTGATCGCGATCCTTGTCCGCAGCGGCTTGCCCGGTGAATCGGCTGTCATGGCGGGCGAGAAAGTGGCTCGTGAATTCCAGCATAAACTTGAGTCGCTCCCCAGTGCAGGGCGGGGTGAGTTGAACAACGTCAGCAAAGCTATCGTTTCAACGGCTTATTGCCAAATCATGGCGGGAATCGAGCTTGGTCGCCGAGTCGCAGCGGCAAGCGAAACGAAGACACTGACAAAAATCACAGGCTCTGATGATGCGATCGCGTTCTGCCAGCGCCGTTTTGCACGACTGGCCTCAGATCAGAAACAGGAAGAGTTCCACATTGTTACGCTGGACACGAAGAACCAAGTCATCGACTGCCATCAGATCACCATTGGTACGCTCGATGCGAGTCTAGTTCACCCGCGGGAGGTGTTTCGAGCGGCGATCAAGGATGCGGCCTCGTCAATTATTCTGGTCCACAACCATCCATCGGGCGACCCGACCCCAAGTGGTGCCGACATCAAGGTAACCGATCGACTGACGGAATCCGGCACATTGCTTGGCATTGACGTGCTTGACCACATCGTCGTGGCGCAAGACAACGCCGTTAGCATCCGAGCCACTCAATAGCGCAAAGAAAACGCCTGTGGGGCAATCGCACCACAAGCGTTTTGGTTTTCAGCCTGTTGGAGTTTCACAACAGGTTGGTTACGCGATCGGCAAGACCTTTCTCACCCAACACGACGTTCATATTGCCCGTCGCCGCAATTCGCTCCAACACCTCAAGCTCACGCATTCGCATCAGCGTCGGATTGTCGTTAAGCAACTTCGCGGTGTTAGACTGGGAACGCATGGCCGCCGTTTCTTCTCGACGAACAATCAAATTGGCCTCTGCCGCCTTGCGGGCTTCGGTCACCTTGTTCATCAAGTCCTTCATTTCACCAGGCAGAATCACGTCTCGGATACCAACAGAGCGAATTTCCAGACCCAATGCATTTGCTCGGTGTCGAATCAACTGCTCAACCTGATCGGCAACGGTTTCCTTGTCACCCAACAGATCGTCCAGCACACGCGAACCCAACACGGTTCGCAATGCCAGCTGAGTTTCACGGTACAGCGACTGCTGCGAGTCGATCGTCGAAGAAACGGATTTCTTCGAATCAACAACCTGCCACGTTACCATCGCGTTCAATCGCAACGTCACCTTGTCGGCAGTCATGATATCTTGACCGGCGATATCCAACGACGTTTCACGAAGATCAACCTCGATCACTTTCGCATCTGAACCACATCTCCAGAACGCGTATCGACCGGGCGTTAGCGTCTCCACAAACTTGCCGTCAATGAACAGCACGCCTTCGCAATCGCGATTCACTTGACAAATATCAAGCATCTCCGCAGCCTTAGCGGACTTCGCAATCAAGGACATCTGAGGATGTTCGAACCGGATGTTGTCAACGGACAGGACTTCCACTCGCACATCGTGGAAACCACTCCAGTAGACATGCAAACCGGGTTTAAGGATTCGCGAAAATCGACCGTCGATCCACACGAGTGCTCGCTGATCGTCTTTCAGGTCGACGACCGTAGCCACGCCATCAAGTACACCGGCACGAACGATCATGTCCATGCGTGGATCGACTAGGCACACATCGCGCTGCGAAACAACGTCGACGGTGTGTCGCATCCACGGATCGAACATCCAGTGAGTGCCAGGCGGCAACAGGGCCACGAAGTCGCCCTTGAGAAAATGCAGGCCATACTCGTAGTTTCGAATGTAAAACTTTCGGAACATGTAATTCAATCAGGTTAAAAACAAATAGGTTGATAATTCAGAGCTCTCAGGCGACAAAACGTTCGCCAGTCACATCACAAAATGCGGAGAAAGTTTAAGTAACTCAGCTGCTGAGCATTCCTGTCACCCTTAGATTATCGAAGCACAAATGAAATCATTTATGCCTCAGCATCTGCGGACAACATTCGAGCCCGGTTTTTGAACTACGGTATCCACTCTCTACAAGGCATTTGCCAATGCTGCTTTCACGATTTCAGCGTTTGATAGTCTTCATGGAGATCCAGTCAGAACATCATTCGCGAAATTCGATCGGCCGACCAAACGTACGATCATCGCCTTCAAGCCTTCATTGCGCTTACGCGCGGTCGACATGGTTTGCACCTTGCCGGTTTTGGTACAGGAGTCGAACCTGTGACAGCCAGGTTGGTAATCTGGTGCTCTATCCACTGAGCTAACCACTCTTCACCCCGCTGTTCATAAGCCATGTTCGGAACACGTCGAACCAACGGGTAATCCCGGGCCAACGCGCCGCTGATCCGGCGGGATGATGCTTGCTTCAAAGAGACGCCGGTGGGAATCGAACCCACTTCCACTGTGTTGCAGACAGTTGCCTAGCCATCTGGCTCCAGCGCCTAAGATTTACCTCATAAAAAATCAGCCGAGATTGGCATTCCTTAAAAAGAGCTGACGACTGGATTCGCACCAGCATGATCCGATTTACAAGATCGGCACTTTTCTGTTTCAGTCACGTCAGCGTTTTTGTAACACAAAGCAGGAATGCAGTGATTCGAACACTGTCCACCAGGTTTGGAATCTGGGTCCTCTCCCAGGAGAACATTCCTATGGTCAGGCTTCAGCTGTCAGGCTGCAGG
>CAZLYM010000306.1:0-3654 GCA_964563475.1 uncultured Pirellulaceae bacterium
AACCTGACTCGGCTCCTGAACCTGACTCGGCTCCTGAACCTGACTCGGCTCCTGAGCAACCACCGACGGCGAAACCACTTGCGATGCCCAGACCACCCACATCGCCACAAAGCACACCAAGCCTCGCCCAAATTGCAGCGCCTTCGCCCAAGCATTCTCGCTGGGTAATGTACCGGGTAGTAATTCACTCATGGAGAAGACTCGCGTCATGCTGCTGGCAGGCTTACTAGGGGCAATTGAGCGGTTTGAGAACATCAGATCATACGCGGCTAGCCCAAACGTTCAACCATAACGATGCCGAACCCGCGGGCACAAACAAGTATATCCGTGCGACATCCAACGCTGACGAAGCCAAGCCAACCGGACACCACTCCAACCAGCCGGATCAAAGCAGGTCAAACCTATACCGTCCCCTCATAACCCTTGGTGCGAAAAATGAAGGGGATCCATCCAACTAGGCATGCAAATAGTGCTCTCCACTGCACAATTGAGAAAGCGTACAATGCCTGTCCCCCAAAGGAATTCGGCATCCTGCCGGCGGAAGCAATGGGATGGTTTTTTTAAAGCGCAATCCAATGAGAGCTTCAAACTTACTGCTCCTGCAGCTCATTGTGCTACTGCTGCCGCTTTCTACCGAAACCATTTTTGCGACAGACCGTGACTTCACTGCGAAGGCCCAGCCTTTCTTCAAAAAACACTGCCTTCGCTGCCACGGCCCCGATCGAATGGAAGGTGACGTTCGAGTCGATCAACTCTCGGATGATCTGGATGACTTGGGCAGTGTTGATGCTCTCCAAAATATGCTTGACGAAATCACGGTTGGTTCAATGCCGCCGTCAAGTGAGCCTCGCCCCAGCGACCGGGAGCTAAAGGAGATCACACTTGCTCTCAGCAAACACATTGCAGAAGCCAAGGCCAAACATAGCGCTGGCGGCGGTAAGCCAATCCGACGGCTGACTAGAACTGAATACGTCAACACGATCTATGACCTGCTGGGCGTACGCGTCGACGAAGAAGAGCTTCCTGAAGACCGCAACGTTGGCAGCTTCGATACCGAAGCCATTTTGCTATACACCACGGACATGCACATCCAAAAATGTCTGACCGTCGCCCAAGACACAGCTAGGCGTTTCATTGCCAGCCGCAATCACGTGCCAGGACAAAAGCAACTGGAATCCCGCCGACGCCGTTCCCGCAAAAAGAAGATTAAGGGAAAAAGCAAGAAATTGCTCGTCATTAGAGCCACAGATATTCCTCCCGCCGGGTTTCAGGTCGTACGCGTGGCTGTCTGGAAGAACGCTCCAGAAAAATCCGATCCGATCTTTACTGGCCCCTCCCGCGAGACGCAATTCGAGATCACGGGCACGCAGCCTTCGCCACAGCACATTGAGAGGATTTTCTATAAACGTGGAAACGAAGAATGGGCTGAAAAGCCCGGCGTCGAGATCAAAGACATTCAGTACTTTCAGGTTACCAATCCGCAACCCTATCAGTTTTTCGAAAAGGTCCGCAAACGCTACGGTGACCAAATCCCGGACTCGGCAGCGGGAGGCCTGATCCTAGACTTCGTAACACTCATGAATCGCGGACGCGAAGTCGACAAAAAGTTGGTAAAAGACTTAGTCGACAATTTTCATGTCGGGCGACGGCAGGGCCAGCCGTTTTGGGAAGCAATGGTCCAACCAATGGCACTCGCCATGTGCACGATGGAAGCAATGTTCCACTTTGAAACACGAGGAAACGCCAAAAACAGCCGCTACGTTTCCCCCATCGAAATGGTCAACCGGGTTTCGTATTTCCTTTGGAGGTCCGCACCGGATGCCAAGCTAATTCAGCTGGCTCAATCAGAAAAATGGTACGAACCTAAGGTCAGGACCGAACAACTTCTTCGGATGATCGAAGACGAAAAGTTTGATCGGTTCTTGAATGACTTCGCAGTGCAGTGGCTGGAACTTGACAGACAGGATGAGATCGCGGTCGACAAGCGACTGTTCCCCGATTTCGACAGCAGTGTCAAAGCGTCCATGAAAGAGGAAACGGTTCAGTTTCTGTCGCATGTAATTCGCGAAGACTTGCCGCTTCGCAACCTGATCGATTCCGACTTTATGCTGATCAATAACCACATGGCCAAACACTACGACCTACCGCCAGTTCGTGGTGACGACTTCCAAGTGGTCCCAGTCCCGTCCCGCTCAAACCGAGGCGGGATTCTCACGCATGCGGGCATTCTGATGCAAACGGGCACCGGAGAACGAACTTCCATCGTCGAACGTGGTGCCTTCGTAGCCAGAAAACTGTTGAACGACCCACCGGGCCCACCCCCGCCATTGGTTGATGAACTACCAAGCTCAGGCAAAACGGTCGAGAGCCTGAGCGCGGCTCAGTTGGTCGCGCTGCATCGAAAAGCACCACAATGTGCATCTTGCCATAACAAAATCGATTCGCTCGGGACCGGACTTGAGGAGTTCGACGCGGTTGGGCTAGTCCGCGAAGTGGACACACGAATCAAAACCAATCTCACCAAGCGACAACGTCGAAGATTGAAAAAACTGACCTTTGAGCTACCCTTGGAAACGACAGGCCAAGTTCAAGGGAAACGTTTCAAGGGAGTCAAAGGGCTGAAGAAAGCACTCCTTGCAAAGGAAAGCAACTTAGCCGAAGCATATATTCAAGCATTACTGTCCATGGCCAACGGAAGGAAATCCGGAGTCGCCGACGAAACGATTGTACAAGCCATCATCAAACAAACTAAAAAAGAAGATCTACCTGCCCTGTCGATCTTGAACGCCTTGTTAAAGTCGGACGCATTCAAAACTCACTAATACTAACGTGAGCCGTTTTGGCGCTAGCTACGGTTTATGAGCGATACACTAGCTCTCTAAAATCGGGAACAACCCATGAACTTAATAACTCGAAGAAGAATGCTAATCTCAGGCGCCACCGCGCTGATGCTTCCGAATTTGGAAGCAAACCTGTTTGCTGCAGGTGCAACGGCAACAGGCTCAGCGGCGATTCCCAAACGGCTCGTCTTTCTGGCCATGGGTTACGGGGTCAACGCACGCAATTGGTTCCCCTCGGCCGACCAAGTCGGAACGAAGTACGATCTGCCGGTAACCTTGGAATCCTTTAAGGATCTAAAATCCGATTTTTCGATCGTACAAAATCTGTCAAGCCAGCGTTTGGCTGGTCCTCACGCCGGTTCGCAGAACTTTTTGACCTGTGCCCAGTTGGGCAAAGAAGGCCTTGGCAACTCGGTTTCCTGCGATCAGGTCGCCGCAGCAGCGTTGGGGAATGATACTCGTCATAGCTCGATGGCAATTGCCGGTGGTCGCTGGCGAGTCGACGGGCACGGGACCTTCGCTTCTTGGGCACATGACGGCAAACCGGTTGGCACTTATGAAAAAATGTCCGCTGTCTACGGCGCACTCTTTGGAACGGGCGAAAAAGCTGCCCAAGCGATCGCCAGAATTGAACGCCAAAAAAGCAGCTTGGATGCGATTTTAGGAAATGCAAAACGCCTCAACGGGGAAATCAGCGCAGCCGATCGCCATCGTGTCGATGAGTACTTTACGTCGGTTCGCAACATCGAAAAACGGCTCAGCAAAGCGAAAGACTGGGTTAAGACGCCGTTCCCCGAATCACCGTTCCCACGAC
>CAZLYM010000307.1:0-1537 GCA_964563475.1 uncultured Pirellulaceae bacterium
TACACCTGTTTTTCGCGCTGACTCATCGGTAACGACCAGTATTAACCCCCGGCAGTGAGGGATGTCTTTACCGGTCATGGTGTGCCAAGGCCAATTGATGGTCTGACGAATGCAATTCCAAGACCAGTCACGAACGATAGGTTCGTTGCGCACCGACAAGTCTATTCCTTGCTGCTTGAATTCATCCAGCACCCTTTGTTCTTCTTTGACACCTGACTGAACGGACAGATAGTAGGCTCCAATGACGCCTGCCAAAGTAGTCAGGACTAACAGGGATCTGATTTTGAAACGAAAACGCATAGCAAGTATTAAACACGCAATTCGGACAGAAGCCAAACCAAAACCAAAACCGAAGTCGTTCGCTGGCGGCGAGTGCACGATGTGTTCCTGTTCCGCAAAGCCCGCGTGTACCGTATGATTGGGCGATTGTCGTGATCACAATGGGCGCAATGTTTCTGATTCGGTTTGATCATCGGGATGTGTGCCTACGTGTTCCTGCCGTCGAAACTACCTCACTCGCAGAGTTCGGCTTTAGTCCAACAGGGCTCAATCAGAATATAAGCCCTGTCAAGCTTTGCCAAACAACGTTTAAATTTACGAGGATCGAAATCATTACCACTGCGATTGTTTTGGTCGTCGGAGCCCTGTCAATCGGCCTGATTCTAGGGCTGCTTGGCTCAGGTGGTTCCGTGCTAACGGTTCCGGTGCTTGTTTACCTTGTTGGTCACGACGCCAAGATTTCGATTGCCGAATCAATGGCGATCGTTAGTCTGATCGGTTTCGCATCGGTGATTCCTTACGCGCGCGCCGGGCAAATCGACTGGAAGAGCGTCATCTATTTTGGCATCCCTGGAATGATCGGCACCTTCATCGGAGCGTGGCTTGGTGGCTATTCGAGTGACTCGTTTCAACTGGCGGTCTTTGGCGTTGTGTTGCTCCTTGCCGCGGCATTCATGATCCGCAAAGCCTTCTTCGCCAGAAGTTCCGGCAACCAAGAGGACTCGCTCGCCCCTGATCCCAAGCGAAAGTTCACCACGTCTCAAACGATCAACATCGTGTTCGAGGGGCTCGCGGTTGGTGTGCTTACCGGCTTCGTTGGCGTTGGTGGTGGATTTCTGATCGTGCCCGCACTTGTTGTCTTTGGAAAGCTACCGATGCGACTTGCCATTGGTACCAGTCTGGTCATTGTCGTATTGAAAAGCGTCATTGGATTCGCAAAGTACCAACACTACCTTGTCGAGCACGCGATGTCTGTCGACTGGACCACGATCGGTACCTTCAGTCTGCTTGGCACCGTTGGTGGATTCGTCGGACAGCGACTCAATAGCCGCTTGAGCCAACGTGTTTTGCAACAGGCTTTCGCGGTCTTCCTAGTGCTGATTGGCGGATTCATCTTGCTGCGGGAAGGGAGTGCCGCTTTTGCGCCAGACGACAAGCAAAGCATCCAAACGAGCTATCGCCAAGAAAGCCAAGGCAAGCGAGCCTTAGGACTTGCGGACTAAAGTGACCGACGACCTAAAGTGACCGACGACCTGAA
>CAZLYM010000307.1:1637-3628 GCA_964563475.1 uncultured Pirellulaceae bacterium
CCGACGACCTGAATACGTTTCTGTTTGAAAAAAAGGTCGCCATGCTCCAGTTTTATGGGCGCCAATGGACCCAAAATACACCCGAATATCAGCGGGGACTCCAGTCAGTGCGACCGAAGCGGTTAATTGGATTGGACCAATTTCTGATTTCGTGTTTTGGACCTGTCCCAGTGTTCGTATTCGGTTGTATAATCAAATAACCAACTTAGTTGACCTAGGAGTAAACCAGCCTAGGAACGAATCGAAACTTGCCAACAGGCCTAAAAGCAAATGATCGTAAGAGCAACCACAGAAGTCTATCTTGACTCCAACGCCACAACTCATGTCCTTCCGCAAGCAGCGAAAGCGGCCACAGATGTGATGGAGGATCTTTACGGAAATCCGAGCAGCTCGCACATCGCTGGTTTGCGAGCCAGAGATATTCTCGAATCGACACGTGATCTGGCGCGAAAGATTCTTGGTGCCGCTTCAGGTCAAGTCGTGTTCACCAGTGGAGCCACCGAAGCGATTCAAATGGCTGTCCTGTCGGCGCTGCACAACGCCAAAGAACAGCGGGCCGCTGGCAATCGTCCAGCCGAAAATCGTGTTTTGATGTACGCCGCAACAGAACACAAAGCCGTGCCGCAAGCGATCAAGCACTGGAACAAGTTACTGGAAGTCGGCGCGGAAGTCGTGGAGATTCCTGTTGATGAAAAAGGCATGGTCGATCTGGATTTCATTGAGCAACATGCAGCCAACGCGGACTTGATCTGCACGATGGCAGTGAATAACGAAACCGGAGTCATTTGCGATCTGAAAGCAGTTGAGGATCGTATTCGTAGCGTCAACGAGGATGCGGCGTGGCTGGTTGATTGCGTTCAGGCGATCGGCAAGATTCAGCTGGACTTCTCTGAGACAACGATTGACTACGCGGCGGCCAGTGGACACAAGATCTTCGCGCCCAAAGGAATTGGATTACTTTACGCTCGCGAGTCAGCACCGCTTGTTCCGTTGATGGCTGGTGGCGGACAGGAAAGCGGTGCCCGTGGCGGAACGGAAAACCTTCCCGGTGTTGCGGCGATCGGAGCCGTGCTTGAAATGCTTGCCAATTCGCCAACGCGGTCCTTCGCTGACGAAAATGTGCTTCAAGGCTATCGTTTGCGATTGGTAGAGTCGCTGAAGAAGGCCTTCCCGACAATCGTGTTCAATGCTCCATTTGACAATTCAGTTGCTTGCACGATCAACTTTTCCGTGAAAGGCTTCCCAAGTAAGGAGCTGATGGATCTGTTCGACGCCGCTGGCGTTCGCGTCAGTTCCGGATCGGCGTGTGGCTCTGGCGCTAAGAACTCTTATGTGCTGGACGCGATGGGTGTGGAGACTTGGCAGTCGCAAGGTGCGATTCGAATGTCTTTCGGTGCGGTCGTGACTGAAAGGGAGATCGCAATTGCGTGTGACCGAATTGAACAGGTTGGTCAGGCTCTGTGTGATTCGTGCCTAGTTTTGGCGAGCGATGCCGATAGCCTCTCCGGGCAAGATCTGGACGGCTTGATTCAGCTCAAGAGTGGATCTAATTGCACTTGGTTGCTGATGGATTCGAAGTCTCGTCGCTGCATCGTGATCGATCCATTTGAAGAGATGGCAGAGCGTGTGGAAACATTAGTACGTTGTCAAAAAAGTAAAGTTGTCGCCGTCCTTGATACGCATGCTCACGTCGATCACGACTCGTGCCGCAAAGAATTGCTTGGCGCGATGAGCGAATTTGCATCTGATTCAGCAAATACTAGCGATCATTTGGGGTGGCCGGAAACAGCTGACGGAACTTGTACACTGGGGGACGGTTCGACTGCTCAATGGATGCAGTTGACCGACGATTTGGTGATTGCAAAGACCGAGTTCCCTGGCCACACTTTGATTGGTTCGGCTTATTTTGTCGGAAGGCTTGATGGAGACGTCCTGACTCCAGCGAACACAAAGTTTGCTTTCTTGGGTGACATGATTTTGATGGGCGGAAT
>CAZLYM010000308.1:0-3587 GCA_964563475.1 uncultured Pirellulaceae bacterium
CGTTCGTCGTCGATCCAGTCAACGTACTCGATGTGCTTCGACCAGCCTGACTCGCGGTCTTCATTCGCGTTGCCGAACACGATGGTTTGCCGGAGCTTCATTGGACTAATCCCAGAGTTTGACTGTCCCGTACATGATGTTCTGTTTCGCGATGGATGGGGGAGCGGGCCTACGTCTTGGGTGGCAGAGGCAATGGCGAGAGGGCTTTCCATTGAGCCTCGGTCGCGGCGGATTTTTGGTACTCCATCATAATCTGCCAACCGTCTTTCGTTTTTAGTAGTAGCCCTTGCATGTGAATGTAGGCGACGGTTTCTTCGCCGTCCTTGATCGTGGCGTAACGAAAAATCCCGGTTTCATGAGCCGTCGTAGCGTCGTGGGCACGTTGAGAGAATCGAAACTCGACCGACGCTTGCATCTTTTTGGCTTTGGTGTCTTCAAAGCCCGGTTTCCATTTCGCCAACGCCTGCGACAACGGGTAGCTTGTCTTCTTTGTCCCCGATACCAGCACGCCAAGTGGGTGACAGGTGGCTGAGTACCCAGCGTAGTCACCTTCTTTTACACTCCGTGAGACCTCGGCCCAGTAGGCGTTCAGTTCGGCTTGGATCAGATCCGGCTGCTTGGCCGTGTCGGTGGTCTGGCTGGTACCAACGTTTATAAAAAACAATAAGGCTAGGCAGACAAAAGTGATGGGCTTAATCATAGAGCCTATTATAGGCTTTTCAGAAAATTTTGCAGCGACGCGTGGTAGAATTCAGGTTGTGGAGTTTGATGTCCGCCATCGAGTTCCATGAAGTGCACGCGACTGGCTGACGTTGCTGACGCCGCTAGTTTAACACTATGGGAAAACGGAGTCGTTTTGTCTGCCTTACCATGGCTGATGAAAACCGGTCCTGAGTAGCGTCCAATTTTGCACTTTGAATTGAAACGGGCATCGATCATCCGTTTGCAGGAAATCAATCCATGTGTGTAATCACAAACAACATCAGGGATTGAAGTCAGCCCATTTTCCAAGATCAAAGCCTTGGCGCCATCTCGCGCGGCAAGATCGACTGCGACGGGAACTCCTAGCGAACGGCCCATAACGATGATATCACTGGCGGCAAGGCCGGTGTGATCAGCCAACCAATCACGAGCAGCAGTCGCATCTCGGTAAAGTCCGGCTTCGTCCGGTCGGCCGTCGCTTTTTCCAAACCCACGATAATCGAACGCAAAAACCGGAACCTGGTGCAACTTTACAAACTTAATTAGATCTGACTTCAAAGAGCCCAAGTTTGCTCCGCGACCATGGGTGAAGAGGATGGCATTTGAGCTGTCGGAACAGTTTGGTTTCATCAACCAGCCGTTGAGTTTCATCCCGTCTGAGCTGTGGAAACAAACGTTTTGACATGAAAGGCTGTGTAGCTCATCCTTCGTCGGTGAAGTCCACTTTTGAGGATACTTCGGGGGATTGTAGACGAACCTTCTTTCAAGTGTTCGGCAGCCGGTTGTTGCCAAGAGTAACAAGCACAAGCACAAGAGCAAGTACTTGCAATGGAGGCTGAGGAATGTGGAATCGCCGTCCATGATCTTTCTTGCTTGGCTACTGGTATTGAACGAGTCGATACAGCACTTGGGTCGAAATCAATCAATTCATGTTTTGTATCGGTCATTACAAAAGAGCCAGTAAGTTCGCTGCCGCCTACGGTGAATACCCGAAAAGCTAGATAGGTTCGCCTGACCCGCAAATTTTGAAGAGGCTGGAAGCTGATCTAAATCGTGACGCTTCGTTGGGAAAGCTGGCGTTTTCAAAATGCGGTAGCAGTGTTGACGTTGAGCAACTAGCAATCGCAGGAGTTGTTCACCCGAAGTCTGGCGACATCGGCTACGCCATACTACTGTTTTATCAAACGTTTCCAATCATTGTTCCCGGTAAACACAATGATCGTGTTTTCAGCTTGATCGGCGTCATCCACTATTTTGATAGTGCGACCGACAATCTTGTCCGTGCTGTCTTTAGCCGGGATTGTGCCGCCTATAAACACAGCCTCCACGGTATCACCGATTCAATAAAACCCACGTGATCGGGTTTAAGCAAAACTTATTTGCGTTTTGGGTAATTTATGCTCGACAAATGAGGATATAGACAGGAGGACTGACTTAAATCTCTGCTACCACATCCGCAGGAAGTAACATGCGTAACTTACTTTTCGCTATTTGCTGTTTTGCGGCGGTTGTGTTTGCAGAAAGCGTTGGTGTCGTACACGCTGATATTGTAATGGTTAGCAATTTTGAACCGGAGCAAACCTCTGTCAGTGGCTTTAGCGTCGCGACAACAACCGCTGGTAACACAGTTACCCATCAATTCACCCGAACTGGCGATCTTGATGGAGCAGGTATTGCTGATGATACGCTGAGCTTTGATCTGGTCACCAACGCATTCACAGGTTCAACGTTCGATGGTACTGATGTGTCCTTGGGGGCTGGGCAAATTACACCGGGCACAGGACGCAATTTTCACAACAACCTTTTCACGACCGGTAATACGTTTTCTGTTGAAGTGCAAAACATCGCATACACCGATGGTGAGGGAGATGAGATCGCCGTGTTCGATGGATTTACGGCAATCAGACCAATCGAGTTCAGTAATACAACAGCAGGAGGTGTAATAGCAGACATTACACCAGCCGGTAACCTTGATTACTACGTTGGATTGATCGGAGCAACTGTCATCTCGGGTGACCCTACGTTCAATGCTGTTCTTACGTCCAATGGAACGAGTCCCACTCTTTTCTTTACAGCGAGTGACGGTCCAGTTCGTTTGCGAGATTTGGATTTCCAATTCGATGTAGTTCCCGCTATTCCAGAGCCTGCATCATTTGCTTTGCTTGGTTTGGGTGTTGTCGGTTTGGTAGCTCGTCGCCGCAAGTATTCATACGTCTCGATGTGGAATAAATCCAAAAGCCGTCATGGTTATCCATGACGGATTTTTTTCGTAGCATGGCTCGCCAGAAGTTTAGCGGCCTTGGCAATTCGGCCGTAGCATGGACTCCCAGTCCGTGGTCAGCAGCAAACTAAACGTACGCAACGGCGATACTTGCGGCTTGGACGAAACCTACGAATTCGATGACTGAGCCCAGTAACACGGGGCGGAGCCCCATGCTACTTACGAAGCGGTCTGCCGAGGCCGCCTTTGGAGAGGTATGAAACGCACAGACGCGGTGGGAACTCTGCGTTCTCGGCGACCCTCTCGTTTTTGCCTTTGCCAGTCACCAGAGTCTAGGCACGCTAGTGCGTTCAGTCGCTTGAGCTTCTTCAGCAGAACTTCACTGCAACAACAAACTTTAAGGACGCACAACCGCCAGTAACTCAGAAGACAACCAATAAGGCGTGTTTAAAAAACGAGCAAATCCGAGCGAACAACGGTTGGTCGCATTCACCGGCTCGAACTGGTCAATCGAGTGAGCCCGAAAGATCCAAACTGAGTATAAAATTCGATCAAACCCGCACCGTTCCAACGCCCGTTTTGAACGACCCGCGTTACGAACAACAGAAGTGCATTTTCATGATTCAATTGATTTAGAAAATCAGAAGACAGGAAACGTGATGAC
>CAZLYM010000309.1:0-3553 GCA_964563475.1 uncultured Pirellulaceae bacterium
CTCGCATTTTGAACATGGGTGAAACGCGGCCCAGCTAGGTTAAACGTGCCACAGTTTCGAAAGCGGCAATTCAATCGTTCGGCTGCCCCCCAGTTGCTTTACAGCCCCATGGCACGATCGTGAGCTATAAAACGAACACGATCTGCCAGCACCATGAAAACACTGCTTTTTGAGGATCTTTTGCTATTTGTGGCACCGCGTTTTCCATACTCGTCTTGCCTCAATCGAGGCTGCCGAACAAGATAGCGGTATGAGTAATCAGACGTCAGGCCCGACCATTGGCAGTGTTTCCATTTCCCTGTTTTGGAATACATGGCGCATTGCAAGTTTCAAACCCAACCAGATCAAATCGACCTTCCGTCGTGCCGTTGCGACGCTGGCCTTTACTTGGTTGGCCTTGGGAGCGTCTCACTCACATGCTCAGACCGACACGGTTTCTCTGCTGAAAGAAATCCAGCAGAAAGTCGCGCAGGCGGCCGATAAGACGATGCCAGCCTGCGTGGCAATCTCGGATGGCGTCGGCTTCGGAAGCGGCGTTGTCGTCAATGCTGAAGGGCTGGTTTTAACCGCTGGTCACGTGATGTCCTCGAACGACAAAGCGAAATACGAAGTCCTGTTTCCCAGCGGTCGTACTGTATCGGCCAAACCATTGGGCAAAAATCTGAATGATGATGCGGGTATGCTGCAACTGATCGGCCCGGGGCCATGGCCTCATGTCAAAATGCGCCAAGCAGATGATATCAAGGCCGGCGACTGGGTGATCACTCTTGGCCACTCGGGTGGCTTCGAGCTTGGTCGAAAACCTCCTGTTCGAGTCGGCCGAGTGATCCGCCGCAAACCGAACGCCTATGTGTCCGATGCGATTTTGATCGGAGGCGATTCCGGAGGGCCGCTGTTCAATCTAGACGGAGAGCTTATCGCTATTCACACTTCGATCGGCGACATTACTGCTGACAACCGCCATGTGCCACTTGCCGTTTTTCGTCGTGACTGGAACCGCCTGAAACGCGGGGACTCATGGGGGACGCTTCCCGAGCTAAATGAACCCGGCGATAAGTCGCAACCGGGAAAAATGGGAGTCAATGTGGATCGTGAAGCACCCAACGCAAAAATTCGCAAGGTCACCAAAGGCTCGGCGGCCGACGAGGCAGGGTTGGTTCCCGGTGACGTGGTCGTTCAGTTCGACAACGTCATCATTAATGATGGTCTTCATCTGATTGAAGTCGTCAAACGTTTTCACTCAGGCGATGTTGTTCCGATCAGGGTTCGACGAAATCAAACGATCATGAAGCTGGAAATTCAACTTCAATAGCCGCGGTCCCTTCATTCGAAACTTGTCATTCAAGCTGAGCAACAATGATGAACCAATCCAATCAATCGATAACGCAAAGACCATCGCTGCCGAGAAAAATCGTGTTTTTCGGACTGGTGTTGCCTCTGTTCATGCTGCTACTTGGCGGGGCAGGGGGGCTGGCGAAAGCCGAAATACCTGCCGACGTTCGCGACGTGTTTGAAAGCATGTTGGACAATCTGGAGCCGGACTTGCAAGGGCCATTCCGCAAGGCTCTTGAAAAGGGCACGTCCGTCGTTGAAATGACACCGGCTCAGTTTCGAAGGTTTCGAGACAACCCGTTCAATCCGTTTGAGGGACTCGACGAAATCGACGCCTCAGACGAAGCTGGCAATATCGCTTTGAAATTTGAACTTCCCAGTCTACGCACGCGGCCCAAAGCGAAACACGAAAAGCAGAATCGGTCGCTGGTTAAACAATTGAATTCCATCTCGCTGCCTGTATCGAAAAGCTTGGTACGACTGTACGCCGGCGATCGTCACGTTGCCATGGGAGCAATCGTTTCCGCCGACGGATTGGTGATCACAAAAAACAGTGAAGTTACAACGCGAGGGCCCATCACCTGCTTAATGTCAGACGGAAGAAAGCTACCCACGAAACTACGTCGCGCTGCCAAAGTCCACGACTTGTGTCTATTGGAAATCGAAGCAACCGGCCTGAAGCCTATCCAGTGGGTGGACCAACCGCTTTCCTTGGGACAGTTTCTGTTGGCTCCCGATCAAAAAGGCGAAGTGATTGCAATCGGAAATTACAGCGTGGGTCCGCGTTCGACAAAGGTCGGTGAACAGGCGTTTCTTGGCGTCAAACCAGAAACGACTACCAATGGCGTACTGATTTCCGATGTCCGACCGGGTACGGCGTCTTTTGAAGCAGGTCTACGTAACGGCGATATCATTATCGAACTTAGCGGACAGCCTATTCGAGAAACAAGCGACCTTGTTTTTCAAATTCGACAACAAGAACCGGGCAATCAAGTCACGATTAAGTACATCAGCAATGGAATTCAGAAAGAAACGACCGCCACGCTTGCCGGGAACTTGATTGACGGAGAACGTGCTGCTCGCTTCAAAATGATGAACCGACTCGGCGCCATCCCCAGTCGGCGTAACTCAGGGTTCCCGAATGTCTTTCAGCACGACATGCCGATCTTTCCAGAACACTGTGGTGGCCCTGTCTTAGATCTCGATGGAAATGCGGTCGGATTGAACATCGCACGCAACGGACGCGCTGCGACTTACGCGCTACCTGTCGATCAGATTAAAAAACTGGTAAAAGAGCTTCAACGCGAAGACGTGGCGACTCGAAACCAGTAAACCAAGTAGCTTTGGTCGACCGTGTTATTGCGTTCGGCATTTAGAATCAAGTAAACTTAATGCCTCTCCAGTTGAACGAATCCATTTTGAAGTGAAGTCAGACCCAAAATGTTAGAAAAACAAGAGTTCCTGCCGTTGGAATTCTCGGCCAACTACAGCGAGCGTGAAATGTTGGAGCGCGCAGATGCGTTCTACGACCAGATCCGAAAACGACGTACGGTCCGAGATTTTTCCGATCGCCCGGTTCCACGTGAGATTATCGACAAGTGCATCCTTTCTGCCGGAACGGCTCCCAATGGCGCCAACCTGCAGCCGTGGCATTTTTCAGTTGTCTGCAGTCAACAAGTCAAAGCAGCGATCCGCGAAGCGGCCGAAGAGGAAGAGCGGGAGTTTTACCACGACCGTGCGCCCGAGGAGTGGCTAAATGCGCTAACGCCATTTGGCACTAATGAATACAAACCGTTTCTCGAAATCGCGCCTTACCTGATTGTCATCTTTGCCAAGCCATACGACGTGGATGAATCTGGTAACCGAACCAAAAACTACTATGCAAACGAGTCGGTCGGGATCGCGACGGGCATGTTAATCACTGCGCTTCACCATTGCGGTCTAGCGACATTAACTCACACTCCCAGTCCGATGAAATTTTTGAACCAAATACTTGGTCGCCCCGCAAATGAACGGGCCTTTCTCGTTCTGGTGGCTGGCTATCCTGCAGATGATGCATTGGTGCCTTCGATCAACAAAAAATCGCTTGAAGAAATCACATCAAGCCATTAAGGCGAGATTTTATGCCGAGCGATACGCCAAACGTTGACCGCAGCACTGATCCTTGCCTCACGTTAAACTTCTGTTGTGAAACATACGACAAGCTGGCGGCGCCAACATA
>CAZLYM010000310.1:0-3540 GCA_964563475.1 uncultured Pirellulaceae bacterium
TATCTTCGAACCGCTTCAACGTAGAAGTTTCGATCGACCTGGCACGATCCGATCAGTGACGGGAACCGAACCACCTGAGCTTTTTCCTTCGGAAAAATGCGATACGACTTTCCATCCACTTGAATGACCAGTGGATAGTCGAACCCAGCGACCACGTTTTCATAGTGGTAGATCAACTGGTTCCCACGAACTTGAAACACGAATCGAGGGACTCGCGTCGTCCGCAAGTATTGGTTGAAGAACGCCGCCAGATCGATTCCTGTTTGCTCGCTTATGTAGTCTTCGACTTGCTTCGACGTAACCGTCTGATAGCGGAACTTGTCGTTGAGTCCCACCAGAATCTGTCGCCAACGTTCTCGATCGTTCACCATCTGCCGCAACGAGTGCAGCATGTTGGAGCCCTTATAATACATGTCACCCGAGCCCTCATGGTTGACGCCGTAAGTGCCAATGATGGGGCGATCGTTCTTGATCAATTTTCGCACACCAACAACGTAGTCCTCCGCTTGTTGTTTGCTGAAATGGTACTCGACAAAAAGGCTCTCCGAGTAGTTCGTAAAGCTCTCGTGAATCCACATGTCCGCCGCGTCCTTCATCGAAACATTGTTCCCGAACCACTCATGGCCTGATTCGTGGACAATGATAAAGTCAAACAGCAGCCCTACGCCGGTTTCGCTCAAATCGCGACCTCGATAACCGTTTTGAAATCCGTTACCGTAGGTCACACTGCTCTGGTGTTCCATGCCCAAGTACGGCGCGGCGACCAATTTGTAGCTGTCCCGGTAAAACGGATACTTGCCGAACCAGTACTCGAACGCCGCCATCACTCGGGGAGCCTCTTTGAAATGCTGCATCGCGCGATCACGTTGATGATCAAGAACCCAATACTGCATGTCCAGCGTCCCGAACTTTCCCTTGTACTTTTCTGAAAAGCTCACATAGCGTCCAACGTTTATGTTGACGCAATAATTGTTAATGGGATAAGTCACTTGCCAATGAAAAGTACGAGTCCCTTTCGCTTCGTTGGCCTCGGTTCGCGTTAGGCGACCATTGGCCACCCCGGTCAGTGAATCCGGTACGGTCAGGCTGATATCGACACCACGCTCCGGTTCGTCGGCTCCGTGATCCTTGCAAGGCCACCATATACTGGCACCGATCCCCTGACAGGCGGAAGCAATGAACGGGTGCCCTCGAGTGTCCTTAGTCCAAGTGATCCCGCCGCTCCAAGGCGGGTTCTCTGATTCCACCGGCTGACCTTCATAGAAGACCTCGATCTGGGTTTCGACGCCGGCGTTAAACGGTTGAGGAAAATCAACCAAGTAATAGTTGCCCGGCTTGTCGGCACGCTTGAACGGTAGCTCGTTCAAGCCATGCATGACCCGAGTAATCGTCAACGGTTGTTGCAGATCAATCTGCATCCGCTGGCCGACCGCTGTGGTCTCAAATGTGATCTTGTTCGATCCAACTAATCGCTTAGTTTCAGGAAACACTTCCACCGAAAGGTGATAGTGCTTCACATCCCACCAAGCTCGTTCCGGGGTGATCGAGCCACGTTGAAAATCGGCCGCTGAAAACTCGCGGGCTTGGCCGGCAACCGTCTGCGCTTCAACTGGATTGGTAGCCAGAACCAACATTATCGTGAACAACCCAATCAACAACATCAAATTTTCCTAATAGAATCTGGGACCGCCAGAGTATACCATTTGCGTGACGATTGTTTGACCGAAGGGTTCGTCCGACTTAGAGCCTATCCTAAAACCTTCGGCGTAAAATCCTAACCCGACGCGTGAGCGAGGGAATTCGTGGGGTCGTCCCTCGCTCACGCTTCGGGTTTTGATGTTCTGGGATAGGCTCTTAAAGTGACGGGTACCATGCTTCTCGCTCGCGTAGGTAGGCTCGCACAAGCGTCAACCAGCCAATCGGGAAACTAACCGCAACGCAAAACAACTCGGACTAAAACATGAACCACGAAAAAATCAACTACGTCGAACTGCCGGCAAGCGATTTTGAAGCAACCCGGGCCTTTTTTGGTGAGGTGTTTGGCTGGACGTTCAAAGCGTGGGGCGAAGAATATCTGGCGTTCCATAACGCCGGACTCGATGGTGGCTTCTATCGGTCAAAGCTACAATCAACAACCGCCAACGGTGCGGCGTTGGTCGTGTTCTACAGCGAAAAACTTGAGGAAACTCAGTCCAAAATCGAACAAGCGGGCGGAAAGATTGTCTTGGAAATATTCGATTTCCCCGGCGGGCGCCGGTTCCACTTCAGCGACCCCAACGGTAACGAATTCTCCGTGTGGTCGGATAAATAATTGTTATCTAGCCCATCTTTAACAACTCATCCTCTGACATGAACGAATTTTCCGGCAGTTCGAATCGAAAATCGCGCTCTTCAATTTGGCGAACCACGATTCGAACACTAATGGCAATTACCTTTGCGTTAGCTCTCTGTTTAGCGCTTTACTCGCAGTGGATAATACCGTCGCAAAAACAACAGGCCGTATTCGAGCAGCTAACTGAATGCGTTCATTGCAGTTTGCACCGAGTCGACACTTTGCCTTGGTGGAAACGGGCCCTCGTGCCGTACTTTGGCGAGCATTACTTTTTGGATGTTGCCGAGGTAAATCTGGAGGCTGGTTTCCCATTTACGACAGATACAATAAAGGACTTCAAGCGTTTACAAACCCTTTCGATTGTTGGAATCGATCCGGTCTATGAAGGCTATCATCAGATATTCGAATTCTCGGAACTAAAAGAGATTACTTTCGAACGCAGTGGATTGGACGATCTGAGCGGCTTTATTGCGTGCAAAAAATTGCGAAGATTTGGACTGTACGAGCTTACGGATGCGTCCGGCGGTGCTGAGGTGTTCGGTGAACTCGAATTCTTGAAGCATCTTCATCTGGGTGATTCAAAAATCAACCAACATGAATTCGACGGAATTACGAAAAGCAGTTCTATTGAAAAACTAGCGTTTTCGGTAGACCTAGATGAGCTAGACTTACGCAATCTTTCTCGCATGAAACAACTGAAGGAGATCTTTATCTGGCGGTCTAGGAAAACCAAAATGGATCTCTACGCAATGCTGGATTTGCCAAACATTGAAAAGGTATACGTTAACCACGTATTTGAATTAGATAAGCCAGTTCTAGCAAAACTTAAAGCGCGTGGGGTCGTTGACACATGGTAGAATCCACTGGTGCATCCCATCCCTAGCTGGATAACAATCCGATGCACACGGAGCCCTTCCTCGGGCGGGTTTCGATGTTGTGCTTTTTTGTACGGGCCCGGTGAACGCTGACGATTTCACCGCACAAGTGACGTGCCGTCGAGCAAAGACGTTCGACGGGATCATGGTTCAATCACGAATCTAACGAATGCCGACTCGCGTATTTGTGAGGATTGGCGTGATTCGTGGTCAAACCATTTCTGATTTGATGGCATCCAATCATTGATACGCTAGCGCAGAAAAACCACGAAGATTGCAGTATTGAACGTTGTGATCTTCTGTTCTTCGTGGTTTCTAGTTATTTCAAAACCG
>CAZLYM010000311.1:0-3525 GCA_964563475.1 uncultured Pirellulaceae bacterium
TCAACTGGTTTCGACGTAGGTTTGGTCAGAGTCGTACGGGTTGCTGTTTTTGGGCATCCACTGGCACATGCCGACACCAAGGAAGTATAGCAAGGTCAGCGGAATGGCAAGCAGTAGCATGCTGATCGGGTCCGCTGGCGTCAAAATCATTGACAGCACAAAAATGCACATCACGGCGATTCGCCACTTGTCTATGTAGTCTTCCACTGCAAACAAATTGATTCGGTTCATGAACAGCATCACCAACGGCAGTTGAAACGCCACGCCGAATCCCAACGGCAGGAACATCACGAAACTCAACCAATCGTTGATTCGCATTTGTGGCGCGATGCCCATCTGGCGGTTGAACGAGAACAAGAATCCCAGCACGGGCTCGAACACGAAAAAAAACGCCAGCGTCACGCCTGCAACAAACAACAAAATGCTGATCGGCAAAAAGATGTGAACGTATTTTTTCTCGTGCGGATACAAGCCCTCGGCGACAAAACACCAGATAAAGTACATCACGACCGGCAACGCAAGGACCAAGCCAGAGATCAAACCGGCTTTCATCCAGATCATAAACGGTTCAGTAACGGTCAAGGACTGTGGCTCGAAGTCGGCCGACTCCCAGAGTTCGATCGAAACCAGATCCGTTTTCAGTGGCGACATCTGGTCAGAAAACAAACTGAACAATAAAGCCCGATTGAGCCGCTGATTGGCAACGGCGTCAAAATCCTGGTCAAGCAACTGCTTCATTTTCGCCAGCGGATTCGTCTTGGGTGGCTCAAGCCAATCCGTCAAACTGCTCGGACGCTCGGACATTAGGTCGGCAAACGCGGCTGATTGAATCAAATCCTTCGATTGCGACAATCGGTCAAACGCTTGAGTAACATCGGCAGCGTCTTGCTGAGTAACCTCGCTAGTTGGCTTTGAAGCGAGTGCGGTGAACGCCGCTTGCTCCAGCGTTGAAAGGCGATTCCACACTTCAGCCAAACGCTGCGACACCGGTTCGGATTCACTGGCTCGATTGACCAAACGTCCTGCTAGTTCGGGCAACGCATCCGCTTTGAAATGGCTGGGCCGAAAACCGTAAGGATTCAAATTGACTTGCGATCCAAAGTCGGGAATCACTTCCTGCAGGGCACGGATCAACTCACCCGGATCGACCTTCATCCGTCGCGGGATCAGTTTCTCTTCCTCCAGCCACGGCAACAGTTCGGGCGAGACATAGCCATCGCGTTCGATCATGTCCTCCGCCGCCGTCGCGCTGTTGAATTCGGCCATCGCCGTGACCAACGGGCCCTTCAGGTACTCGACTGTCTGGTTGGCGAAGATGAATCCGACCACGCAGCCAGCGGCGACCGCGATCACGCACTTGATCAACGTGGTTCGCAGCTCCTCAAGGTGCTGCCCAAACGACATCCGCGTTTTTTCGAACAGGTCTTCAGTGGATTGGCGAAAGTTCATAGACGAGTCAAATGGCAGACGCAGAGGGAATTGATTTTCGGGAGCCCGCTACTTGGCGGATGGATCTGGCGACCTAGTCAAGGCTTGGACTGGTTAAGGGGCCAAGTCGATGGTCTGGTAAAGATTCAGTTTAACGAGATCGATAACCGTTGTAATGGCGAGGAGCGGGTCCCAAGGACGGTTTTCGCAACCGCTGCCCGAATTTTCGGAACCATCGGTCTGCGAGGCTGATTGTGGTATTGTAATTAACCCGCCCTCGCGGCTTTTGATTCGTTTTTTTCATCCTACCTTTATTGGCACCCATGTATCCGCTCCGATTTGAACCGTTGTTTCGTCGCTATCTTTGGGGAGGCCGTCGACTGGCCGAAGTTTTGAACAAACCGATTGGTGATGAATCGGCTGCCGAGAGCTGGGAAGTGGTCGACCACGGGCCGGACCAGAGCGTGGTCGCGTTTGGGCCGCTGGCGGGGACATCGCTCCATCAATTGGTTGAAAACCAGGGTGAGCAACTGCTGGGAAAGGCGCTAGTCGATCAGCTGATGTCACCTTCGATTCCCGATCAGCTTCGCGGACGTTTTCCGCTGCTGTTGAAGTTTCTGGATGCGAATAAGGATCTGTCAGTGCAAGTTCATCCAGACGATGCATTCGGTGCGACGATGGATACTCCTGATCTGGGGAAAACGGAAGCGTGGTACGTGATGCACGCCGATCCGGGAGCAAAAATTTACTCGGGGTTAAAAGACGGCACGACCGAAGCGTCATTCCGCCAGGCGATCGAGGACAATCAGTTCGAGAATGTGTTGCACTCGTTCGAGCCCAATGCCGGCGATTGCATTTTCATTCCTGCAGGAACGATGCACGCCATCGGCGCCGGCTTGTTGATTGCCGAGATTCAGCAGGCGAGTGACACGACGTTTCGTATTTACGACTGGGCTCGCGTTGACAAAGACGGAAAGTCACGACCGCTGCACATCGACCAAGGCGTTGCTGCCACAGATTTCTCACGCGGCCCTGTTAACGCCTCCGCTTCGGTCCCGCAGACCGACGAATTGGGGCAGGCGTTTTCCCAATTGGTTGCATGTGACAAGTTCGTCATGAACCGGCGTTCGATCAATGACTCGATTCAGGTCGGTGGTGATGGAAAATTCCGCATCCTTGCTGTCACCCAAGGGAGCATCGAAATCGAAAACGATCCGGCGACCGAGCCATTGCAAATGGGGCAAACGGCATTGCTGCCAGCATGCCTACCAGCGACGCGTTTGAAGCCAGTTACCAACACAGAATTGTTAGAAATTCTTGTGCCAGCAAGCTGAGCTTCGGAGAATTGCGTTTGGTGCGGCCGGATCGATCTTGCTACGTACTTGCGGTGGCTCTATCGTCGCGGGCATGAATGTCCGACTTTTCCAAGCCGTTATGTGCTGCGCCGTGTTGATCACGTGCGTTGGCTGCCATATTGGGCTTCGTCAGGGACCGCCGGGCACGATTGGCAACCAGCGTGAGCGGGCTGTGATTCACGACCCGTTTCCCAGCAACGATCTAGGGCCTCCGATCGTGGGCGGCCGACCACTCGGGTTCGACCTGCCTCAGTCAGAGCCGACGTCCATTCAAGGCAGCCCATGGGCCAACCGCAGCCGTCGCGGCGGTCTGTTTCAGCCAACGTACGGATTCTAATGTGGATTGAATTGTCTCAATTCTCCATTCCAATCCACACGTTAGAAAACAATCTGTGTTCGAACGTGTCTATTTGAAGTGGCCAAGGGACTGGACCAACGCTCTTTAGATGAACAGTCCGTCACCAAGTAGGTCTTCGTCTTCAAAGGCGGCGTCAATGGTCTGGCCAGCTGTTTCACCCGTATGAGAGACAACGGAACTTGTGGCCAGCCCGAGTGGAACAGTCGGAACGACGGATCGTCCGAGTTGCCCGACCAGAATGAAAGCATCATTTAGGACATCTACATTTCCATCGCCATTGAAGTCGCCCTGTGCCCAAGTGGCTCCACCCGTCGTGCCAAGGTTTCCAACTAACTGGAAGGCATCGCCCAGCACGTCGACTTGGCCGTCCAGATTTGTGTCGCC
>CAZLYM010000312.1:0-3514 GCA_964563475.1 uncultured Pirellulaceae bacterium
CGACTGAATTCGTACCGACTGAAGAACTAAACTCAGTTTTGTTTTCAGCAACTGCTTTGACCGGCTCGAACGCCTTTACGTCAGGAAGTTGCTTCTTTGGCTGCCCAAAAGCTGAAATTGTTGGCTGGAACGAATTTAGCTTCGGTTTCTTGGCTGGCGGCAGAACTGCCGGCTTTGCGGTCTTGTTCTCCAATCCAGCAGGAGCGCTGCTCACCGGTAGCTTGATTTCTGGCAGCTTGACCTCTGGCTTTACGATTTTGGTCGTCAGTGGCTTGCCGTCTCCGCCAAACACGTTCTGATAAGTCGCAGGTTCCCGTTTTCTAATCTTTGTCGCGTCAATCTTTTCGCCAACTCTAAACCCGCTTCCGCTTGAAGGCTTGGCTTGCCGGGCCTTCTCGTTGGTCGCCGCTTTCTGAAAATCTACCGGCGTGACATGACGATCTGTGCGGAGTGGAGTGGGCGGAACTGGCCTGACACTGAATGTTTTCTTGTTTGGTGTGCTACTTGACGACGAAACCGTTTGTGCGGGACTGGCTGGATTGGTTACCCGACGCGGACTCGGGTGACGCGGTGCGACAACGTGAGTCGGCTCGGTCGAGTGAGGAGCTTCGTACGTTTGGTTCCCGGGCGGACCATGAGGCCAGACCGCTTCTGCGATCGGAGCCATTCGAACGTGCTCGGGGAGCGGACGCCCCTTCCCTGTGATTCGATAGTAGGCGACGTAAACGAACAAACCCAGCAACACCGCAACCAGCAGCAGGCCAACCTGCGCGTCGCGGAGGAATGACGAATTCGATTCAGGAGCAAAAGGGTCTCTCATCGATCAAAGCATCCGTACGATAGTTTATTCAGAAATGCAATCTCCTCGCCAGCGAGGGACAAACGTTCCTTATTCATACAGAAATCAACCAGCCTCAAGAACCCGAATTCAGGCCTGGCAAGGCACTCGGCCAGCATTACGCGATTCGCTCAGCGACTCGCATTTTCGCGCTCCGGCTACGAGGATTGCTCTCAAGTTCCTCGGGCGAGGCCATGATCGGCTTGCGTGTCAACACTTTCAGCTCAAAACTAGCGTTGATGGCCTGCTGAGCAAACGACTGTTTGACGATTCGGTCCTCCAGCGAGTGAAAGCTGATCACCGACATCCGTCCGCCCACCGCTAGCACTTTTGGGAGTCGCTCCATCGCCACGCTCAGCCATTTCAGTTCCTCATTGACCGCAATTCGCAGCGCCTGAAACGTACGTGTCGCGGGATCGATTGAGTGATTCTTCGACCGAGGCACACAACGCCGAACCAATTGGGCCAGCTCAAGCGACGTGCGAATCGGAGCGTCTTGACGAGCCGCCACAATCTTTCGTGCGATGCGGCGACTAAGCCGTTCCTCGCCGAACTGGTAAATCAAGTCCGCCAGATGTTTCTCGCTAAGCCGATTCACCAGCTTCCATGCCGCTTCGCCGGCCAAGGGATTAAACCGCAAGTCCAGCGGCCCATCACTCTGATAACTGAATCCGCGATCCCGGTCCTCCAGCTGGTCGCTCGACAGCCCCAGATCCAGCAGCAGAGAATCCACGTGCTCAATTCCTAGCGAATTCAGGTGCTCAGGGATGTCCGCATAGTTGGCGTGGATCAGCGTCAAGCGAGGATCGTCGATCTTCTGGGCAGCCGCTTCGACGGGCCCGGGGTCTCGATCAAACGCGATGACTCGTCCAGATTCACCCACCTTGTCCAGCAAACGCTGAGTGTGACCGGCTCCTCCAAGCGTGCCATCGACGGCAACATGCCCCGGTTGAGGCTGCATGGCATCGAGGACTTCGTCCATCAAGACGGGAATATGAACGGTCAAGGAAATGGTCCAGATCAGCAGCAATTTAGGGAAAACGAACCGACCATTCTGTCAGCATTCGACACAAAAGCAACTCGCAAAACATCCTGTTCTACGAGAAGCTATTGAGACCCCATCGACGAATCGCCTACAGGATCCCGTTCACCGACTCCGTAGCGTCGTGCAAGGAATCCTCGGCAAACAAATGTCATTCTGTGACCAGATATGACACTGCATCTGCCGAACCAAGGGTGAACACAGAGGACGTATCGAGTGATTCGTATCCGTGACGCACAGAACATAAACAATTGAGTTCGTGCGTCAATTCACCATTGAACAAATTCTCGAAAGCGAAGAATGAGCCCTGATTTTACGCTGTTTCATGATGCTTGCACTTGAACGAAAGTCGTCGCAGGAAGCCACCGAGAGTCCGTTCCATAAGCGTCTTCGGGGGATTGCGGTCGGTTTCCGGGCCCGGGCTACTGCCATCGTTCAAAAGATCGTAAAACACTTCCAAAACACGCACCGCAACATGAGCCGCAGGGCGCTAGCCCACGGTTTTTGCGAGGGCAACTGCATTTCGCCCCGTGAGCCCTTTTTCCTACGGATCGTCGCTATCGAACTCTGAAATCCATGACTGAAGCCAACACAGACTCGCAGCCCAACCCGGCGTTGCTGCAAACCGATCACTACGATTTTGATTTACCCAAGTCATTGATCGCTCAGCATCCCTTGCCGCAGCGGCAAGACGCTCGCTTGATGACCATCGATCGTGCGACCGAAACGATCGATCATGCTCACGTTCGCGACCTGCCCGACATCCTCAAGCCGGGTGACTGTCTGGTGCTGAACAACACGAAAGTGATTCCGGCCAAGCTAGTTGGATTTCGCACTTCAACGCGTGGTCGCTGGCAGGGCTTGTTCCTAGAGGCGGACCCCGGGGGCGTTTGGAAAGTTCTCTGCAAGACGCGCGGCAAGGCTCAACCGGGCGAAACCATCACGATGCAGGACCGGCACGGAGTCGAACGGTTCAAATTGATTTTGGTCGGCCGCCTCGATGACGGAGCTTGGATGGTGCGTCCCGATGCCGAGGGAACCACTGAGGAACTGCTGGAACAAATCGGCCGAGTCCCTCTGCCGCACTATATTCGGGGCGGACAAATGGTCGACGCCGATTTGGAAGACTACCAAACGGTGTTCGCAAAACATGCCGGAGCCGTTGCGGCTCCAACCGCCGGTTTGCATCTTACCAGTCACCTGATTCGAGACCTGATTGATCGCGGAGTCAAAATTGCTCAAGTGACGCTTCACGTTGGGATCGGAACCTTCCGCCCCGTCTCGGCGGATGCGTTAGCGGATCACCAAATGCATCACGAGTGGGGATCGATCGAACAAAAAGGCGCCGACATTATCAATCAGACACGTGCGGCGGGCGGTCGAGTCATCGCGATTGGCACCACCAGCGTTCGAGTTCTCGAAACGGCGGCGTTGGAGAATGAACCGGGAGAGCCATTGAAAGCTTGGTCCGGTGACACCAATCTATTTATCAAACCACCATGGACGTTCAAGGCGATCGACGGACTGTTGACCAATTTCCACCTGCCTCGCAGCACCTTGCTGGTGATGATCCGCACCTTGGGCGGCGACCAGTTAATGACCGAAGCCTACGAACAGGCCGTTGAAGAGAAATA
>CAZLYM010000313.1:0-3498 GCA_964563475.1 uncultured Pirellulaceae bacterium
CATTCCAGTAACCAGCCCAAGAAAGACTAACCACTTTCGGCGATTCAGAACGCCAAAAAAGTCAAAGGCTTCCCCTTCTTCTCCCGGCATGTCCATCTGATTGCCCACGAAGAATGGAGGTTGAGGCATTCCACCTGAATGAGATGGTAGTTGTGATGGGTCCACGAGTGATCCTCCGAGAACGACGTTTTACGGTCCAGTTGGTTTACAAAGATGTGAGTCGTTCGCAAAACCCAAAAGGGCAAGCGAATTTTCGCAACGCCCACTCAAACATCCTTTCGCGGGCGACACATCTCTCAATATATCAGCAATCGTTTCAGACTCAATGATTTCCCAGTCGATTCGGCCCAATTAGAGGGGTTTTTCGTCTTCGATCATCCAAGTCGTCTCCCTAATCACATTCGGCGGAAAAGTCGACACTTGGTTTATTGTCTAGGTTGACTTTACGGATTGAGTTCTTTTTTTGTTTCCCGAAAAATACCGCGAAAATCCGGAATACTCCCCCAAAATAAAAACTACTTGACCACCATCGGCCAGCACCGACATTTCAGTACTCGAACTCCTCCGCGGATGCTGATAAATTCTGGGAATGTCTACTCCCATGATGCAGCAATACGAGAAAGCGAAAGAGGCGTGCGGCGACGCTTTGCTTTTTTTTCGCATGGGCGATTTCTATGAGCTATTTCACGATGACGCCCGAAAAGCCGCGAAACTTCTCGGGCTAACTCTAACATCGCGCGACAAAGCCAGCAAAGTACCGATGGCAGGTTTTCCCCACCATCAACTTGATGGTTACATGGGGAAACTCATCAAGCTTGGGCTTCGCGTCGCCGTCTGCGAACAAGTCGAAGACCCCAAAGAAGCCAAGGGGCTCGTCAAGCGCGAAATCAGCCAGATCGTTTCTCCCGGCACCATTGCCGATGAAGCGTTACTTGACCCGGCCGAGTCCAACTACTTGGCGGCGGTCAAGTTTCCGTCACAGTCAAAACGAGCCTCCAAGGTTTCCGCACCTGACGCGATGGGTGTCGCATGGGCAGAACTTTCAACCGGTCGTTTTTTTGCCACCGCCGTCGCGCCTTCACAACTGCCCGACCTGCTGGCAAGAATCGCACCAAAAGAAATTCTCGTCGGATCTTCCCATCACGCAAAACTGAGCGAGCTCGATCTGAACTCAAGTGATTCAATGCTCACCGAACGCCCTGACTGGGGATTCGGTTTCCAAACGGCAACCGAATTACTCAAACAACAGTTCGACGTTGCGTCACTGGATGGTTTTGGACTTGAGCAATTCGGACCATCGGCCGTTGGAGCAGCCGGCGCCATCATCGAATACCTCCGCGAAACGCAACGAAATTCGATCGAGCACTTCAACAATATCCTGCCGTTTCGCCAGAGCCAATTCGTCGAGATTGATTCCGCAACGTGGCGGAGTCTAGAACTGAGCCGCACAATTCGCCAAGGTTCGCGTGAGGGCTCGCTGCTGGGTGTCATCGATCGCTGCAAAACTCCGATGGGCAGCCGACTGCTGGGAGAATGGATCAGCAACCCGCTGACCGACCTGACTCAAATCTCGACGCGACACGATGCCGTGGGAGAAATGGTCGACCAAGCCGCCCTTCGAAACAGTCTCCGCGAATACCTCAGCGAGGTGTTCGACTTGCAGCGTCTGTTGTCCAAAGTCGCTACCGGACGAGCCACGCCGCGTGACATCAGCTGCGTCGGAAAAACACTGGCCGCCTTACCCGCACTCAAAGCAAAACTCGCGGGACGTCAGAGCCTATGGCTGTGCCAACTTGAAGCCGAACTCGATTTGTGTGTCGACCTGCGAGCCGAAATCGAGGCCGCATTGATCGACCCATGTCCGGCTCAAGCCAAAGACGCAGGTTTCATCCGCGAAGGATACGACAGCCGCCTAGACGAACTGCGGACACTCGCCGCTGGAGGCAAACAATGGATCGCCAATTACCAACAAACGATTTGCGAACAAACCGGCATCCCCAGCCTGAAGGTTGGCTTCAACAAAGTATTTGGCTACTACCTAGAAGTCACTCACTTGCATCGTGACAAGATCCCTAGTGATTTCATTCGCAAGCAAACGCTAAAGAATGCGGAACGCTACATCACGCCCGAACTGAAAGAGTACGAAGAGAAAGTACTCTCGGCCGACGAACAAGCCCAGCAGCAGGAACAACAACTGTTCCATTCACTCCGCGAACTGGTCAAAGCGCACACCGCACGACTCAAGTCCAACGCCGAGATCATTGCAACCCTCGACACGCTTGCCGGCTTGGCTCAACTGGCCAGCGAGCAAGGCTACTGCCGCCCAACCATGGTCGAAGATCAACAGACGCAAATCGTCGACGGCCGCCATCCGGTCCTAGACATCGTCGAACCACTCGGCGCGTTCATCCCGAACGACACGCGTTGCTGCCCGCCAGAAAGCAACGTCTCCGGCAACGACGAACCTGCTACTGACACACAAACACAGTCCGGGTTCCTACACCTGATCACCGGCCCGAACATGGCCGGTAAGAGTACCTACATTCGTCAGGTCGCGTTGATTTCATTGATGGGGCAGGTCGGTAGTTTTGTCCCTGCCAAATCGGCAACGCTCGGCGTCGTCGATAAGATTTTTGCTCGAGTTGGCGCCAGTGATGAACTGGCTCGCGGCCAGAGTACGTTCATGGTCGAAATGACCGAGACGGCTCGAATTCTGAACACGGCCACCAAACGTAGCCTCGTGATTCTGGACGAAATTGGGCGAGGCACCAGCACCTACGACGGCGTTTCACTGGCTTGGGCAATCGTTGAGTTCATTCATGATTCGATCGGCTGCCGCACCCTGTTTGCCACTCACTACCACGAGCTAACTCGGTTGCAGGAAAGCTTGGCGGGTGTCGCCAACTACAACGTGGCCGTCAAAGAGTGGGAAGACAAGATTGTCTTTCTGCACAAGATTGTGCCCGGAGGAGCCGACCGCAGTTACGGCATCCATGTTTCTAGGCTTGCCGGCGTGCCGAATTGGGTCAACCAACGAGCCGAACAGATTCTTGAAAAGCTCGAGTCTGACTCGGACGTGCAACGCAACCAAGACGCGATCGCCTCCACCGACAGCGCGATCGCTCCGCCACAAGCGAATGGTCAAATCCAGATGACGATGTTTGGCATCGAACCGCATCCGCTGCTCGACAAAATTCGCTCGCTGGAGCCAACCGAGATGACGCCCATGAACGCTTTGGAAATGCTGCACCAGTGGCAGCAAGAACTGACCGAGCCGAGTGACGCCGACGACCCAGCGGTCGCAAAATAGTCGCAACCAAAGTTTCGGATGCTACCAACGGGTTTTTCAGCTGCACCCATCGGCCTCGGCGGAAGTCGCGTAACACGACGGACCTTTCCCTTGAGCCCGTTAAAGAACGACGCCTGCTCGCAACCAATCAACGAAAAGAAAAAGCGAAGTTGGTCAATAAGCCGGGTCTTGTTGCTGGCCGAAACCAG
>CAZLYM010000314.1:0-3466 GCA_964563475.1 uncultured Pirellulaceae bacterium
CTCCGCCCCGTCTCCAGCACGCGCTTTGGCTAATCTTGGCAAGCTAGGCAATGTTAAGTTGTGCCAATTATGGAAATGGTGCCGGAAATACTCATGGTAACGATCATGCGGTGTCGATGGATTGTGCTACATGAACAACTTTTGCGGGCGCTCATTGCGCTCCGTGATGTCGTTTGTGTTATCCGTTTTTCCTAGTTTTATCGCGTCGGGCTACAACCCGGGAGACATCGATGAAGATAAGATTGAGCCTAATCTGCATGGTCGTATGTTTGGCTACCATGAACGTCGCAGACGCTCAGTTACTGGACAATCCTCAAGCTGGCGCATTTTTGCCGGGTGGTGGTGGACTTGCATCGGGCGGCCAATCGGCCTTTCGACAGGTGCGTGGTGAAGTCCAGTCGGGTTTACCTGGTCGGTTCTGGTTCGAGACCAATTTGGCGGACGAAGGATTGGGCTACAACGGATCCTATCTGACGTTGGGCGGCAAACGCCGGCTGTTCGAAGATTTCCTAGACGGCCGTTGGTTGTTCGAAGCCCAGCTTCATCACTCGATCGATGAAGACGAAGGCGATTTCTTCACAAACTTCGGAATCGAACGGGTGTTTTCGATCCCGGCTGCGGGAGCTGATGTCAGCCTCGGCGGTTGGTACGACTACAACGACCAAACAGACGCACCTTTTTCGAACGCATTTCATCAAGTTGGTATCAGCGGATCGATTAAGAGCCGCCGTTGGGACTTGTTGGCAAACGGTTACTTCCCAGTTGGAGACACGGACGGAACTTTTGGAGATCCGACGGGGGTAATACCGTTCGCACGAAATTCCATCCTTAGCGAGGCGGCCATCGATGCGGCTCAAACCGGCTTCGACGTGACCATGAGGTTTCGTCCTAAGCAGTTGGCGTTCGTCAACGGTACGGTTGACTTGGGCGGCTACGGTTACCGATCAGATGAGATTGAATTCTTTGGTGGTGGTCGCGTGCGGCTGGGGTTTCAAGCACTGCGGGGAGCCATCATCAGTGCTGAGGTCAATCACGATGATCGCTTCAACACGACAGGTGTTCTAAGTATTGCGTGGTTGTTTGGAGCCAACGGGGGAGTTGGCGGCGAGTACGCAGGAATAGGCCGTGACTTGGAAGCAACACAGCGTAACGACCATGTCGTTCGAGTTTCTACCGAAGCATCGTTTGTTATCAACCCACTGACGGGTGAGCCATACAATGTTCTCCATGTTAACAATCTGGGTGGAATAGAAGGCAGTGGAGAAGGTACCTTTGAGCAACCATTCCTGACGCTCGCTGAAGCGGAAGCGGCTGGTGCTGAGAATGACGTAATCTTTGTTGGTACGGGCGATGGATCGCCTCGTAATCTAAATACTGGCATCGCACTTCAGAACGGCCAGAGCCTGTTGGGTGACGGTGGAACGTATGCAATTCCCAATGCTGCCACAGGCGGTGATTTTCAGTTAATCACCGGTGGTGGACCAGGGCCATTCATCAGCAATCCAGGTGGAAGTTCTGTCGTTGAATTGGCCGGCAATAACGGGATCGCTGGCGTTACCATCGATGGTACGGGGGCGACTAACGGTATCAATGGCGCAAATGTCAGCAACCTAGTTGTGGAAGACGTGATCGTGCAGAACTCTGGTCAGAATGGTCTTCGGTTGGATAGTTTCTCCGGCCTCCTAGATATCCAAGACAGTACGTTTACCGGAAACGGAGCATCGGGTTTACTTGTTGAAAACCTGACCGATAGCACATCGTCGATCTTGTTGGACAACAACACCGCCACGTTCAATGGGCTCGATGGATTCAGGTTCCAAGACTTTGACCCGGATACATTTATTCTTAACGACAACACGACCAGCAACAACGTTGGCAACGGTCTGACACTGACCAACTTCGCCAATACTGCGACCAACGGGTTGAATATTCTCAATCATATTGCGGACAGTAATGTTGGGGCTGGTATCGACATTGACAACGGCAACGGAAAACTGAACATCTTGATACCGACGATTACCAACAATGCTGGTGGTGGTATCCTGATCACTGACTTTACCAACGTCCCGGGCGACTTCACAGTGATTAGCGGCGTCGCCGGCAATCAGGCGAATATCACTGGCAACGGCAACGGGCCAAATAACGTCGACATCGAGCTGACTCAGCCTGGTTTGCTGCAGAACGTTTTGATCAGCGAAGCTGTGATTGCCGATGGAAATGGAGTTGGAATCAGGGCTGCGGCTACCGGGCTTGGCACGGTCATGAATTTGGATATTCGGGACAACGTAGCGGTCACGGGTAATTTCAGTAACGGAATTACGGTTTCGGCATTTGATTCAGCGACTATCAATGCAGTGATTGGTAACCCGGACAATCCTCTACCTGACGTCTTGGTCTCTGGCAACGGAGCGATTGGGGCCAGCGGCATCGCGTTACTTGCTCAAGGTAATACCGGTGCAGCCATGCCATCACGACTCAACGCCGCACTCACTAACATCCAAGTGCAGAATGCGGACGATCTAGTGTTGAATAGTAACCCAGGTATGGATGCTGTTGGTGATGGCGTTGATATCACATCGACGGGCAATGCGGTTGTCGATGTCTCAATCGTGGATAGTAACATTGGAGCCCCAGCGGGTGCCGTCGCACCAGACCTAAGTGTTTTTCACGGTGTTGATATTGCATTGAATAATCTTGGATTGTTGGATCCTGTCACTGGGGATGAGCTGATCAACAACATCTTCCTAGATAATCTGAATCTTGTGGTTGGTGAGTCAGACGGGACCGGAGCAAATTCGGCATCGGGTGTTAACATTATCTCGGGCCCTACCACTCTGTCCAATATCGTGGTTCAGAATTCATTGATCGTGCCCAATGGTAACCAAACGAATGGCACTCCTGCCGACAACTCAGTGTTCGGTGATAGTGTCGGGTTTGAAGGAATCACGGCAGACTATACTGGAGCGGGTGTGGCTGTGCCAGGATTTTTGACAGGTCCGGGAAATTTGTTCGACGGGACAGGGTTGACAAGTGCGTTCAACGGCCAAGGGGCGATCAATTCCGCACAAACATCAGATGGAGTTATTGACAGTCTTTCGCAGTTGACAATCCGGAACAACGTGATCAGGGACTTCACCTTCAATGGTATCAATATTGCCACAAGAGGAGACGCCCAGCTGTTGTTGGATATTTCAAGCAATCAAATCGCCAACAATGGTGCTGGTACCCCCAATACTGATACGGATGACGACAACGTCTTCGGTGAACCTTTTCAGCCCGGTGGTGATGGTAATCCTAACATTATGACATTGTTCTTCTTTGACGGTATCAACATTGACGCATTCGACGAAAGTCAGATTTCAGCGAGGATTGTCGGAAACTTGATTCAGGATAATTTTGAAGCGGGCTTGAGTATCAACACCTTCCAAGGGGCGACCATCAACGCACTGGTTGAAGCAAACGCATT
>CAZLYM010000315.1:0-3455 GCA_964563475.1 uncultured Pirellulaceae bacterium
TTTTTTCGTTCGCGATCAGCGGAACCGTTTTTTTGTAAGCCGGGTACTGGAAATCGATTGCGGTCAAGATTCTGTCGCCGCTGACGATATAGGCGATTTGCAGCCGTTTGTTTGCCCGAATTCGAAGATCACTCAATGAAAAACTTTGGCCATTTAGCCAAAACGTCGTTTCGTCCATTTGGTATTGATCTTTGCGATGACGCCAAAGAGGTATTCCTTTGAGCGAATAGGAAATGAGAAACCCACCAAAAGATATCATCACCCCAGCGAGCACAACCAGTCCAGCAAGCACTAGGATCGAATAGGGAAGATCAAGTTGCGTCTCCGAATTAGCGAACTGTAAGATTATATAGACTGCCCCCCCAATCATTGCTAACGCAACGGCAAAAAGTAACAGCATTTCGATTGCAATTCCGATTCCGACCGCGTAACGAGCCGACGCGGGAGCAAGAAACTCAGGTTGATCACTAGATCGTAGCGAGGTCGTTGCGGGTGCTTGATAGGGGTTACTTATGTTGACCGTGTCGTTTACAGATTGCGATGTGGCTGCGGGGACAGAACCTAAGCTATTCGTGTTGAGCATGTCGCTTTTAGGTTGCAACCTTCCTTTTTCTCTGGTCGCAACGAGCCGTCTCAAGAACTCTTTCGACTCGATTTCACTTTGAAACAACCGCTTCGGAATCAAGTGATAATCGTTAAAGACTCCAACCTGAAAGCAATGACTGTTCTCCCAAATCCCAACGACGTCTCGCCATCCAAAAAAACCAATCGATCCAGGTAGACCGACTCCGAAACCCTCCGGTTTGACAAAGACGGTTTTGTTTTCAAAGGGGAATCGCTTCGCGGTTTCTTCCTCGGACGGATGAAGCTGCAACTTCGTTGAAAGAAAGTTAATGCTGTAAATCCAGACAACAAATCCAACACCGCAGACCAACGCATCAAATCTGGTGAATTTGAAATAGAGCGAGTGGGTGAGCAAACCGAGGAGAAACACTAGCAAAACAACGATCATCACATAGTTGCCAAAGGGGTTCTCTGGGTTTCCCGAATGAATTTCATTTTCTGGCGTAAGGGAAACCGGTTCAAGATATTCCGATTTCATATCCTGTAAGTCTTGATGCTCAAAATCGAACCGGAGATCGGGTGGACCTTGCGACAATAGTTCCGAATACAATTTCGCTTGTCCCGTCGCAGGTGTGTCGTCGATGTCTGCAACCCACTGTCGAAAAGTCGCCAATTCGGTTTCATCAAACAGGCGTTTTGGGATCGGTTCAATGTGATGCTCGAGATGCAAAAAGAAGAGCAAGTCTCGCTCCCCCACACGGTCAAAGCTCTGCCAATGAATGGAAGACCGTGTCTCTCTCAAGAACCCTTCCCGCCCCCACTCGGAAAACGACATTACCTTTTCATCGGTGTCTCCTTCAAAGTACTTTCGAACTTGAAATAGCCATGAAGGACCAACCACAACTAAGAAGGACGCGATCAAGGTGATCGCAAACACCCAACTTGCGAAGAACCAGACAATTGCGGCAATGAAACTGACGATTGCAAGCTGAATCCACCAAATCAGACCGTATCGGTTTCTCTGAATTGCATTCGCATTGTGACAGTCCATGAAATACTCGTGGTACTCCAAGGACTCTGGACGTGTGTAACGAAATTTAACTTGCATTGCTTCTTAGATAAGATCAGTTGCTCAGAACAGTTTTTATATCAGGTTTCCCGCAACATGCCTTCAGATACTGTCCGCCAACCGAATGCAAACTGGCTCCAACGGCGTGCCTCGCTCGCAAGGAGAGCAGTCGCTCATTGGGGAGCACCTTCTAAGCGGCTGGGTACAGATTGGAATCCTGCCAAGGATGCTTTGGCTCGGTGAATGCTGGCAACCGAATCCGACCCTTCGGCCAGCATCGGCTCATGCTCACCGAGCGATTTCCTAATAGGGGTCTGTCCTACCCGAGGCACAAATTCGGTAAAAAAATTGCGTGTGCCAGACTTACGATCCGCTTCCAATCCCAAGCATTAAAAGGGAGGCGATTGATAGAAATCCCAATGAACTCAAACGTTCAAGGTCTAACCTGCATCGACCAAAGAACTTGCTAATGCATTTGGAAGCGCTAAAATACTGCCAGTTTTTCCGTCAGTTACTGCCATCGCCAAAGTCAGAAGCCAGAATTCCTAAGGGCGGCATTACGCCCTTCGGGAAGCCGTTTCCTCCAAATTAGTCTGCAACTCCCAGCGAGAATGCTATTCACTGTACAAGCCGGTTAGAACGTAAGGTTTGTGTGCTGAAAATAAGGGCTTTTGGAAAGCCGATATCTACTTTTGAGCAAGTATTTTTGAGCAAGTATAAATCTGCCCCTTACAAAATAAGTAGTTGACGGTGTTCCAGCTGTCGACGACAATAATTTTATAACGAGCAAAAATATTGCCCGTTGTTATACACGAACACACTCGTTTTTGTTTGCTGCAAATGCTTCAAACGTGATCTATTCCTATCCAGTCACTGTGCCTTCGGAGTCCGACATGAGATTTATTAAGAAAAGTTGTTTAGGGTTGATGTTAGCCGGTTTGGTCATCCCCTCGTTCGCATCTGCGGACATTGTCACTAACCTTCAGGAGCACTGGGCCATGGACGACGATATAACGTCCGACTCCGGTACGCATGACGGTACCTTTTCATCCCAAGACGGTGCAGGACCAAACTTCGTCGCTGGACAATTTGGTCAAGCGGTTGATTTAGAGAGAGATAACGTCGAATACATCGACGTCCAGAACAGCGTTACCGATTTCGATTACGTCGGCGGAAGCATTTCTGTTTCCTGTTGGATCAATTTCGAGGACGACCAATCCAACTGGCAGGCAGTTATTTCCAATGGTGAGGGAAGTGCTTGGCGATTGGCTGCGGGAACAAATCAGGGAAATAATACGTCACAGACGCAGGCTGTGTGGACAGCAGGTGGAGACCGCAACGAACTCTTGTCTATGACTACAGTTTTTGACAGCATGGATGAGGGTTTTCACCACCTCGTTGGTACCTTCGATGGTGAGACAGGCTTATTGAGTTATTATGTCGATGGTCAGTTAATATCAAGAGAATCACCTACCGAAGACCCTGAAGCCCCGAATTTTCCTAGGCTGACTGACAATGTCAGTGGCACATTAGCCGCGGAGGGCCCCACGGAGGACAATCCAAATCCAGGGCCTGCCCTTGGCATCACGATTGGTAACAATTCGGACATTCGCAACCGCAACTTCGATGGGATCATCGACGATGTTGGCATCTGGGACGCTGCACTGACAGAAGAAGAAGTTCTAATGCTGTGGAATGGTGGAGCAGGTATGTCGATCGCCTCGATTGTCGGCGGTGCAACACCCGACCCAGCTGGCGACTTCGACGGGGACGGAGATGTCGATTGTGACGACCTAGATGGCTACATCGGAAACATCGGTGC
>CAZLYM010000316.1:0-3444 GCA_964563475.1 uncultured Pirellulaceae bacterium
GTAACTTGCTAAGGTTTAGGGTTTCGATGTTACGGGATAGTCTCAAAGTTGCAACAAAGCACGAGCGTTTATTCGTTTCGGCCTATCTTCAAATGGCGCCCGTTCAGTCGTCTTGATTCAGTTGAGCCATGGGAATCAGCCGGTCTTCCAGCATCACGACGATTCCACCGCGAACAGGAATCAATAGCGATTGATCAGCGTTCAGGCATCCAGCTTCAATGGGGCCGGGAACACTCTGGCCAAGCCGATCGATCAACTGCGAAGACTCGATCAAACCATTCGCCCGTTCAATCAAAGAATCAGGAGCTGTTGTCAGTTCGGAATGAGTAACCGGGCAACGCATAAAGGCCAGCACAGCCGGATCGAGTGTGAATGAATCTAACATTTGAAAAACCGAGAAGAAGAAGCGGGAGGGAAGGAGTGATCATGATTTTGTTCAACAGCGCTATCGATTTGCAAGACCTAAAAAACGACCGGAAGCCGCCAAGCGTCGCGTACGTATGATCCTAAACATGCTTTGGCACTGGAGTGTCCGATGCGACACCATTTTGGGCGAAGGATTGAGCGATCTCCATCCAGTTGATATCGCAATCGAGCGTTTCTGATTCGTAGCGGACTCGGCCAAGGACCGGCGTTTCGGTGCGGCGAGCGATCTCGTCTTGGTTGCTGTCGATACTCACGTCGCCATCAAGGATTTGTGTGTCGTTCAAGATAATACCGGCCATGGGTAAACCATCGCGGAAACATGCGGCGGTGATCAAGGTCTGCAGCGTTTGATTGATCACGCCCAACACGTTGGGAGCAACCACGATCAACGGGTAGCCCAGATCGGCTGCGAGATCGGCGACGAATTCGTCTTCGGTAACGGGAGACATCAAACCACCTGCGCCTTCCACGACGACGATGTCGCATTCGTCTGCCCAGACGGAGATGCCTTCTCGTAGTAAGTTGGCATTAACCACACGTCCTTCGGCGCGTGCTGCTAGCGGAGCCGCCAGAGGTGCCCCAAATTTCTGAGGGCAAACGGCATCTAGGCTCAGAGGCCGACCTGCCGCCTCCCAAAGAGCCAGCGCGTCCTCGGCCACCATGTTTGCCCCGTCGTCAATGCAATCGCTCGCGATCGGTTTGTAGACGCCAACACGGTGCCCGGATTCGATTAGGCAGCGGACGATCATCGACGCCACCCATGTCTTGCCAACTTCTGTGTCGGTCCCGGTAACAAACAATCCCAAAGGTGGTTTTTTCATGGCAGCAACAACTACAGAAAGTGGATTTATCCGACAACCAGACGGCGATAGGGTAGCATTATCACCAGAAGCGTCCAGTCGAATATCAGCGATTGTTTGCATGCATGGCATCGAATACGATACGCCAGCGGTCGACACTTTGCCAAATGTGTTGATCGATCCAAACAGCGGTTGAAGGCACGCCACTAGCTGCGGTCCGAGGTTCTGATCGACAGCCTGATTTTGGCAGCATCTGCTTGTTTTTTATACGACATCCTGCGATTTCGAGTAAACAGATGAGTCAGCGAATTCCGGTCTCGGTCGCCGCCATTCAGATGCGGTGTTCGATCGATATCGATGACAATCTTGACCGAGCCCTTCAGGCGATTGCCGATGCCGCGAAAAACGGAGCCAAGCTGATTTGCCTGCAAGAGCTTTTCAGCAGCCGATATTTTTGCCAGTCCGAGGACCACGATCAGTTTCAGTTGGCCGAGTCCATTCCGGGGCGAACGACCGAAGCACTCGCCAAAGCGGCGGTGCAACACCAAGTGGTCATTGTCGGCGGTCTGTTCGAACGACGATCCGCCGGCCTGTTTCATAACTCGGCAGTCGTGTTCGAAACCGATGGAAGTCTTGCGGGCACCTATCGAAAGATGCACATTCCCGACGATCCGTTCTTCTACGAAAAGTTTTATTTCACGCCGGGTGACTTGGGCTTTCAAGCGATCTCGACTTCGGTTGGGAAGCTTGGGATCTGTATCTGTTGGGACCAATGGTTCCCCGAAGCGGCTCGGCTGAGCACGCTTGCTGGAGCAGAGATTTTGATTTATCCCACAGCGATCGGATGGCAGGCCGACGAAAAGGAAACGTTTGGAGCCAGCCAGTTAAACGCTTGGCAGACGATGATGCGGTCTCATGCGATTGCCAACGGTCTGTTTGTCGTGGCACCCAACCGAGTTGGCGTCGAAGACCATATCGATTTCTGGGGCAATTCGTTTGTGTGTGATCCTTACGGTAACTTGTTGGCAACGGCGGCCGATGATGCCGAGGAAACCGTGATGGTTGATTGCGATTTGGATCTGATCGAGACGGCTCGGACGCATTGGCCCTTCCTTCGCGATCGTCGGATCGATGCGTACGCCGGATTAACGAAACGGTTTCTGGATCAGAGTTCGATTGAATGACGCGCTATCGAATGCCGGCCGAGTGGCAACAGCAAGCGGCAACGTGGGTCGCGTGGCCCCACAATGACCAGACGTGGCCGCATAATCTGGCCGAAGCTCAGCGCGAGTTCACGGAACTGGTTCGAACGATCGCTCAATCCCAGCAGGTGCTCGTGCTGTGTGGCGGTGGTGCTTTGCAACAAGCGAAGAGTGCTTTCCCTGTCAGTGACTCGAATGTTGTGCTGGTGGAGATCTCCACCAACGACGCTTGGGCCAGAGACTACGCGCCGAGCTTTGTGCTGGACCAGTCAAGTTGTGAACTGGTTGCGATTGACTGGCACTACAACGCTTGGGGTGGCAAGTATCCGCCGTTCGACCAAGACCAACAAGTTGCGAAAAGAATCGCACAACATTTACAGATCAAGTGCGTCTCGCCCGACGTGTGCTTTGAAGGGGGCGCAATCGAGACCAACGGATCAGGTTTGCTGCTGTCAACGCGATCATGTGCGTTGGATCCGAATCGCAACCCAGATCATTCGCTTGAGCAGATTGAGGAGACGCTGATCGAGAACTTGGGCTCCGCGTCGGTTGTTTGGTTGAGCGGCGACGCCATCGACGGCGACGACACCGACGGCCACATCGACCAACTGGCTCGGTTTACCGACGACACCACGATCGTTTATGCGTGGGCCGACGATGCGAACGATCCTCAAGCTGCCGGGCTCCGGCAGAACCTTGACGATTTGAAGTCTGGATTGGCTGCGGCGGGTCAGAGTGATATTCGATTGATCCCTCTGCCGTTGCCGGACCCTGTTTACTTCCGCGAAGCGCGTCTGCCAGCCAGTTATTGCAATTTCGTGATCACCAATCAGCAGGTCATTGTGCCTCAGTTTGGCGCGGCATCCGATCCGCAGGCGATTGAAATTTTGGCACCGCTTTTCTCGGATCGAGAAGTCATCGGGCTGCCATCGTTCCATCTTTCGGTCGGCCTCGGTTCCTTTCACTGCCTCACGCAGCAACAGCCAAGTAGCCATCACACCAAGTAGCCATCACAC
>CAZLYM010000317.1:0-3382 GCA_964563475.1 uncultured Pirellulaceae bacterium
AAGGAGTTGCTCAATCCCGACTCATTGAGAATTATGGAAAACTGCAAGCTCGAGCCGTCTCTTGCTTCAGCAGAACCCGGGCAGCGGTACCAGTTTGAACGACTTGGTTATTTTTGCGTGGATCCTAAAGATTCAGCGACTAATCAATTGGTGTTCAATCGAACGGTAACGCTCAAAGACGCTTGGGCAAAAAAGAAAAAGAAAACTTGATTAAGGTGTGCAGCAATGAACTTCAGTGGCAGTAGGTTTCGGAAAACAAACTTTTCAGATCATTCTCGTAGCGGGTTCACTTTGGTTGAGCTGCTGGTTGTGATTGCGATCATTGGCATCTTGATTGCAATGTTGTTGCCCGCCGTCCAACAGGTAAGGGAAGCGGCCCGTCGTACGAGTTGTCTGAACAACTTGCGGCAGCTTGGGCTGGCCAGTTTGAACTTCGAAAGTAGTCGAGGCCATTTACCGCCAAGTGCGGAGCTGGATTTGACGTCCGGCAGTACTGCTAACAATGGTTCGTGGGGTGTCCACGGTCGCTTGCTGCCGTTCATCGAGCAGTCCAATATGGCGGATCAGGTTGACTTGAATATCGGATGGGATTTTCAGGCGGCCATTGATGGCGCTCGCATTGGAGTTTTTCAGTGCCCCTCGGATGCTCGAGCTGATGAGCGTCGCGATTTTACCGACGGGCGAGTCAGTCTGTTTCCAACCACCTACGGATTCAATTTTGGAACGTGGTTTGTCTTCGATCCAGAAACATTGCAGGGAGGAGACGGCGTTTTTTATCCTGACAGCAATCTAGAAATATCTGCAGTTACCGACGGGACCAGCAACACGTTGCTGGCGTCGGAAGTCCACGCTTGGACAGATTATCGCCGTAACGGTGGCCCAGCCGACACTTCGATTCCACAAACGGAACAGGATTTGATTCAGCAAATTGAATCGGCCCCCGATGTGAAGATTACAGGGCATACGGAATGGCCTGACGGTCGCGTTCATCATACGGGGTTCACGGCGACGATGCCGCCCAACACACCAGTCCTATTTGAAAACGAGGATGGCGAGCTCGTGCCATTCGATTTCAATTCTTGGCAGGAAGGAAGAGAAGGCATCAACGGAAATGCGACCTACGCCGCGATTACGTCACGCAGTTTTCATCCAGGCGCGGTCGTAGTGGCCCATGTCGATGGTTCCACTCATGTCGTGGCGGACACCATTCCACAGAACGTTTGGCGAGCCCGAGCGACAATTTCCGGCGGTGAAGTGTTGCCGTAGAGGGGTTCAGATGTGATTCGCTGCTGGCGAAGGTTTTCGTCGGTGGCATTTTCTGCGTCGAACGACTATGGTTCATGGGTGCATCTTTGCGCTCCCGATCTGTTGCCTATTGCCCTTAGAGCCTATCCCACAACATCAAAACTCGAAGCTTGAGCGAGGGACGACCCCACGAATTCCCTCGCTCACGCGTCGGGTTAGGATTTTGCGCTGAAGGTTTTAGGGTAGGCTCTCATGTCTGTGGCTCTGCTGCTGCCGTCTGACGCCTGCTCCCTGTCGCCTGAATAAATGTTCGAACGCTGGTCATTACGATTACCCATCACGCTTGGCGTGACGATGATTTTGTTGATCATCGCGCTGATCGTTGGTTGGATCCTGTTGACCACGGGGGTGATTGCCAAACTGAACTGGACGTTGCTGTCGGTTGGAACAGTGTTCCTAGCAATCGTGCTGGCCGGGGTGATCACCTATCTGACTCTTTCCATCAAGGCGATCAATCTTTCGCGGCGGCAGTCGAACTTTATCGACAGTGTGACGCACGAGTTAAAATCGCCCATTGCATCGCTGAAGCTCTATCTGCAGACAATGGACAAGCGAGAGGTCAGCGATGACGAGCGTGCCACTTTTCATCGCTACATGATGGATGATGTCGAACGTTTGGATAACTTGATCAGCCACCTGCTAGATGCGGGGGCCGTGACCAAAGGCGAAGACCAGGCGATCACGGAAGAGATTCGTTTGCATGAATTGATCGAACAGTGTGCCGAGTCGGTGTGTGACCGATACCGGGTCGATCGAGCTGCCATTAATTTGGACCTGACCGCCTGTTCTATCGACGGCAATCGCGTGGACGTGGTCATGATTTTTCGTAACTTGCTGGACAACGCGGTCAAGTACGCTGGCTCGCCGCCGAAAGTCACCGCTGCTTTACGGCTGGAAGGAGAACGGGCGGTTGTCGAAATTTCAGACAACGGCGCGGGAATCCCACCTGAAATGCGTCGAAAGATATTCGGGCGGTTTGTACGATTGGGTGAGGAACTACAACGAAAGAAGCCGGGGACCGGGCTGGGATTGTTCATCGTCCGCACCTTGGTAAAAAGGATAGGTGGGAAGGTCCGAGTTCTGGACAGCGACCGTAAAATGGGAACGGTATTCGAGGTCCGGCTACCGGCGACTCGATTGGCCAATGCTGCCTCGATCGTGTGGGCGAATGAACCTATTCGGCCCGAGATCGTGCCGCCCGTGTCAGACGCTAAGGATTTGCCCGACAATCAATTACCGGATTCAGCTTCAAACCGTTCGTGAAATAGCGACCGCAAAGCCTTGCCATTGAGTAACTTATGAATCCGCAAGTCCTAAGGTGAAGTGAATTTCGAGATGGCGAAAGACAAGAAACACATTTTGGTCGTCGATGACGAAGAGCATCTAGCTGTTGGGATCAAGTTCAACCTAGAAGCCGAAGGCTTTCGTGTCACAACCGCATCCGACGGACCTAGTGCCTTGGCTGCGATTGAAAACGATGATGACGCCGTGGATCTGGTCGTGTTGGATTTGATGATGCCCGGCATGAGTGGCTATGAAGTTTGCGAGCGAATTCGAAATTCAGGTCGTCACATGCCGGTGTTGATGCTTAGCGCTCGGACTCTTTCCGAAGATCGGACTCAAGGGTTCGATGTGGGGGCTAACCAGTATATGGTCAAGCCGTTCGAGTTGGATGAGCTGATCAGTCGGATCAAAAACTTGCTGGCGATGTTCGTCAATGCGGGCTCTAGCTCGGGGCGAGAGAGCAGCGATATCTTGGTCTATGAATTTGCTAACGTCAAAATCAATTTTCAAACGTACGAAATCACGGTCAATGATCAGCCGGTCCGATTGACTCAATTGCAGCTTCGCGTCCTCAAGTACTTTATCGAAAGAGAAGGCACCGTTGTTCCACGTCCTCAGTTGCTTGAGGAAGTCTGGGAGCTACCTGGTCACATCAATACGCGAGCCCCGGATCAGGTGATTCGTCAGCTGCGAAAAACGTTCGAGCCCAATCCGGCCAAGCCGGTTCACTTAGTGACGATCCGCGATGCCGGTTATCGGTTTTTAAAAGAGCCGTAAGCTGTTTGGACCACCG
>CAZLYM010000318.1:0-3348 GCA_964563475.1 uncultured Pirellulaceae bacterium
GGGTTTTTTTATTGCCTGTATTTCATATTAGAGTTGAGTGGATCAGCTAGACTTCTCTGATGACGGGAAGCGTCCCGGAAATTGTTAGAACTTGAAAAGTGGTCTCCCGATGGGCGAAAATCGCCCATCGCAATTTTCAAGTTTGATCGTCGGCAGCAACCGACGGGGAGACCACCATGGATGACTGTAATATTTTTGATGCCCTTGGGCAAGTTTCTTCCAGCGAAGCTGGAACTATCTTTCGTAATTTTCTTCGCGGCAGTGTTCGTCATTTGATCGTCGATGTCATGGCAGCAAAGGTAAATGAGCTCTGCGGCCCCAAGCATCACCCTAATGACAGTGAGTTTGTGCGGGCTGGTTCGATCTCCGGTCGGGTGCTGATCGGCGCGAGGAGATCAACCGACCTCGCGTTCGGCAATCGGTGGCTAACGGAGACAAACGCGAGGTGCAGCTTGAAACTTATCAGGCCGCCAATGACCGGGCTGAGTTATCCAAGGCGATCATTCAGGCCTTGGTCAGCGGGGTGAGCACTCGGGAGGTGCATTTTCAGCTTGATGTAGGACGTCGAATCTGAAGTCCCAGAGTTGGTAGACGGTGGGTCTCCGTGTCATGATTGTATGACCAAAGGAAGATTCATGAAACAAAGTCGGCGCACTTAGTCTCGGGATTGCAAGCTCGCGAGATAGGACTAAATCCAATCAAGCCGGGAATCCAATCAAAAAATCCGGTGGCTGAGTGTGGCGAGTACCGCCTCAAGGCATGATCTGGGTGCGATGAACCTTCCCGCAGGTACCCATCCGGTCAAGCGTTAATTGGACGCCATTCCTTTGAGGGATCTGATAGAATTGCCAACACTGTATCTCAAGTCATTGCCATTGGGTACAAAGAGAATTCTTTAATGCCCGTGTCCATTTACAACTATTAAAATTTAGGTCGTTTAATGTTTCGGTTTCTTGCCATTGTCTGGGTTTGCTTCGTCGTTCTGGTGGTTGCTGGATTTGACAACCGCTCATTTGCTCAATCTGAAAACGTACAACCTATTGTTGAGCAAATTCAGTGGGAAGATTTATTGGCGTCCAATGACCTAGTGTGGGATAAACTGCCCCGAGGCTGGAGGCAGGCGCCTTTCCTTGGTAACGGCGAACAAGGCACGATGCTGTATCAGCTTGACGGCCAGACATTACGCTGGGACGTCGGATGTTCAGCCGCTCATGAACATCGCCCTTTCAAGGACGACGACCTGAGCGAGAGAGGCGCCCCGGTGTACAACCGAGGGCGGCATTTCATTGGTCACATCAAGGTTAACTTGCCCACCAAATTGAACGGTGGAACGGCACGGCTAGGGCTGTGGGATGCCGAGGTCACCGGCACGTTGGCATCAGCAAATGGCAAAGCCAGCTTTGCCGCTTTGGCTCACGCAACCCAACCCGTTATGTATTTCGAGCTTGAGGCCTCGGGAGACCTTTCGGATGCGAGTTTTGAGTACGTTCCGGTCGAAGCTCGGAACCCTCGTTCGGTTCGCGCAAAAAAACTGCGGAAGCCGGCCAACCCGCCCCCGGTTGTCAAAGAACTGGCAGATGGCGTTCAAACGGCGGTCCACAACTTGCACGCCGGTGGTCAAACCGCCGTGGCTTGGATTGAAAAAGAAGTCGACAGCAAACGCCAATTGTGGTTGAGCGTTCAGCATAGTTTTCCAGAACTAGATGCAGTCACAAAAGCAGCCAGTGCGGTGCGCGAGGCAGCCCAAGCGGATCACGATCAATGGATCGCCGAACATCGTCAATGGTGGCACGACTACTACCCCGCCAGCTTTCTTTCCACGGGCGATCCTTTCTGGGATGGCTTCTATTGGATTCAACAATACAAGCTCGCATCCGCGACCCGCGATCGAGGTTGGATCATTGACAACCAAGGTCCGTGGTTGCAGCGGACGGCATGGAACGCGCTTTGGTGGAACCTGAACGTCCAACTGTCACATAGTGGATTCACAACGGCTAATCGCCGGGAGTTAGGGACCGCCCTGAGTTATCGCTTGGATGTGCTGCGAGACAACCTTGCGCTCAATGTTGCAGAACCGTATCGCAAAGATTCGTCAGCGATCGGGCGGTCGTCGTCTGGTTGGGATTTGTTAGGTCGCGTTGGGCAACCAGGCGGGCGCCCGCCGATGGCTCCAACCAACGGAGCTGAAACCGGAAACCTAATGTGGGCTTTGCACAATGTTGATCTGGAACATCGTTACTGGAACGACACTGATTTACGCAATCGCGTGCTGTATCCCTTGCTTGTCCGAGCAGTAAACTACTATCGGCACTTCTTGACGGAAGAAGCCGACGGTTTGCTGCATCTGCCCAAAACGTTTAGCCCAGAGTATCGCCTGGCGAAAGATTGCACTTACGATATCGACCTGCTCAGGTGGGGTGTTGGGCGCTTGCTGGATTTCGCCGCTGAGAAAAACTTAACCGAAGCCGATGAACCTTTGATCGCGAAATGGCGAGACATTCAGAAAAGGCTTGTTCCCGTTCATATCGATAAGACCGGGCGGATGATCGGCAAGGGAGTTGCGTTGACAGGTCCCCACCGGCATTGGTCTCATTTGCTGGCCATCTACCCATTGCGTACTTTGACACCCGAATCGGACGCTGATCGCAAATTGATTTTGCAGTGCCTGAACCACTGGCACGGTTTCAAGCGAGGCGGTGCTGGTTATTCCAAAACAGGAGGCAGTTGTATCGCTTCGCTGTTAGGAGACGGAGACCGGGCACTCGAACTTCTGAATGGCCTCAAGTCGTTTCTGCATCAGAACACGCTTTATTCAGAAGCAGATGCGTTACCAGTGATCGAAACACCTTTGCATGGGGCGACGGCGATGCAAGAGATGATGTTCCAAAGCTGGAACGGGCGCCTGAGAGTTTTTCCTGCGGTCCCAAAAACTTGGTCGGATGTTCAGTTTCATCAGTTCCGTGGCGAAGGCGCCTATTTGGTGAGTGCTCGCCGTGAAGAAGGCAAAACGAAATGGGTCTCGGTTGAAGCTGATGCAAACAGTGTCAAAGGCAGTATCGAAGTTGATCCGCAATTGGGAGACGGGCAATGGGCCGCATCCCAAGGCGTCAGCGTGACAGATGATGGAAACGGCATTTTCACGGTAAAGATGTCGCCAGGAGATCGAGTGATCTTCTGGCCCGCAGAGGAACCTCAGCCGAAGGTGGTCGTGACACCTGTTGAGCCACGCGGCAAGGCTCATCGCTTCGGGTCGTCGGCAAAAGTAGGTCGGTGACAGCTTTGGAGGTCTGCGGCTGGTGGAGTTGAACAATGTAGCCATCACGCTCCGCGTGATAGTTGGACAGTAAG
>CAZLYM010000319.1:0-3339 GCA_964563475.1 uncultured Pirellulaceae bacterium
CTAGTTTGAAACCCGCGACAGCCAGTTTGGCCAAACATCGACTCTGGCCAGACATAAGATTTCGCCCCAACCCCAAACCATGTAGAAGTGAACGAGAGTCACGTCAGCTCGCCCGCCACGGCACCAAACTAACCGTACGCCCAGCAACCGTCACGACAGAACTCCAGTAGACACCCGACACAAACCGCATTTTGAGCCCATGAATATTGAGTTTTCCTCAAAAAAACCTATACTTTAAACCGATCCTGTTTGTTAAGTGGCCTCCAATCGGCTACGCAACCGATGCCACATTTGACACCAGACATTTGACGCCGCTTTCTGCTGGCAACACCGTACTGACCCTTTCGCCGTACAGACCCTTCCGTCTACCGAGAATTTTTTCCTATGAACGCTTACGAAGAATACCTGAACGAAATCGAAGAACGAAAAAATCAAGGTCTTCATCCCAAGCCGATCGACGGTGCCGAGCTGCTGCAGGTCGTCATTGATCAAATCAAGGACACGGACCACCCGCACCGAGAAGACTCGCTAAAATTCTTCACCTACAACGTGCTGCCCGGTACGACCAGCGCGGCAACCGTGAAAGCGAAATTCCTCCAAGAGATCATTCTTGGACAATCGCAAGTCCAAGAAATTTCGAAGGACTCTGCCTTTGAACAACTCTCCCACATGAAAGGCGGACCCTCGATCGATGTCCTGCTCGGCTTAGCACTCGGAGACGATGCCGCCATCGCAAAGGACGCCGCCGAGACACTAAAGACTCAGGTCTTCCTGTACGAAGCCGACATGGAGCGTCTGGAGACAGCGTTCAAAGACGGCAGCGAAATTGCCAAAGAGATTATCGAAAGCTACGCCCAAGCTGAATTCTTCACGAAACTTCCCGAAGTCGAAGAGGAAATCAAGGTCGTCACCTACGTGGCCGGCGTTGGCGATATCTCGACCGACCTCCTTTCCCCAGGCAGCGAAGCCCACTCGCGATCCGATCGTGAACTGCACGGCAAGTGCCTAATCGATGCCAAAGCACAAGGCGAACTTGTCGCCCTTCAGGAACAGCACCCGAACAAACGAGTCATGCTGATCGCCGACAAAGGCACCATGGGCGTCGGCTCGTCTCGCATGTCGGGTGTCAACAACGTCGCGCTCTGGATCGGCAAACAAGCCAGTCCCTACGTCCCCTTCATCAATATTGCTCCCGTCGTTGCCGGAACCAATGGGATCTCGCCCATCTTCTTGACCACGGTCGACGTGACCGGCGGCATCGGGATCGACCTGAAGAACTGGGTTAAAAAAGTCGACGCCGACGGAAACGTCGTCATGGACGAAGATGACGAACCGGTGCTAGAACAGACATACTCAGTCGACACAGGCACCGTCCTAACCATCAACACCAAACAGAAAAAGCTCTTCAACGGCGACAAAGAACTTATCGACATCTCGCGCGCTCTCACGCCTCAAAAGATGGAATTCATGCGAGCCGGCGGTTCTTACGCCATCGTCTTCGGCAAGAAACTTCAGACCTTCGCCGCCAAAGCGTTGGGAATCGATGTCCCTCCCGTTTTCGCTCACGCCAAAGAGATCTCGCACGAAGGCCAAGGACTCACGGCCGTCGAAAAGATCTTCAACAAAAACGCTGTCGGCAACACTCCCGGCAAAGTCCTACACGCAGGCTCCGATGTTCGCGTTGAAGTGAACATTGTCGGCTCGCAAGACACGACAGGCCTGATGACGTCGCAAGAACTGGAAATGATGGCCGCCACCATCATCTCCCCCATCGTCGACGGAGCCTATCAATCGGGTTGCCACACAGCGTCAGTCTGGGACAAGAAATCCCAAGAGAACATTCCGCGGCTAATGAAATTCATGAACGACTTTGGCCTGATCACCGCCCGTGATCCCAAAGGCGTTTACCCACCGCTAACTGACGTCATTCACAAAATGCTCAATGACCTAACCGTCGACGACTGGGCAATCATTGTCGGTGGTGACTCACACACTCGAATGTCCAAAGGCGTAGCCTTCGGTGCCGACTCCGGAACCGTCGCACTCGCACTGGCCACCGGCGAAGCAACAATGCCGATCCCCGAATCGGTCAAAGTCACATTCCGAGGAGAAATGCAGGACCACATGGATTTCCGTGACGTCGTGCATGCCACTCAAGCCCAAATGCTCGACAAGTTCGGCGGCGACAACGTATTCCAAGGCCGAATTATCGAGGTCCATATCGGAACCCTTCCATCGGATCAGGCGTTCACGTTCACCGACTGGACTGCGGAAATGAAAGCCAAGGCCTCGATCTGCATCTCTCAAGACGACACGTTGATTGAGTCACTGGAAATCGCCAAAGCGCGAATCCAAACCATGATCGACAAAGGCATGGACAACCACATCAACGTCCTTCAAGGCCTAGTCGACATCGCAAACCGACGGATCGAGGAAATTCGTTCTGGCAAAAAGCCGGCCCTCGCGCCCGACAACAACGCCAAGTACTACGCAGAATTCGAAGTCGACTTGAGCGTCATCGACGAACCCATGATCGCCGACCCAGACGTTCACAACGAAGACGTGTCAAAAAGATATACCCACGACACCATTCGCGAACTCTCCTTCTACGAAGGCAAGAAACACGTCGACCTCGGTTTTGTTGGTTCCTGCATGGTCCACAAGGGTGACATGAAAATTGTTGCCAAGATGCTTCGAAACCTCGAAGAACAACAAGGAACCGTCACCTTCAAAGCTCCGCTGATCGTTGCCGCTCCAACCTACAACATTATCGAAGAACTAAAGGAAGAAGGAGACTGGGAGATCCTTCAAAAGTACTCTGGTTTCGAATTCAATGACTTGCTGCCCAAGGCACAAGCTCGCACCGAGTACGAAAACATGATGTACCTAGAGCGACCGGGTTGTAACCTATGCATGGGCAACCAAGAAAAGGCCGCCAAAGGAGATACCGTACTGGCAACTTCCACTCGGCTGTTTCAAGGCCGAGTCGTTGCGGATTCGGAGCGGAAAAAGGGCGAATCATTGTTGGCATCGACGCCGGTCGTTGTGCTGGCCGCGATCTTAGGCAGAACCCCGACGATCGAGGAATACAAAGCCGCGGTCCTTGGCATCAAGCTGACCAAGTTCGCTCCGCCGCTCAAAGAGATGAGCACCGTCGGCCCAACGGATCTGGTCAACTTTTAGTTGACCTTACAACTTGGGCGTCCCGGGAATTTATTCATGCCATCACACCCCGCCCTCGCCCGAGCTGTATCCTGAGATCTGTATTCTGAAATCTCCTTACCCCGATCTTCGGTTTCCAGCCTGAACTGTCCCCTTTCACTCCGCCCTTTCGCTCCG
>CAZLYM010000320.1:0-3327 GCA_964563475.1 uncultured Pirellulaceae bacterium
CGAGCAGATCGAAAAAGTGGTGATGCCTTTGTCCGATGCAGTGCAAAGTGTTATCGGCGGAGAAATCACTCACGCCCCCACCTGTGTGCTGTTGTTGAGAGCCCATCTGAAACGGGCGTCGTAGCTTTTCGCGTTTGTTGCATGTTAGTGCTGATACTTTACTTATATCGCGTTTGTTCAGTCGCATTTGCAGTTGTCGGCATTTTTAGAAAAATGTTGTGAAAAACGTTGCTTAGAACGATTTCTTGAAGGTGGCGAGATATTTTCGACTGATTTGGTGGTATAGTTATGCAGCAGTCTGCTTCTTCTCTTTTCTGCTTCTGAATATCCCCCCTCTTTTTTGTTGTTGCGGTAGCGCGACGTTGTCCATCGAGGTCATTGAGAATTTATGTTTAAAGTTGTTGTCCAGAGATTCGGATCCGTGTTGACGATTTTGGTTGCGGTCCTCATGTCATCGGCGGCCTCAGGCCAGACCACCGTTCAGATTGATCCCGGCGTATCCATCGGTCCGACGATTCTGCGGGCGGGTTGGGATATCAAGGCTTGGGCGACGAGGCTGGACACCGTCAACGAAGCCCGAGGTATGTATGAGAATGTGGATGCAAACTTCATTCGTGTCCCATTTTCCCCTAACGCTCATGGCCCCGATGGGACCGTCGATGTTTCTGAATACGATGTCGAGCTTGAAGCGATTCGCTCGGTCCTAGCAGTCAGACCGGATGTTGAGATTTATGCCAGCGTGAGACTGGGTGGTGCGAACACGTTCCCTGATTGGGTAAGTGAACCCACAGCGGATTGGCCGCTTGAGACGGGAGGCATCTTCAGCGATACCGTGGAACGACCCAATCCCGAGCACTACAGCACAATGGTGGTGGACTACCTTTCTTACTTGAGAGACGAAGGCATCAGTGTCGATTTCCTTGGCCTGAACAACGAAACCAACGGTGCGGTGCCGTTTGACCGATATATCGCGACGCACGATCTAATCGAGACCAAGCTAGATCTCAATGGGTTTGAGGGAGAATTCAGAGACTTCCAATATGTTGGGCCAGACACGTTTGGCCTGCCTACCGCGGAAGGGTTTATCGATGATTTGCGCAGTGTTGGGCGACTGGACACAATTGATTTTGTGGCCAGTCATTACTATCCACAGTTTGTCAGCGGTGACGAATCTGATTGGCAAGACCTGTCAGCGTTGTCAGGAGGCAAGCCGCTGTGGCACACTGAGTTCCATATGCCCGGCAACACCGATGCGGTCAACGATTTATCGCAGACCGTGCGGGATTCGCTTTCTGTCGTTTTTGCATCGTTCCGCAACGGGGTCGATAGCTACATCTGGTGGGATTCGGGCAATAGTCTCAACGAGGTTCGGGATGTCATCAAACGCGAGGTCATGACGTCAACGCTGGGTGCGGCTCCTGTTTTGACAACGCCAACCTATCAAGGCAAAGGCGATCCCGATGGTTTGCCGATGTTTCAAGCGTTTGTCGAAGGCAGCCAAGTAACGCTGTGGATTGCGAATCCCGGTGGTGACATCAACAACTTGCCCGTCAATATGCTTTCACAGCAAGTTGGCAGTTGCTTGGGCGGTAAGTATTACTTGGCTCCCGATGGAGATAACAACCTGATGTCTTCGGATGTTGTGCCGCTTACTTTCAATCAGAACACAAATGGGCTGGGCTTTACGATCGACCATATTCCGTCGCAGTCGATTGCCATGGTCTACTTCGATATGGACCCTCCATCGAACGCGAATACTGAAGTTGTTTTCAGCAACGACTTTGAGGATGGCGATTTGACGGCCGAGATTGGCTCGATGACCTTGGTTGCTGATTCAGCAACGCCTTCCATTGTCCCTGTGACAGGCGGTTCCGATGCGACACTCGGGAACAACGTTGTGTTGCTTGATCAGAATACGACGACACTTGATCTGACGTTGAACCTTACCGAAACCCTGTCGCTTGCCGATGGCAACACGGTCAGCATCGATTTTGACGTTGCTGCTCGCCGGACAAACGGAGTTTCTAGGACAATTTTTGTGGAGGCCCTGGATTCTAATGGGAGCATTGTCGTCCGCTTCCTGCTTGGCGAGTCCGGTGCGTTCGGAAATGCTGGCGGTGACCGACAACGGCCGGGTTTTACCACGGGTGCTCTGGGAAACCGGACTTTCGGGAGCACGCCAGGCAGTTTCTGGTGGGGTTCCGATGCCAGTCCGGATGGATTTGATGCCGCTCGTGATGCACACATGTCTCTAACGATCGGAGAGTCCTGCTTCGACTTTTCTACGACCAGTCAGTCAGGCACACTCTTCAACGCTACCGGAGTAAGCAACTTTGCTGCCAGTTCCACTGCCGACATCGCTGAGATCAAGATCACTAGCTTTGGTACTATCCATGGAATGTACTTTGACAATATTAGGGTTGAAGGCGTTGCGGTTGAGGGTTCGATTAGCGGCTTGGCGGGTGACTTCGACAATGACAACGATGTTGATATCGATGACATCGATTTCTACGTAGGAAATATCGGCGCTTCGGCGGTAGGAGCATTGGCTCAGCTGGATCTAAACGGCGATGGTCAGATCACCGCTGCTGATGTGGAAATACACGTGACCACCCACGTTGAGACCTCCAACGGGCAAACGGGAACTTTTCTGGGCGATTTCAATCTCGATGGAACAGTTGACGTTCTGCGGGATGCATTTGCTTTGGTTGGGAGCCTCGGCACATCCGTTTCTAGTTACGGTGATGGAGACATCAACCTTGATGGAGTTGTCGACGTTCTGCGCGATGCGTTCTTACTGGTTGGAAATCTCGGCAGAACCAACGAGCCTTAAGAAGCGTTCGGGAATCGCTTCAAAATTTGGGGTGTCCGAAGCGCCATGTTATCGGGCCCAACCGAAGCGGCAAAATTCCGGTTAAAACCGGTACTACGAACCGCGCGGTGAACTCGATGAAACGCGTGTTCAAAAAAACACAGCCTCGCAGGGCTACTAGAAAAACCGCTGCTGGCATCCTTTCAGGATGCGTTTCAATCGCTTGAGCACCGGTGATGGCGTTTTGCTTATCACCGGCTACAAGCTGCACTCCCTTTGGGAGACGGTTCCATCAACAAAAACCGAGGCTAGTGCCCAATCGCTGAGAAAATCGGCGTTGGCCAACGAGTGCAGCGTCTAACTTAAGAATTGGGGTTGGCGACTCAATTTGACTCGAAAAACAAAATGCGAAATCGAGGTGCCAACCCCAAAATCAATGGTTGACGCGGCACTAGATTCAAGTTTCCCACCCTACGCGAAGTGGCGTGGCAATCAAGATTTCGGCCGGCGATGTT
>CAZLYM010000321.1:0-3309 GCA_964563475.1 uncultured Pirellulaceae bacterium
TGGGTTTTCCAGTGCTCTCACTATGTGCGCAGGTTCAGGTTCCTCGCAGAACGTCACGAGCTCAGGCTTCCTCGCAGCCCAAAATGCAGGCTTCCAAACAGGCCGGTGCAGTCGGCAGATCAGACGGCGCCGGTTCGAACCAGAAGATCCAGTTCTCTTTTGAACAGGCCGAATGGAAAGATGTCATTCCGTGGTTCGCTGACCAAGCAGGGTTTTCGCTCCAACACGTAAACGATTGGCCCGACGGCACGTTTTATCTAGTGGATGAATCTGAGTACACCGTCATCGAGGCGCTCGATCAGCTCAATCACTCGTTGCGACTGCTTGATCCACCCTACACGCTGATTAGAAACCGCAACTTGCTGGTTCTGGTCGAGGCCGATCCAAAGAACTATCCACCAGAATTGATCGAGACAGTCCCTGTCGAGCAATTGGATGAGCGTGGCAAGTATGAAACCATGCGGTGTGTGTTCAAGTTTGGTGAACTTGATATTAAAAATTTCAAGCCCCAGCTAGATAAGTTAGTCGCGCCTGAAAACAAATCTGCTTTCGCAGTCTTCGAAGACGCCAACCAGATTCACGTGCGTGAGACGGGAGCGAAGCTTCGAGTGATGCGAGACTTGATTGCAACGGCTCGGAAGCTTCAAAGTGCACGTGATTCTTCGTTCAAAGATTATCGCTTGAAGCATACCGATGCCGATTCGTTTCTGTTTGCTGCTCGGGGGTTGCTAGGCATCAAGAAAGACGAAAACGCTCGAGATGACGGATCGTTGGTGATTACGGTCGAGCCACTGAGTGATCGCTTGATTATCAAGGGGACCACGACTGGTTTGAAGGAGTTCGATGAGGTCGCGGCGTTGTTGGACGTGGTGCCGCCTGATCAGGTTGATAGCGACGGACCGATCGACAAGCCGTTTGCTCGGTCCTATCCGGTTACCTCGGATCCAAAGTTGGCATTCGACGTGTTGCAAACGTTTCTCCATGGTCGGGACGGTGTCAACATGCAGCAAGACGAATTCACCGGCGCGATCGCGGTGTGGGGGCGCAAGGCAGATCACGAGATTGTTGCTGATACCTTAGCGATGCTTGAGGGTAACAATGGGCAGCAGTTTGCGATTATTCCGATACAGTATGCGGATCCGAGGGTTGTCCATGAGACTTTGGGTAAGCTCTTTTTGCAGTCCGGGGGGGCCGAGGCCAAGATCCCGGCGATGGTGGTGGATGCGTCTCAGCGAACCATCATGGTGCAGGGAACTCCCTCTGAGGTCACGATGGTGAAAAGCATGATTGCCAAGCTTGATGGCGTAGCCACGAGCGTGACGAATGGTCTTCGCACCAGAACGCGAGTCATCCAGATCGAAGACGACGCGAAACGAGATAAAGTGCTCGACGTCCTTGACTCCTACTGGCCATCAACCGGACGAACCAATCAGTTGCGGTTCAATTTGGTCTTGCCCGAAGATCGGCCGAATCTGCGAAATCGCTTGCGTGGCGGACCGGGGCAAGCGACTCCAAACGGTTCAGGCACGAGAATGAATGATGGTTCAGGATCGAAAACCGACCGAGACGTTCAGCGTGAGGAACCGCCCTTTGACATAAATTATAATCGCCTTAGGCAACGCGATCCGTGGCAGGGCTCAAGTCGATCGATCGAGCCAATCTGGCGATCGGCGCTGCGTTCCTCGTTTCATCTGCTGGCGAAATCCAGCTTGGCGGCGACTTGCTGGATTAGCACACGCTGCCAGCTTACTGGTTTGCCCGTCGCATTGATCGCGGCTCCTAGGCAATCTTCTTCCTCGGCCTTTCCTGACCAAGGATCCGCTTCGCAGTCGGAAGGCCCCCAGGGAAACCCAGACTACGTTCCACCCGATCAACCTACGTCGGTTCCTGGTGATGATATTGAGATCCAAGTCACCGATGGCGGTATCGTTATCACGTCGGGAGACTTGGACGCACTGGATGACTTAGAAGATTTGATTCGTTCCCAGTTGGGGCAGGAGTCAGAAGTTCAGAAACCTGTGTTTTTCTATCTGAAGCATCGTTACGCGGACGAGGTTGCTGCGAAACTTCGCGAAGTGTATGGGCTTTCTGGTGGAGACGACGGTGGTGGAGGCGGCGGTCTGGTAGGTGGTTTGGTCGACAACGTGTTGGGTGGCGGCGGAGCGGGAGATTTGCTGGACGGTTTTCTTGGTGGCTCCGATGATTTCGCGTCTTCTGAGAGTTTGGAAGGTGATGTTCGGCTGGGCACCGATAGCGTTCACAACAGTATTTGGGTGAACGGGGCTACCGAGACGGATCTGTTTAGAATCAACGACTTGATTGATATTCTTGATCGGTCAGAGCCGCCGCAAAATCCGGAGTTGGTGGGGCGTTTCCGCACGATTCCCATTTTACATCGTGATCCGGAAGAGGTGAAAGAGATTGTCGAGGCTCAGCTTTCGGACTTGATTGCCCCGAGTGGTTCGGGTGGCGAGAACAATAACAACCAGCAACAGGCGGGCCAACAGGCTCAAATGGCCAGACTGCTCGCTGCGGCTGCAGGTGGCGGAGGCGGTGGCGGAGGCGGTGGCAACGCTCCAGCATCCGAACCACCGCGTGCTCGTTTGGGCGTCGATACCAAAACCGGTCAATTGTTGGTAACCGGCAAAGAGTTCATTTACGAAGAAGTTTTGCGAGTCGTCATGGAATTGGACAAACCTCAGTTGTCCGCGCCACCCGTTTACGTAGTGATTCCGGGGGTTGGGAGTACTGAATTTCTGAAGCGGGGTCTCAAATCGATTTTTGGATCCAAGATCGAGATCAGCGGCGAGGGTACTGAGAGCGGTTCGTCTTCTTCTGACTCATCCTCCAGTTCAAGTGACGATGATGCCCAGCAGAGCCGCAACGCAAGCCAACAGGCTCAACGTCAGGCTCAGCAGCAGCGGCAGTTTCAACGCGAATTGAGTCGTCAACAGCGACAGAACAACGGCGGACGTGGCCGTGGAAATGCTGGCGGTGGTGGACGTCGTGGTGGCGGAAACCCAGGCGGCGGGCGTGGCGGCGGTGGACGTGGCAGGTAAAATCTGCCCGTGGCTTGATCTGCTGTTGGTCTTCGTTGAAGGCGGTAAGGGGAGCAAAAAATTCGCGTTCCAGCACGTGTCGAATCGCCCGACCTTTCGATTGATGTCAGAATCGCTAAACTGTCGCCCAGTGCTTCACGCTCTTCATTGTGTTTGTGCATGGTGTGTGCGAAAGCATTTTGACGGTGCTTTGAACTTAGCCAGTACGACAAATGTCGCTGCTGATCGTTCAGGTAATTTTCTTCTTGTG
>CAZLYM010000322.1:0-3192 GCA_964563475.1 uncultured Pirellulaceae bacterium
AGTATTGAACGTTGTGATCTTCTGTTCTTCGTGGTTTCTAGTTATTTCAAAACCGGACCGACACTAAACTATGACTAAGCCAACAGGTTGGTCAGTCGGCCGGGGCTTCCCATCGCGTTGTAGCCGCCGTCCACGTGCATCACTTCGCCCGTCATGCCGCCAGCCATCTCTGACAACAGAAACGCGCCGGATTCGCCGACTTCCTGAAGCGTGATGTTCCTAGCCATCGGTGCGACATGTTCGTACATCTGCATCATCGCGCCCACACCCGCTCCTACGCCGGAAATCGTTTTCACCGGCCCGGCACTAAGCGCGTTGACTCGGACCCCCTGCGGGCCAAGATCGTAAGCCATGTAACGCATGGAAGCTTCGAGCGCCGCCTTGCAAATGCCCATCACGTTGTAGCCGGGCACGATTTTCTCGCCCCCGAAATAGCTCATGCACAAAATCGAAGCGTTCTCGTTAAGGATGGGTTTGGCCGCGTTGCAAACCGCGATCAAGCTGTAGGCGCTGATGTCCATCGCCATTTTGAAACCGTCACGACTGGTCTCAATGGTGTCGCGATTCAGATCATCCGGCGACGCGAAGGCCAGCGAATGCAACATAAAATCGATTTTGCCAAACTTATCGGCTGCCGTTTTCATGACTGCCTTGATATCGTCGTCGCTCTGCACATCCAGCGGGACCAAAAACTCGGGCTCATAGTCCTCACCAAGCTTGTTCAGCGCTTTTTCGACACGACGCTTGTTACGTTGTTTTTCATCGTCTGGACGATCGGGCAAATGGCTGAAACCACACTTTCCGCCCTCGGCGATAATCTTTTTGGCGATGGCCCACGCGATCGATCGATCGTTCGCGACGCCCAGAATCAGTCCTTTTTTACCTTCGAACAAACCAGTCAATGGATTCCCCTTTTGTGGCAAACATCATTTGCAGCAATTGTGATCACGAGTCAAAATGACTACGCTTTTCGGTACTGAGCATCCGCCAAGACGGTCGGCCCACGCTGCGGCGAGGGGTTCCGATTCGGCTCGGTTGGCTCAACGTTGAGCGTACAGTTTTACCGTTCGACGCTATTTATCAACCCGATCGACTCGTTTTCACTTAATCCTGCTGAGGCCCGCATGTCAGATTCCATGATTTCGGAAGGAATCAAGCGAGGTGAAAGCGGCCGATCCTTGCTGCCAACGCTGGTTCAGGTTGCTTGTTCTGAGTCATCGACCGACGATTTTCTGTCAGCGGCCGTGAAAGCCATCAATGGCCACTTCGGTTCTGACGCCATGGCACTGATCCGTGGCACCAAGGGTCAGTGGCGAACGATGGCTCGGTCGGGATCCAAAATCAATGCCAGCAATCTACCGACCGAATTGCTGGCAGACGTGTTGGACAGTGAGTCAACTGGACAACAGGATGGTTGGGCAATCACCCCTTTGCCATCCGGTCGATCCGGCCAACTGCTGGTTCAGCTAACCGGTTCCAATCAAACACCCACTTCGGCGGAAGAACTTGAGTCGGCTGCCGCGGCGATGTCGTTGGTAACCAGTCTGAAGCGATCGCAGGTTGAATCGGCCAGTGAAGTCGAACGACTGACCGCATTGCTTGAGATGACGTCGCAGTGGAATCAATCCAAAAACACCGATCAGCTGTTAGAGCAAATGGCCATCACGGCGACTCGGTTGCTAGCGAGCGAACGAGCCACCATCTTTCTGCTGGACGCTTCAGAACAGACGTTGATCGGCAAGCCCGCCCTAGGAGTCGAATCGGGCGAGCTAAGAATTCCTGCCACTGCGGGGCTCGTGGGGCAGGTCGTCAAATCGGGACAGGCTCAACGAGTCGATGTCGATGTCACCGATGAACAGAACCTCGTTCACCGCGATGTTGATACTCAGCTGGATTTTGAGACTCGGTCGCTGCTGTGCGTCCCGATGATCAATTCCACTGGCAAAACAATTGGTGCGTTTGAGTTAATCAATCGACTCAAAGGCAACTTCACTGACGGCGACGAGGCCGCGCTGACGCAACTGGCTGCTCATGCCGTGATCGCGATTGATCAGACTCGGCATGTCGAACAGCTGGTTGCATCGAAACGAAGTGTGGCCGAAGTTGCGGCCGAAAAGGTTCACTTGATTGGTGAATGCCCAGAAATCCAAACGCTCAAAAAGACCGTCGCCAAGGTTGCCGGCACCGAACTGGCGGTACTGATCACCGGCGAAAACGGCACCGGCAAGGAAGTCGTGGCTCAGATGATCCATTTCCTGAGCGATCGGCGCGATGAAGTGCTGGTGGCAGTCAACTGTGCGGCGATCAGTGAAACGCTGCTCGAAAGTGAACTGTTTGGTCATGAGAAAGGCGCCTTCACGGATGCTCACCAGGCCAAGAAAGGCAAATTCGAGTTGGCCGATGGAGGAACTCTGTTTCTGGACGAGATCGGCGACATGAGCCCCGGCGGGCAATCGAAGCTGCTGCGAGTGCTCGAGGAAAAAGTGGTCGTACGCGTGGGAGGCTCGACCCCCATTCCTACTTCGGCTCGGATTATTGCGGCGACCAACCAAGAGTTGCCGGAACTGGTCAGTGAAAACAAGTTTCGGCAGGATCTTTATTTTCGCTTGAATGTGGTCACGATTGAGCTACCCGCGCTGCGAGATCGAGGGGACGACGTGCTGCTGTTGGCAGAACATTTTCTGGGCGAATTCTGTCGAGCCGCCAAGCGATCGGCACCGAAGCTCGATGCGTCGGCGAAAAAACGCTTGGTGACTCATGCGTGGCCCGGCAACATTCGCGAGCTGCGAAATCTGATGGAGCGATTGGCGTACTTGTCGGACGGTGATTCGATCGGCGAGGACGATCTGGATTTTGTGAACGCTCCGGCCAACCAAGATTCGGCCATCGCGATGGATCAGCCACTGGCGGACGCGACCAAAGAATTTCAGGTCGACTATATTCAGCGTCACATCAAGCGCTGCCGCGGCAACATGACCGACGCGGCGGCTCGAATGGGTCTGCATCGCAGCAACCTGTATCGCAAGATGCGACAATTGGGGATGAGCGGTGATGAAGAAGAAAATGAGTAACGAAATTGACTCACGACCCTCTCGAACTTGACGATCGCCAACCAGATTTTCGCGTGGCTCGCTTTGAGCATGCGTTGGGTCTGCCTGACACTCAATCCGTTGAATTCTCTGACGTCCGACA
>CAZLYM010000323.1:0-3099 GCA_964563475.1 uncultured Pirellulaceae bacterium
AAAACGCTCTTGGCTGCCTTTGCGCCTGTCACGATGGGTGCGACGCTGGCGCTACGTGAAGGTCGGTTTCAGCTTTGGCCCATGCTGGGTGCCCTGCTCTGTGCAATTTCAGTTCAGATTGGAACCAACTTCTGCAACGACTATTGCGATTTCTTCCAAGGAGCCGATACCGATGACCGCAAAGGGCCTGCCCGAGCCGTCCAGTCAGGGCTCATCTCGCCGCGGTCCATGCTGATGGCGACGATCCTGATGTTTGCAATCACCGGCGCCGCTTCGTGGCTGCTTTACCTACGTGCTGGCTGGCCGTTTCTGGTGCTGGGAGTGTTTAGTATTTTGTTTGGCGTGCTGTATACCGCCGGGCGTTTTTCATTGGCCTATTTGGGGATCGCCGATCCGTTTGTGCTGTTCTTCTTTGGCCCCGTCGCTGTCGCCGGAACGCATTACGTCCAGTCATTGCAATTCGATTGGTCGACCGCGATCGCGGGGCTCGGGCCGGGCTTGATCGCCACCGGTTTGCTGGTTGTGAACAACTTGCGCGATATCGATGAAGATCGGCACGCAAACAAGCGAACGCTGGCCGTACGATTTGGAGCCACGTTCAGTCGATACCAATACACGGCCTGTCTTGTTCTGGCGGCTCTTGTTCCGATTGCTTTCGGAGCGATAGAAAATGAATGGTGGCCGTCGCTTGCGTTGTTGATGATTCTTCCGGGAGCTTTTGTGGCGTCGAAAGTTTGGCGAAACGATGGTTTGGCGCTGCGACCGTATCTCGGCATGACGGCCGGGCTATTGCTGCTGTATACCGTGCTCTTTTGTGCGGGACTATTGCTCCAATGAAAGCTTATCGATTTTGCATTCCGTTGAGCCGACCGTTGAAACTCAAACGGGAGACGTATTCAAAGCGTGAAGGCGTGCTGATTGAACGCGACGGAAAATGGGCCGAGGCCTCGCCGTTGCCGGGGTTTAGTTTGGATTCGATCGATGACGTGATCGGTGCATTGCGTGGCCAGCAAGCGAATCCAAAGTCACTCGAATTTGCGCTCTCTGCGTTGTCGGAACCCGCGATCACGAAGGTCAGCGTGCCGTGGAACTTTTTGCTGCTTGGCGATCGTCAGCAGGTGATGGCGGGCGTGGATCGATGCTTGGAATCGGGTTGCAGCGCCGCTAAGTTGAAAGTTGGGCGAGGTGATTTGCAGACGGAAATCGAATTGGTCAAAGCGGTTCGTGATCGATTGCCAAGTGATGTGCGATTGAGACTGGACGCGAACCAAGCGTGGACAATCGACGAGGCGACATCGTTTATTGATTCACTGCGAGGACTAGATTTGGAGTATATCGAGGAACCTCTGAAAAATCCGCAGGAACTGGAACAGTTGTTTTCGCAGACCGGCGTTCGATATGCGCTCGACGAATCGCTTTCGCAACACGCGGATATGGATACGTGGCTTGAAGCGTGTCCCAATGCGGCGGCCTTGATCTGCAAGCCGACTATTCTTGGTGGCCGTGCGGATGTGCAACGGCTTGTAGCGACCGGCAAACCGATTACGTTCACGGCAGCGTTCGAGTCAGGAGTGGGGCTCGCTCGGATCGTTCAGCTTGCGGCTGAATTTGCACCCGACTGCGCCGCGGGGCTCGATACGATCGATTGGCTTGAGCATGATCTGTTGTTGCAATCGCCCAGCAAGCAGAATGGAGTCTTTACGGTTATGGGCGAGCCCGTTGTTGATCGAAATCAGCTGGAGCCGATCACCCTATGACATCGCCCATTCAATTCGCGGCAAGTGAGCATTCGGATCAGTTGGCATTCGATGACGGCACGGTTCAAATCACCTACGGCCAGTTGCTGGATGAATTAGAAAATTCACGTGTGATGCAAATCGCCGATCTGAAGGTGGGCGATCATGTCGCATGGTGCCCTCGCAATGACTTGGATGGGTTTCTGACATTCTGGGCGTTGCGGCAGTTGGGATGCGTTGCATGCCCGATCAGTTATCGGTTTTCAGACGCCGAACGAAATCGTATCGTGCAGCGTTTGGATGCGAAATGGTTGCCCGATTTGTCAACTGGGCAGCCCGACGAACGAAACCCGAGTTTCGATTCGCTGGGACGACCGGCAACCATGGTGCTCAGTTCGGGCAGCACGGGGGATCCAAAGGCGGTCGTCCATGCGATGGCAGCTCATGTCGCCAGCGCAAAAGGCGCGGCGATGAACATGCCGTTGAAACCCGGTGACCGCTGGCTCTGGTCGCTACCGCTGTTTCATGTCAGCGGCCTATCCGTCCTTGTTCGGTGTGCCGTGGCCGGCGCGACGGTTGTTTGTATGCCCGACGGTGCGAAGCTTGATGCCGAAGCGTTGGGTCGGTCAGAGGTGACTCATCTTTCGGTGGTTACGACTCAGCTTCGCCGTTTGTTGGCCGAGGACTGTTTTCCTTCGCCGCACTTGAAGGCTGTCTTGTTGGGCGGCAGTGGTTTCGATGAAAGCATGGTGGTCGAAGCTCGTAAGCGTGACGTGCCTGTTCATACGACTTACGGTCTGACGGAGATGGGGTCTCAGGTCACCACCTCCACGGTCAGCGATTCGGTTAGCACGAGTGGCCGCGTGCTGGCTGGGCGGGAGCTGAAAATCAGTGAATCAGGAGAGGTTCTCGTTCGCGGTGAAACAATTTGTTTAGGCTATTATCAAGACGGGCAGATTCGTTCGGTCGTCGATGATCAAGGCTGGTTGCACACCAAGGATTTGGGCCAATTGGATGACCTGCGATGCCTGACGGTCAACGGACGGATGGACAATATGTTTATCTCGGGCGGCGAGAACATTCATCCGGAACGTATCGAACGAGCCATGCTGAAGGTGTTTGATATCGACCAGGTGATTGTGGTGCCCAGAGAGGATGTGACCTACGGTGCTCGGCCAGTCGCGTTTGTGTGTGGGGAGCTACCGGTTCAATGGGAGTCGGAATTGAGTCAAGATTTGCAGCGATACGAGATTCCTATCGAAGTGCTCGATTGGCCAGCGGAAGCGGAAGGTGCCATCAAGCCAGATAGAAAACGGTTGCAGCAAATTGCCAACCGTTTGTAGTGGTTCGCAGGTAGGGCTTC
>CAZLYM010000324.1:0-3090 GCA_964563475.1 uncultured Pirellulaceae bacterium
CGAGTCCGTCCGACTGGTAGAGTACTGATCCTCCCTGTAAATCCACGAAGCAACTACCTTGGCGCCAACTACCGGGTTTCCCTCCTCATCAATCACTCGTCCGGATCCGGGTGTTGCCTTTTTGACAACAACATCCGGCACGACAATCGGTTCACCGGGCTTGGCACTATCTAAATCAATTCCAATTCCCCCGGATTGAATCGGCTGGAGGTACCCCTCTGGAACAGCCCCGATCCTCACATACGCGTCTGCTCCGATTCCGAGTTCGAATTTCCCCGCCACGTCCGTTATGGCATTAGAGATCACGACCCCGGCAACCGGTTCGCCATCTTGATCAACGACTCGACCTTTCACGATCTGTGGCCTCAACGTTTGCACCACAACTTCCGTGACTTCGTCCGGTTCAGTTGTTAATTCCTGCACCGCCAGTCGCACCGTTTCATTGAACAGGTAAATCCACCCCGTACCGACGATACAATCGATTTCAAAACTCCCGTCAGGGGTGACTTCAATCTGTTGGGATTGCCCAACTTGGCATGTTGTTGACGAGCCATCCAATCCTGATTTCTCAGCTACATTCGTCGACGCAAGATTCAGAGTGAGTTTCGCAGACGCGATAAAATCATCTGGAAACTTCGAGCCATCCGCCATCGTGATCTTGCCCCGCAGCTTTGTGCTTTGAGGCAACACAACGTCAAGAGCATCAGCTTCGTATGAAAACGAAACAGATCGTTTTCCGTGGCCGGTCTCAATATCAAGCGATGCCCACCCCTTCTCCGGAAGCCAATCCAAGGTGACTTGATTGCCGTCAATGGAAACCGGCATCGGAATTGTTGCGTCGTTGGACCATTGTGCATACTCGTCACCAAAAGCGCACCATCCAACTTTCACCGATTTTAAAACTGCGGGCTCCTTGTCGTGTTCGCGAATCGTCAGCGTTATCGATTTCGAAGGTTCAAGCTTGATTGTTTCAACATTCGCTCGCTGATTCACACCAACCCCTCTTGTGTGCCTTGCCGCCAACCCTTGGAAGTAGGGAACCAAGTTGGGCTTATACACCAACCCGTACCACGGCAACTTCGAATCGTAAGCAATCGAGAAATTCCCTTCCGCGTCGGTCGGCTTGCCCTCCACGGATTCTGGCTCAGGTTGACCCTGTGAACCCCAACGTGGCACTGGAAGTAAAAACACCCGAGCGCCTGCAATTGGCTTACCTTCCACATCAACCACGGTGCCACTGAATTTGGACTGTGGCTCTTGGGCATGTGACGGCTGGACAGCACTGGCAAGCAGCAGCAAAGCGATCGCACTTAATAAGACAGATAAGACAAAGCCTCCCCAAACTGTCCGTCTAAGATTTGGAATAAGCATGTATAATTCCCCGTGCACGTAATATCTCAAACCAGAAAACAACTTTGGAAGTTGTCGGCTGACTGCCCTTCAGCCGGGCATCATTCAGTTTTCGCCTGAACTATTTTCCGATACCCGTATGACAGTCGCTCTATCCTCAGGATTCACGCAAAAATCGCTCAAACAGTCAAACCACCCCCAACTGCCAACGCTGGCCAATTTTTTAGGAGAGCTCAGTGGATACCGGCAATCGTTCATGGTTATGTAAGCTGGCACGCCCCCAAAGGCCCAAATTGCCAAGGTGCGCATGGCCGAACCATTCCAATAAACATCCCAAAAAGCCAACAAAATCGGCCTCTTCGGGTGCGTCAGTTTGGCTCGGCCAAACATTACACAACTATTACATTTGCGTGACGTTCTGCTAACTACAAGCCGCCCGACAAATCATATACTTCTCCTCGTTGCGTCGGATACCTGATTCGACACGATTAATTCACCATCTGGAAAAGCATATGTCTACGGTTTTACCTCCTACCGATACTTCGAAATCCGACAAGAAAAAACGCCTCTCCGAAGGACTGGAGATTTCACCCGCTGAAGGTGTTTTTGAAAAAGGCGATCCTGCTCATCCTGCCGACTACGTTGAGCCACATCACATAGACGCGAACGAGCTTCACAACGAGGAACAATCTTTCACGCACAGGATGGTGATTCTTGGAGCGGTTGTCTTTCCGTTGCTGGGACTGGTTGGAGCCATCGCAATGGCGTTCAACAACGGCTACATCAGCTGGTTGCATCTCGGAATGCTGATCGGAGGCTGGTATATGACCGGTTTGGGCATCACCATTGGGTTCCATCGAATGCTGACCCACCGTTCGTTTGAAGCGAAGCCGTGGGTTCGAAACTTCTGGACAATCATGGGATCTCTGGCCGTTGAAGGTTCACCGATCGACTGGTGCATGGTCCATCGAAAGCACCATCGGTTCAGCGACCACGAAGGCGATCCACATTCACCTCACCTGCACGACGACACCATGATTGGAATGCTCAAAGGCGCTTGGCATTCGCACATTGGCTGGATGTTCAACGCGAATTGGTCTCGCAAAGAGCGTTTGAAGTACGTTCCTGATCTGATGAACGATCCTTTGCTACTGTCCATCGATCGAAATTATTACCTGTGGGTCACCGCGACCCTAGTGATTCCCACGATCATTGGCGGACTGGCTTCCATGAGCCTGATGGGTGCATGGCTGGGATTGTTGTGGGGCGGATTGGCTCGAGTTTGCCTTTCACATCACATGACTTGGTCCATCAACTCGATTTGCCATCTCTTTGGTGCTCGCGACTTCAAGTCATCCGATGATTCACGAAACAATGTCGTGTTTGGTGTTCTAAGCCATGGCGAAGGCTGGCACAACAATCACCACGCGTTTCCAACTTCAGCTCGTCATGGCCTAAAATGGTGGCAATTTGACTTGAGTTGGGTCATCATCCGAACAATGCAGCTGACAGGACTGGCGTGGAACGTCAAGCTCCCAACCGAAAAGCAAATGAAATCACGGGCTCGCTAGAGCCGTGGCTCATTGAGTAACTTCTCAGGACAGGCTTCGGCCTGTCCTTTTTTTGTGGTTCTTCGGGGAATTTAGCGACAAGCCTTTTCCAGTGTCAGTCATGGGGTCAAAATTTCCAGTACCAAGCGTAGGGCCGAAGGCTCGGCCATTTTTCTAGCCCAGCCTGAAG
>CAZLYM010000325.1:0-3033 GCA_964563475.1 uncultured Pirellulaceae bacterium
CGACCGATCTCGTGCGAGTCAACGAAGCAGCCGTCGATTTCAGGCAACTTCATGATCAAGTCACGAAGTTCCTGCTTGTATCGCGTTCTTAAAGTGACTTTATCAAGCGCTTGAACGGCATCGCTGCGACCATGCACGTCAAACCAGAAGAAAAACCCGCCGTAATCGTGTCGCGACGTGTGGTCATCGTATTTTAACGACGCTAACAGGTGAGATTGTTTCTGGAACGAGACACGAACCGCGTCGGCCAGTTGGCGACCGTCAGTCGCATTCCAGTGATGCAACGCGACTTCGCACAACGGACGCCTGCCCGCCGAGGCATCGGTCAGATCTCGATCTTTCAACTTCGGTGGTATTTTCGCCGCATCGACGTAGAAAAAGCCACCTTGGCCTCGGTTGCGCTTCAGCGAGGCAACGCCCCTCGCGATCAATCTTGGGTGAATCTCAGCGCCGACTAATTGAGCCTCTTTTAAAGCGATCAACGCAAGCGACGTCACCAGCGGGTTGGGGTACTCGTGATACCAACTGCCCGAACGAGACTGCATAGACTGGAGCCCTTGAACTGCTCGTTGCAATTCCGCTTTCCCGTCCCACCCGCGTCTGATTGACGCCGCAAGAAATCGCACACGATAGGCATGAGCCCAGAATAGCTCGTCCGAGTCGTTAAGATTCCAGTTCGTTTCATCAAGAATAAAGTCTCTCGCGAGTTCCACCGCATTGTGGCGTTGCCGGTGTTGCACCTTTACGTCACGCGCGTCTGATTCCAGTAGAGCCATTCCGCAAATTGCGGTGATTGCAACGCGCACGTTTGGCAAGCTATCGGCTCCACCAAAATCGTAGTCGCAATCAACGAAGCCGCCATCAGATCGCTGCATACCCAAGAGAAATTCAGTTCCGCGTTGCCAAACTTCTTTCTCTCTCCCCTCATAGATCGACGCCGGCGCCGAGGAAGTGACCTTCAAAAAATCGACTTTCTGATACGCGTCAGACGGTAGCTGCTGGTGAACTTCAAAGCCGCGAACAAACGGCCCCAACTCTTCAGCTTCGGCGGCGGCTTTCCAAGCAAGTGGTGAGTCCGGATAGCCTCTTGCCGTTTGTTGCCAAACTCGTTTCGCTTCGGCGTGATCGCCCAAGCGAAAACGACACATTCCTTTTAATAAACCCGTTTCGGCCGAACCTTCTTGAGCCAACTGCTGATTTGGTTTCGTGGATTCTAAAAGAGCATGGCACTGACGATACTGTCCTTTGCCAAACAAAGTCCACGCCGCACCAAGGGGAGAATGATTGACCGGCCGTGAAGGCACCTTTCCATTTCCATTTCCCGATGCAGCAGCGAGCAAGGATTCCAACCACCCGGGATGCTGAGTCGTTAAACGATCGCAACGCAGATCAAGTTTGCCCGCCGGATCGACAACCAGAAACCCCGGCTCGATGAACTTATAAGGCAATAAGTCAAAATCGCGTGCTTGCTCTGCCTCGGGGATGGCCATCACGGGAACAAAATCTCGATTGATTCGATCGATAATTCTCGGCCATGAAAACATACCCGCTTTCATGTAGCGATCGATTTCGACCTTCCGATCCATGAAACTGTTTTGCAGCGTCGGAACGTACCAAAAGATTGGCTTGCCGGTTTCGACCGATTTCTTTTGAGCGTTCTCGAAAGAGCCTTCCCATTTTACCGCCGAACCCACTTTCGCTGCCAAAGCGGATGGAGTCGGGCGAACTTTCTTCGTGGAATTACCAGTCTTAGCATCCCGAACTTGCCCGTCCGCCGGAGGAGCTGTCAAGAAAAAACACAGGGCCAGAATCAAACAGATACGGCATTTCATGAGAATTTACTTCGGCGGAAAGAAAATGTTCAAATAGTTGGTAACGATTCGGCAACTGATCCGTCATGATACTGGCTGCGGGCAAATAAAGCTGCTGGAGAAAGAAACACATGCAACACGAACCAGCTTCTGCGTTTGAAAAACCAACACCCGACGGTGATGCTGTCACCAAAGAGTTTGTATTATCGGTTTTCGACCGCTATCAACCCAAATTAACGGCATACGCGACCAGACGCTGTCGAGGAGACGTTCACGCTGCCAAAGACGCGGTTCAACACACTTTTATGCAGTTGTGCAAACAGCGGCAAGCGGCGGTTGAGCAAAATACTGCGGCATGGTTGTACTCGACTTGCAGAAATCGAATTGTCGACGAGCACCGTCGAGCTGAAAATCGAAATGGATCACTGGCTCCCGGCTGGGACTCCGCAGACGCGAATGCTATCGACCCAGCAGTCGACTGCGAACAGCGAGATTTATCGAAACGGCTACGGCGATTGGTAGAACGGCTACCGGACGATCAGCGGGAGGTGATTGACTTGTGGTGTCACGGATTTGATTCCGCTGAAATCGCATCCATCACTGAACAGAAGCCCGGCACGGTTCGAGTCAAACTCCACCGAGCCATCAAGCGACTGCAACAACATCCTGAAGTTTTGACTTGGCTAGAACGCGCGACTGGCCAACGGAACTCGGGCGACAAAATGCCACTTTCACGTGACAGTGGTCCGATGTCGAGACCTCGGCTTCCTTCTTCCACGACAGGAGAAAAATCATGAATTCTGAAGAGCGCAAAGAACAAGAATTAGCAGACCGAGTGGTTGAGTTGATGGAATCCGTCAACGGTGATCGCTTGGGGTGTGATGATGCATTGACTCACGAGCTAGGGCAACAACTGCGGGATCTTCCCGATGACGATCAGCAGCAGGAATTGGATCAAGACCTGAGAGCGAATTTGGTGGATCAGTTTGATGATGCGGAAAAGGTGCTGACACCCGAAGGAGCAAATGCTCTGTCGAATCGCAAACCTTCTAGGTGGAAGCGATTCTGGGCGGTTGCGGCTTCTTTAATGCTGTTGGGCGGTTTAGCGGTGACGTTGTTTCCCTCGTTTCAACCGATAGACGAGGTCGCTCAGCTTCCATCGGCCTTATACACGAACGACGACGTTCAATACAAGCATAAATCCGGCACTGAATCCTTCACC
>CAZLYM010000326.1:0-2988 GCA_964563475.1 uncultured Pirellulaceae bacterium
TTCCATTTCCGCTACCGACAAAAACTCCCAAACCGTGACTAAGATATTTCCGTTTCGCATTGGTTTTAGATCATGGTGGAACGTGAGTTGCCCTGCCACCTGTTGCGTATATTCCCAGACGACCGTTCCATCCATCTCCACAAGCTGCACGGTGCTCCATGAGCCTGGTAAAAATCCTCCAGCGAAACCACGCTGCCCACTCCTTAGTAGTAACCCGTCCTCCCTCAAATACGCCGCCGTTCCACTGACCGCAGATATATTCGAGTCCCATGTATGTAGGACTGACCCTGCAGAATCTATTACGCGAGTCTGACCAGGACCTCCCGTAATCTGAAATAGCGTGTAGTAGTCAGGATTAGGAAGCTGTGCCTGACAGATGAGCGGCATCAGGAGGAGAAAAGAAAGAGAAATTATGAGGCGAGTCAGCATAAGGTAGGTCCATTGTCAAAGATAAACGCATCACCCAAAACATCTACGGTCCGATCGCAGTTGAAGTACACCCGGGCGGATTCAAACTTAAAACCTTGGGTGCTGTAGATGCATTTTTCCGTACAGCAAAAGTGCGGTTTCGTTCGGTAAAAACCGTATCATAACCCACTGGCCAGAGTTTTGCAAAATGTGTTATTCCATACAAAAATACGGAGTTTGTTTTGCAGTATTTTGACGTTCCTCCGTAAAATTCGGTAAAACGGTTTGTGTTTTAAATGTCTGTTTTCAGTTCCAATTTCATTAACAAGTTACTCCTCCCCTGAAAATGTGAGACGTTTCGGAACAGCGAAAAGATCAGCAGCGCGGCGCAGGCGGTCAACACGAACGCAAGTCGCAGGCCGAACTGTACTCGCGGAAGTTTCATGCTTGGCTACCACTGTTGCACGCGGACGATGTGATCGGTTTTCTTAAGCTACAGCAACGACACCTTTTATTTCTCTTCACTTTCTCCTCAAAATCTGTCAAGAAACCTCATTTGTGGCGAAGTTGGCTCCGTATATACATATATAATAATGTCCGTCGTGTTAAATATCTTATTGGTTTCTTACTTATTTTGAGGAGTTCTTAAATGTTAGGAATTCGATTCAATGGCCAGCGGCGTGGTGGATTTACATTGGTTGAGCTGTTGGTTGTCATCGCGATCATAGGAATTTTGATCGCAATGTTGCTGCCGGCGGTTCAGGCTATCCGAGAGGCTGCAAGACGCGTCCAATGCGCAAATAATATCCGTCAACAGGCATTCGGAATCCTTAATTTTGAAAGCAGCCTAATGCGACTTCCACCCGGTGCTCATACTGACCGCCCGCCAGCGGGTCAGAATATTTCTGAGCTAACGGCTTGGGGGAGTGGATGGCCGATATTCATTCTTCCATTCGTGGAGCAAAACAATTTGTTTCAGCAACTTATCTTTGAAGGCGGATCAAGCTACCCGATCGGACCCCGTCATCTCGATAATGCAATTGCAAATTATTTAGTTCTTGGTGATACTCAACTCCCTGTCTACCTTTGCCCTTCGTCTCCAATTTTCCGGCGTCCAACGGTGGGTAGTCCTCTTTACGAAGAGCCGATGCAATCGCCCGACGTTGCAATCAATCACTACGTTGGGATTTCTGGTTTTGGAATCCGAGAAACCGGCGAAGAAGAATTTAACTTGGTTGGGTTCAACGAAACACGGAAAAATCCCTCCGGTCGTTTTGGAATTGCCAGCGCAGGCGGAGTGCTTTTTGGTGCGGGGTTTGTAGAACTGAAGGCGATCACAGACGGCACATCCAATACGATGATGATCAGCGAGCAAAATGATATCCTGAAGGCCGACAACGGAACTCCTATGATAATGGCTTCGGGGCTGCAATACGGAATCATGAAAGGTACGTTTCGAAACGATTTACCTGATGTAGCAGAACCCGACTCCACTGATCGTCGCGCTCACCAATGCACTACGATTAGACACAGGATCAATCAGAATGGTTGGCTGCATAACCCGAATGACAGAATGCTCGATGGTTCGTTCGTTGCTATCTCTGGCGTTGGACAAATTGGAATCAACATTCCAATCAATTCAGCCCATATCAGTGGAGTCAATGCAGCTTACGCTGATGGTTCAGTCCATTTCCTGCAAGACAGTCTTGATTTCGCAGTTTTGGGGGCTCTGGCGACCCGAGATGATGGGTTGGCAATTGGTAACGGTCAGTAAGCAAGCGACCAGATTTGGCCGAAGTTTGATTGATGGGTCTTTTTTGTATGCTTGCACGGAGTGGGATTCGCCGACTCCGATGCCAGTTTGTTTTTATAGTTTTATTGAGTGATATCGTTGGTTAGCTGCTACGCAGTTACGTTCTTGGATTTTGTGATGAAATACTTTTTGATTGTGACCTTGTTGTTCGCATTCTTGGTCTGTGGTTGCGATTCTGCTGAGAGAACGGTGGCGATTTCCGGTACGGTCACTTTTAATGGCGAGCCACTTGATGACGCAATTTTGCAAATTGATAAGAACGACGGAAGTGCTCCGGTTTTTGTAAAAATCGTGGATGGAGAATTCTCTGGGCAGAGCACTCTCGGGAAAAAAACTCTTAGATTTTCTGCCTTGCGTCCGGCGAAGCCGATTCCCAACGACATTCCTGGTTCCGGCCTGCCCTCTCACGAAGATATTATGCCCCCTAAGTTCAGTTTCAAAAGTCAAATCGTACTTGATGTCCAAGCCTCAGGGCACACAGATCTAGAATATGAACTGGAATCCGATTCCAACTAAACCGTAAGCGTGTAGGACCGCCATTGTTGGATGAGACGGGGTGTGTGACTAACGATTTCTCACTGAAACTTTTTGCTCAACTCAGGTCTCGATTGGCAGACGTTTTTGGTAGTCGTACTGCGCCATTTGAGTGGGTAGTAGCCAGTTGCATGCTGAAGGCAAAACATATTGGAGCAGATGCCCAGAACTCCACTGGATGGTACTCACCCACAACATAATGATTCTTTTACGACACCCACTTTTCTACTGAG
>CAZLYM010000327.1:0-2978 GCA_964563475.1 uncultured Pirellulaceae bacterium
CCCCTGATGCCTGCCACTCAACCGATCCCGAATACTCGTCTCGCGTTTTCCGTCGTCTGCTCGCCAAGTTCAGCCAACGTGACGCCACGCACTTCCGCGAGGCATCGCGCCGTGTGCTCAACCAGTGCCGGTTCGTTCGGACGCTGGCCACGCTTGGGATGAGGCGAAAGATAGGGCGAGTCCGTTTCGATCAGCAGCCGATCCGCAGGAATGGTTGCCGCAACCGATCGAAGTTCGTCTGATTTTTTAAACGTAACCATGCCGGCAAAACTGATGTACATTCCCAGACCCAAGCATTGATCGGCGGTCGACCGACTGCCAGCAAACGAGTGCATGATCCCAATGATCTGACCGCCTTGCTGGTGTTGATGCAACATTTCAAGGATGTCCGCCTCGCACTCACGCATGTGAATCACCAAAGGCTTACTCGTTGCGAATGAAAGATCAATGTGCCGCGCAAACCACTCCCGCTGAATCTCGATCGGGCAGTCGTCCCAATATCGATCCAAGCCGGTCTCGCCAATGGCCACGACTCGTTCATCGCCGGCCATCGTCGTGATTCGCTGCCAATCGGATTCCGTGGACTCCTTGCAATTATTGGGATGGATCCCAACCGACGCCCAGACGTCGTCGTGCTGATTCGCCAAATCCAGACACGCTTGACTGGAATCGACCCCCGTCCCGATGGCAGTCATGCCCACAAGACCCGTGTCTCGGGCGTTTTGCAGAACCTGATCAAGATTTTCGACAAGCTGATCGCTGGTCAGGTGAGCGTGTGTATCAAAAAGCGGCATGGGTTCGTATTTGAACTGCTTTTCCGAACTAATATTCGTTCGGCAAAAAAAATGTGATGTGAGGCCAATATCCAAACCGGATCGCCCGTCCGTCGCCGGAATCGGACAACTTTCAAACGAAACGCCTATGCGGGGCATCGTCGGAATCAGACATCGCCGTTGGGGAATTGGGGCAAAATGGAATTGGGGCAAAATCCAATTTCCAATTCACGCGGTACCAGACAACTGAAGGAGATTTCCCGACTGACGAATCAACGAAAGATCTGCCAAGCGCCGATTGCTGCATGGCTCGTCCGCTCGGTGCCAGTACATGACCTCCGCCTCGCCCAGACGCCAACAGAGGCAAACGTCTTCGCCTTCACGGACGGCAGGAAAATCGACGTAACCTGCAAGCAGCGATCGGGGCCAAACGCCAAGCTCGTTCAATTCGGCCACGCACTCGCGAACCCGATCTGATTGCCGATCAACCGAGGCCCGCACTGCAGCAACTTCGGTTGAATAAACATCGGCGTGGTCATCGGGCTCATCCATGACACCCAACTCGTCCAGTCGACTGCGAATCTGCGAGATCTCAACAGATAGCTGGACGATGTCTCTGACGATGGAACGCACCAAAGGCAACATCGCGTTCGCGGTTCGAAGCGAGAACTTCGTTTCCAGATCAGTCGGGCAGGAGGAAGTTGGAATCTTTGGAGAATGCTCAGTCACCGGGTTGGCCTGCAAGGTTGAAGTTCAGGTAGATTGTCGGATTCGAGTGGCTGCAAATCGTTTTGATCAACACGCGAGACGACAGGCTACGACTTTGCGTCAACTGTAGAAGACTCAGTTCTTGCCTCATGGGTACCGCCTCACGGTACTTCGATTATAGCCTGACTAAGCTCGCAAAGTATCGGGGCAACGAAAACTTCTCATAAGTTTGAGCTCTGTCTTACCAGACACCCCGGTTTCACCCCTCGTTCGGCGGGCAGCCGAGAAGCCAGAAGACGGACCAGCCATGATGCTGAAAAACTGATTCCAATGGCAACTTAATCGGACTCGATCACGCCCTTCGACATCGCTGGACCACCCCCTTAGGACGGTCAAAAATCGACCGCTCAAACACCGAAAATCTGGTGGTGCAAAGTCGCTTGGCCGTACCAACGAAATCACGCCAAAATCAAAAAATGGCCGCAAGACAGTTGCGTTAAGTCGAATTCTGCTTGCTTCCCAACCTTCATGAAACCCGTTTTTCGAGCCAAAATTGCATTCAAATCTTAATGAAATCATGAAAGAAACGAGTTTTATCGTGATTCCGGGCCGGATTGCACCTCTATTCGTTGACTATTGGCGCCCTGTGCGTATTGTTAATTTTGAGGGCTCGTTAAGAAAAAAGGAGCGTTTTCTTCTCATAAGCTGTTTCAGAGTACACGGAGAGCGATATAGATTCCGTTGGACCAGCCAAATTGCGTTAGGAATGATCAGATGTTGGTTCTATCAAGAAAAAAGAACGAGAGTATCGTCATCAATGACGACATCTCGATCGTTGTGGTTGAGATTCGGGGCGACAAAGTGCGTCTCGGGATCGAAGCACCTCGTGAAGTTCCAGTGCATCGTCGAGAAATCTATGACGCCATCGTCAAAGCCCACAACGACCAGACGGATCAGCAGGTGAACGAGCAAGCAGGTAGCTAACCCGTGCCATGAATTTCCGGTGTGGCAAACCGTCACTCTTGATCGTCTGCTTGATTTTTCACATCTAACTGCTGCGGGCAACGCTCGTTAGCAAGCGTAAAATAAAATTCACCCCGCTATTGAATCGAAGTGGCGGCTTCTCCGGCCAGCGTTTTCCATCGTTGAATTTGTCAGGTTTCCGAATTTTCTTGGCACAATTGGATTGGAAAAATCGTGGCACTCTCGGCGAGAATTGTTGCAGCGAGCGTCCTCTAACGCCGAAAATGCGTGTTATATTGGCCGTCCTTCAAGTCATGGAAAGGATTTGTCGATAGAAATTGGCCGACACTTGCTGACGGCTATTGACGCTCCAGACAGTCTGCCGTTACTTTATTGCGGTCCTTGGGGGAAGGCTTTTGCGAGCGTTCTTTTTTGAGTGTTTTCGGGCCCCCACCTCAAGTCGTGATCACCATAAATCACGGCCCCTTCGTCTAGTGGTCTAGGACTCCGGCCTTTCACGCCGGCAACACGGGT
>CAZLYM010000328.1:0-2976 GCA_964563475.1 uncultured Pirellulaceae bacterium
GGAATTTTTGGCGGGTCTTTTGATCCGATTCATCTGGGACATTTGATTTTGGCCGAACAATGTCGTGAACAAGCTAAACTAGACCGGATTTTGTTCGTGCCCAACGCTCAGAATCCGCTCAAGCCCGACGGAGCCAGCGCGACGGACCGGCAACGGTGCGAGATGATCGAATTTGCGATCGCCGGACATGAAGCATTTTATCTGTCGAAGGTGGAAATCGAACGAGGTGGTGTCAGCTATACGGTCGACACGCTGAAAGAGATCGCTGCTAAACAACCCGATGACGAATTGTTTTTCCTGATGGGTGGCGACTCGTTGGATTCGTTCGACAAGTGGCACCAGCCCGAAGACATTTTGAAAATCGCGTCGCCTTTGATCGTCAATCGCCCCGGCGCCGATTCAATCGACCTTTCGAAACTGGCCGCATACACGGACTCCGATCGATTGAAATCATTCGAGAAGCTGTTGATCGAGAGCCCTATGATCGAAATCAGTAGCAGCAACTTGAGACAACGAATCGGGGCAGGGCAGGGCGTGAGATATTTGATTCCTCGCGCGGTTGAAAAATTTATCGAGACCCAAAAGCTGTACAAGTAGTTTTGAAAGGCGGAATTCGGAGGTCGGAGGTCGGAATGACTCACACCGAACACCGAACACCGAACACCGAAAAAACCATGATCCGATACCGAGACTTCGTTCCCAAACAAATCGAAGCGCCTGGCTTTTTGAAGCCGGGCAAGCACGAATCGTTTGATGCGGCGGTAATCGCGGCCAACGAGTGGCTGAGCGAAAGTGACGTCACCCTAGTCAGCTTGGAGACCGTGGTACTGCCCAACATCTGGAGCCGCTGGGAGGAAGGATCCAAAGACGCCTCAATCGGCACTAGTGGTGACACGCCAAGCCGCTGGCACCAGTTTCTGCGCGTCTGGTATCAGGAATGAAACGAAGGCGGAATTCGGAGGTCGGAGGTCGGAAATGAAGCAGCGTGCACGAAATTCCGACCTCCAACCTCCGCATTGGCTAGTCTCCCAAACACGTGCCAAGGTCTCGTGCCGTCTGAACTGAATCGCAATCGAGCGGCACCAACTTGATACTCTTGGTACATTCGGTCAGCGGAACATAGTGAACCGTTGGTGGGTCCAGTCCGACCATCACGTTCAAATGACCTTCTTCGATCGCTCTCACGGCGGCGGCTCCAAAACGGAACGACAGCAACCGATCCCGCGACGTAGGACTTCCGCCTCGCAGCAAATGCCCCAGCTCGACCGTCCGGACTTCGTTGGGGACTTGAGGTCGCAATTTTTCGGCGACCCATTGGCCCATGCCACCCAACCGAAGCACGCCGCCCGTTTCCTGATACTTTTCAGCACCACCGATCGGCTTGGCACCTTCGGCAACCACCACGATTGAGAAATTTCGATTCCGACTGTTCCGTTCTTTGATCTTTGCGGCGACCTTCTCGATATCGAACGGAATTTCTGGCAAGAGAATGACGTCCGCTGATCCAGCGATTCCACAATGAAGCGCGATCCAACCTGCGTGGCGCCCCATCACCTCCATCACCATCACGCGTTGATGAGACTGGGCTGTTGAGTGCAAGCGGCCGATCGCTTCGGTCGCGTAGGAAACCGCGGTGTCAAATCCGAACGTTGCAATCGTCCCAACTAGGTCGTTGTCGATTGTCTTGGGTACTCCGACTACCGGGATGCCCATTTCGGCAACCTGCCCAGCGATTCCCATCGTTCCGTCGCCCCCAATCGCAACCAGCACGTCAATTTTGTGCTTGCGAAAACCATCGAGCAGCCGTCCAGAAATATCCTGTTTCGTTTTGACACCCGACTCGTCTTCGACTTCGTACGAAAACGGATTTCCTCGATTGGTCGTGCCAAGAATCGTGCCGCCCGTGTGAGCAATCCCTCGAACGGTATCGGGCGTCAACTCGAACGCGCCACCGTCCTTAAATTCATCACTGTGCAGCAGCCCATCAAAACCGCAGCGAATTCCCAAGCAGGACCAGCCTCGCTTGGTCGCCGCCAAAGTCACCGCGCGGATAACCGCATTGAGCCCCGGCGCGTCTCCGCCGCCGGTCGTAATCGCGATTCGTTTCGTCATGTTTTATTGCCGGAATCGTCTCAATTCCGTTTTCCGTAGTTGTAAGTTTGTTTTTCGGTGACGACCGCGTCCAAGGGAACGTCCCATGGTTGCGGCTGAATCGATTCCACTTTCTGGAATTCGAAAGCAACACCGATCATGGTTGGCCGATTTTTTTCGCGCGTCTGATTTTCGGCAGCCGTTCTTTTAAACGCAAACGTACGATCATAAAACCCGCCTCCAACGCCAATCCGGTGACATTCGGCATCAAATGCGACCAGCGGGGCTAAAACGTAATCCAATTCAGTCGGATCGATCCGTAGAGCCGTCGCAGGATCGGGTTCCAAAATACCAAACCGATTTTTTACCAGCGTCGATTCTTTGTCGTAAGCGGCAAAGCTCATCGGTTGCCCCTTCCCTTGAACGATCGGCAGGAAGACTCGCTGCCCTCGATCCCACGCGGTCGAGATCAACGTGGCTAAATCTGGCTCGCCATCGAAAGCCAAAAACGCCCCGATGTTGGTAGCCGCTCGAAAATCCGCTCGATCCATGAACGTTTTGCAAATTTGCTGACTGGCGGTCAAACGAACCGAGTCGCTCATTTGCCTTCGTTTTTGGCGGACGGATTGTCGAATCTGGCTGGGGTCCATGAACCTATGCTGGCATTGGATGGTCTGCTAAAATCATGAGCCGCGCGATGGATGACGGCATGAAGCCCATATTATGACAAGCATCGCGTGCAATCACACGCCCTCGTAGCTCAGCTGGATAGAGCAACTGACTTCTAATCAGTAGGTCGCAGGTTCGAATCCTGCCGAGGGTGCTTTCTTTCGGTGATTTTGCTGATTCTTAAACTGCTTGGGCCGCCAGCGTTTTCTTCTACGA
>CAZLYM010000329.1:0-2966 GCA_964563475.1 uncultured Pirellulaceae bacterium
TTGAAGCCATGGCAAAGAAGCAGAAGAAATGACGCGACCAGTTTCGTTACTGACGCTTTAGCTCAAACCAATTGATGTTCCATTGGTTACCGATCGAACGAAAACGCAGCTTGTGCTGACCTTCGCTTAGTGAAAAAAGCTGGCTGGACTGAGTTTGGTAGGATTGCCATCCGCCGGTTTCGGGGACCGTTTGTTTGTCGACGACTTGATTATCGATCAGCACCTCAAATCCCTCGCTGCCGGCTTGGGAAGCCAGTCGGTAGTCGATTGTGTATTCACCTGCTTGGTCGACAAGGATTTCGTATTCAACGAAGTCGCCTGGATCGAAGTGCCCAAGATTCACTCCGCCGCCGGCATCGGTGCATGTTTCGGATTGGACTCCATTTCCGTCCTTATAAAGTTCTGCCTCAATTCGTGAGGGGACCGGTATTGGTTTCTGAGCCGCGCGAACCTTGTCGCTGGGACTGCTTTCGTCTGTGCCGGCGTTGGGATCAATTTTGCCACTCCAGTATTCATGCTTCACCCAATCAACTTCCATGACCCATTCTCCAGTCATTGGAGCGTCGGTGATTTTCGCGTAGTTCAAAATGGCAAACATGGCCTCGGGATATTTGTCTCCCTCGTCTACGTTTCGATGGACCTCGACTCCGTCAACTCGATAGACAAGATCGCTACCCGCCCACTCGACCGAGTACTCATGGTACTGATCGATGGAGGCCTCGATGTCGGTTCGCAGAGTTTTCCAGTCACCTTTGTCGGGAGCCACGCACCTGATCGCACCAGTGGTAAAATGGTCAGGCGAACCGGCTCCATAGTGTTCGAAAATGTCGATCTCGCCGGATCCAGTCTGCGGCCACGGGATGTTTTCGTCCGCTTCTTGAACAGGTGGTTCATTGTTCTGAGCACCCAAAATCCACCACGCTGGGAACATGCCGTCTTGGCCATTGTCGAACGTTCTGAGCCTTGCCGTCCATCGACCTTTGATGAACTCTTTCCTGTTTTTCGAACAGATACGCCCGGCGACGTATTGTGTGTCAGGGTGTTGCTTGCCGCTCTTGTCACAATTGGTACACGGGCGTTTTTCATCGACGTTGATGACTTTCAGCTTTAAGGTGCCATCGCTGACTTCGCGTGTGCCCAACTCATTGTCAGGGAGATAGCATTGTTTCTCGTCGTTGACCCAGATCATCTGGTCTTGCCAGTTGTCGGCGTTAAACGTGTCGAAGTCGTCAAAGAAATCCGTCGTCCACTCGCTCGGTAATTGGTAAACCAGCGTCTGCATCGCCCTCGCCGGAATCGTCACACTTGTTTCACGCTGGCCAATGTAAAGTCGATAGTTGACCGCTTCGTCGCTTAGATTCAGCACCACAGTCGCCAGTTCCTGATTTGAGTTGACGAAGCTGGTGGTTTGCAACACGCTGCGGCTACTGACCGCACTGACGCGTCGTGCGTTGGGGCGGATGAACTTGGCGAAGTGGCCAAGGTAATAATAGGTGGGCGTGTAAATCAGTTTGCCCGTCTTTCGGTCAGCGTGAATCGGAGCGAAACAGAAATTGCCGACATGGTTGGGTCCGCCGGTGTCGTCGAGCAGAATGTTCCAATCGGTCCAACCGACGGCTCCCGCGTTTAGATCGTTGACGATCGAGTTTCCATAACGCTCGGCGTTGGGCCAGTGCTGATAACGATCCGGATCGAATCCTTCGACAGTGAACTCCGTTCCCAACAAGTTGACGTTGGGATAAGCGCGATGGATTTCGGCAAGGTTCCCGAACATGGGCAGCCCTCCGGTCCATGTTTCGTACCAATGGAAACCAACTCCCCAAACGTATTTGGCAGCTTCCGGATCCCCGAGGATGGTGTTGGCTCGATGAGTCACTAAGTCACGGTTATGGTCCCATACGACGATTTTTTTGTTGCCCAGCTTTTCCTTTTCCATCATAGGGCCGAGGTGGTTCTTTAGGAAGTCGCGCTCCTCCTCGGCCGAGTAAATCATGGACTCCCAACGTTGTGTGGCCATCGGTTCGTTCTGAACCGTGATACCCCAGATTGGAATGCCTTCTGCTTCGTAAGCATGAATGAACTTGGTGAAATACTTCGCCCATGCGTCTCGGTATTCTGGTAGCAACTTTCCACCCTGCAACATGTTACCCGAGTCCTTCATGAATGCCGGAGCACTCCATGGACTGGCGTAGGTCGTCAGTTGACCGCCCGCGGCAGCGATCGCTCGTTTGATCATCGGGATACGGTGCTTCTTGTCGGGAGCAATGTCAAATGTGGTCAGCTCTTTGTCACCTTCTTCGATGTAAGTGTGACTGCGACTACCAAAGTCTGAGCTGTGGATCGTGGTTCGTAGCAAACTGTAGCCCAAGCCCGTTTCACGATCGAAATAGGCCTTCATAAACTCTTGTTGAGTCTCTTCATTCAAGGTCGCAAAAACTTCGGCGCTCGCGTCGGTAATCGCTCCCCCGAACCCCAGCACCGTTTGGTCAGTGTTTTCTGGATTGACGAAAATCGCGATGTCGGTCTCCGGCGGTTGAGCCGCAGGACGCAGTTGAAGCGAATCGCTAGGAGTCAGACGCAGGTCGGTATCTTTGGCCGTGGTGTAGACCCGTACGGACGAATCACCCGTTGTTTCAGGTTGTTGTGCAATGGCGGCTTGGGTGAACGAGTTAGCCAGAAAAATGACTAGCAAGCTGGTATGAAAAAGTCGTTTCATCTTTGGGGCTCACTTAAATACAACGGGATCGATCGTCCCAAGACCATTGATTTGAAACCGGTTTCGGATAGTGCGTGACAGTATAACAATGATTCTTCGTTGTGCCAAATACTCCTGCAAAAGGCACGTGGGGCATTCTTGATGATTCGCCCGATCAAATTCGACGCGACCGTGCGTCGCGCTCGCGTGAGCATGATGCCCACAATCGGAGCGGTTACAGCTTGCCGGCCGATGTGTGTGCTGCGATCTG
>CAZLYM010000330.1:0-2964 GCA_964563475.1 uncultured Pirellulaceae bacterium
CGCTTAATGCTTGTCTTCGAAGTTCGGCTCTTTGCCTTCGTAAGCTCGGTAGAGATCCAAGATTGACTTCTTGAGCGCTTCAGCGGTCGCGGGATCGGCGGCTTGCTTAGTTTTCATTGCAGCGACAATAACTTTGTGAGCCGTGATCAGCTGGTTGGTGTACTCTGGCTTGTCCGACTTGATTCGCTGAGCCAGAAAGTACTGACCGATCACTTCTTGAATGTGAGACGCATGCTCCTCTTTCGTGGTGACCCAGCGAGAGGCTTGGTTGATAACCATCGGGTCAAATTCGCCACCCCGCATTTTTTTGGATAGGTCGGCGATCTGGTCAATCGACTTGGCAATCGTCTTGGTGTCTTCCAGCATCGCCTCAAATCGCAGTTGGTCCGTGTAGATGCCGCAGGGGACTTGGCAGTGTAGGGCGACCGCTGCTGGCGCGGGCGGGGCAACGGCTGCTGGCTCGGTGGCACGAGCGAAACTGGATATGATGCCGACAATAGCGGCCAAAATGATAACAATGGTCCGAGCTTGCATGATTCGACTCCGTTTTACGTTGAATATTTTGTTTGGTGACGCTGAAAGCGATTCATCACAATGTACCAAGGTTTTCGATTCGCGAAAGAAAGGCCCCAACAAACCTGAGCCCTAAATCAGCAGGCGAGGGCGGTGCTTGCTCCTGAGATTTGCCTCGGGGCAACCAAATAAGCGATGCCGATTTCCCTTTCCAACATCGTGGTGAAGATGACGGCCTTAATGCAGCAACAAACGGCAGACGAAACACCAATGTCAATCAAAAGGCTTTGGTAGCGGCAGTCGTAGACCGAACCAGCAGCCCTGAAAATAGGGCAATCAAGCAAAGAGCGTTGTCCGACTTCCGTTGGTTCGAAAGCTCACAACGCCTGTAGAGCTTGGGACGATACTTCAACCCGATCTTCTGTCACTGATTAACAAGTTGGTTGGGTGGCGATCACATCTCAGACCGGACTCGGTGAACCGTGAAATAATATGCCCCCAATGATTAATGGTCGCTTGCGAATTTCCGGCAATTGAATATCATTTTCCGCGTGAGTGGTGGAGCCACTTACCTTACCGAAATTCGGCACCGACTTCCGACGCATTTTTGGAACTTGGAACCGTACCCTCTCACGATCGTCGACAGCTTGACTCTCTGCCTGATTTTTTGATCAGATCACTGTTCCCACGGAACTCTTGATGCCAGTAACGCTTGTTGCCAGCCTGAGGATTAAAAGCTCGTTTTATTCGAACAATGATCGTGAAAAATTGAACAATGTATGCGGGTCGAAGACCAGCTGAGCATCTGAAGCAGTCGTAAAGGTTGACTAACAATCCGGAACTAAAAGCGTCCGTCACAGGCTCGTGCATCACGCATGGGCTGCGTAACCACTGACGCGATCAATTCCGCAAGGCAGGAAATATGGTTCATCAAATCAAGAAGGGACTGGATCTTCCAGTTACCGGGCAACCGGTTCAGAGCATCCATCCGGGCTCGCCCGTCAGTACGGTGGCGTTGCTTGGCGACGACTATGTTGGCATGAAGCCGACCATGCTCGTGAAGGCGGGTGACCGCGTGAAAGTCGGCCAGCCTTTGTTCGAAGACAAGAAGACGCCTGGCGTCTTGCATACGTCTCCCGGTTGCGGAACGGTCAAGGCGGTTAACCGCGGCGAGAAACGAAAGTTTGAATCGATCGAGATCGAACTTGACGGTGACGCTCAGGAGAAGTTCGAGAAATTCGATTCGCTCGGATCGGTCAACCGCGAACAGGCCGAAGCCTTGCTGGTGAAGAGCGGTTTGTGGCCTGCGTTTCGAACGCGACCGTTCAGCCGAGTGCCCGCGTTGGAGAGTGAGCCGAACTCCATTTTTGTCACGGCGATCGACACGAACCCCCTCGCTGCGGATCCGAAAGTAATCATCGAACAGAACAAGGAGCTGTTTGTCAGTGGCCTGACGGTGATCTCGAAGTTGACGCGAGGCAAAACCTACGTTTGTTCTGCTCCCGATGCCGGCATGCCGGGCGAGAACATTCCTGACGTTCAGATCGAGCAGTTTGCAGGGCCTCATCCGGCTGGATTGCCTGGCACACACATGCACTTTCTCGATCCAGTCAGCGACAACAAAACCAACTGGCAAATCGGTTACCAAGATGTGATCGCCATCGGGCACCTGTTTACCACGGGCACGATCATGACCGAGCGTGTTGTCTCGGTGGCCGGGCCTCGCGTTGGCAAACCAGCGTTGTACAAGGCTCGCTTGGGCGCTTGCTTGGACGATGTGATTGGCGTCGCCGAACCCAACCTTGAAAACGCTCGCGTCGTCGCGGGCTCCATCGTCTGCGGTCGTCAGTCGGCTGCCACCAAGAATTACCTTGGGCGATTTCACAATCAGATTACGGTCCTTGAAGAGGGCACGAAACGCGAATTCCTTGGCTGGCAGATGCCGGGCTTCGACAAGTTCACAACGACTCGCGTTTATGCAGGAAGCTGGTTGAAAAACAAATTGTTTCCTTTGACGACCAGCACCGGTGGCAGCAAACGAGCCATGGTTCCGATCGGATCTTACGAACAGATCATGCCGCTGGACATCCTGCCAACCCAATTGCTTCGCTCGCTGATCGTGGGGGATACCGAGGAGGCTCAAAAGCTGGGCGCTCTGGAGCTGTCCGAAGAAGACTTGGCGTTGTGCACCTTTGTCTGCCCAGGCAAATACGAATACGGTTCGATTCTGCGTAAGAATTTGACCACCATCGAGAAAGAAGGTTAGTAACAGATGTTAAGAACCGTTTTGGATAAGCTGGAGCCGCTGTTTAAACCCGGCGCTCCGCTAGAGAAACTTTACCCGCTGTACGAAGCGAACGATACGTTCCTGTACACGCCGGGCGAGGTCGCTCATGGCAGCACCCATGTCCGCGACGCAATCGACCTGAAGCGAATGATGTCGATGGTGAT
>CAZLYM010000331.1:0-2957 GCA_964563475.1 uncultured Pirellulaceae bacterium
GACGAAACTCTAACGCAGCCAAGCATCGGCATTTTTTTGCCGATCTTCAGAGGGCTCATCAAGAAACCCCAACTTCCAGTTCGATTCTGGCTTGAGGGCAACGGACGCCTTCAGAGTCAGTAGTTGTCCGCGTCGCGAAACCATCACCTCGATTTGCTCGCCCTCGTTGAACTGCTTTAAATGAGTTTCCAAGGATTCGTGGATGCTGAACCCATTGATCGCGATCAAATTGTCTTTCGGATTGAAACCGGCTTCAAATGCGGGTGACAAAGGTTTGACCGAAGTGACGCGATTCCCTTCCATTTTCAGCCCCAGCCACAAATCAGGTTTCTTGTCCTCGGACGCTTTTTCATCGGCTTGATCTGTTGCGGATTCCTTGGGCTCTGAATCCGGTGTTGGTTTGTCTTTGTCAGATTCGGCAGCCGTGAATTCCAGCCCCAGCCAATCGAGAGCCGGTCCATAATCGAGTTCATTTGTCGAATCGATCGCGTTTTGAAACCACGGATCCAAGTCATGATTGGCGACCTCGCTGGCCACGGCGCGGAAGCCCGCTTGAGTGTAGCCGGTTTTTTGAAATTTCTGATAGACGGCTTGCATCACGTCGTCCAGACACCGCTCGTTCTGGGTTACCTCACGAATTTTTGCATCCAGCAAGAACGCGACGATGGCGCCCTTGTCGTAGTAGCTGACTCGTGTGTTGGAAGAATTTTCGTCGGGTCGATAGAATTTAATCCACGTGTCAAACGATGCGTCTCGTAGTGATTGAATATTACGACCGTGCTTCGATTGCACTTTCTCGATGTTTTTGCTTAGCCGCTTTAGGTATTCCTTGCGATCAATCAAGCCCGATCGCACTAACGCCAAGTCTTCATAGTAGCTGGTGATGCCTTCGGCCACCCATAGACTGTCGGTGTAGATTTCATTTTCGTAGTCGTATTTCAGTAATGGTTTCGGACGCAAGCGACGCACGTTCCAAGTGTGAAAGAACTCGTGACTGGCAAGGCTCAGCCAGTCTTGGTATTTCTCTGGAATGCGAAACGCCCAGCGACTGGCCAAGGTTAAGTTGCAATAGTCGTGCTCCAAACCGCCACGCCCTTCGGCGATCACGTTCATGAATAGGTAACGATCATAGGGCACCGTACCCCACATCTGTTGATGTTGATCAACGATCTTTTTCAAGTCAGCCGCCACTGCTTTTCCGTCCCAGTAACCGGACTCGCCCACGTTAACCAGTTGGTGTTCAACGCCGCCGGCTTCGAACGAGTATGTGTCGACCAAGCCCGCTACGATGGGACTATCGACCAGTTCGTCAAAGTTTGCAGCCACAAACGTGTGTTCTTGGCCGGTGCGATTCAAACTGGTTGCCGAACGCCGCCATTCTTTGGGTAGCTTCAATGTGACTTGATGAGGCTGATCCATTTGCTGGGGAATGGTCAGAAAGGTCGGAGCCCCATTGAGTACACCAAAGCGATGATTGACAAAGTTTGTCCGTACCGAAACTTCGTTGCAATACAGCCGATACGACACCACGATTTCTTGCCCGGGCGTTGTTTCGACCAACCATCGATTTTTGCGAATCTTTTGAAACGGCAGCGGTTGCTTTGCGCCGTCGGTTACTTTCAAGCTGTCGATATGCCGAGCGTACTCACGCACCAAGTACGACCCTGGCGTCCAGACTGCCATCATCAACTGCGTCTGGTCATTTGTTGCCGTGGTCCGCATCTGGATGTGAACGTAGTGATTTTTGGCATCAGTCAGATCAACCAAGTATTGAACCTCCGGCAGTTCGTCGGCTTTCGCCGGAGCCGGCGAGTAACAGGCCAGCATCGTCCAGCTGAATAACAAGGAGTAGACCACCAGTTGGCGGCGGAGCAGGGCAAACATTCAAGCCTCATCGAGAAAAATCCAAACACATTGTTCTCTAGGCTATCGTCCATCGATGCGGACGTACAGCCACCGGACACGATAGATTTTCACCGATCGGCATAGATGATACGCATCGTCGGGGAAGTTTGAAAACGCGCTACGTTTTGCGAATGAGATGCATTCCGTCGCGGCCGCGGTAGGTTAAGAGCAAAGCGTTTTTTGCTGCCCCCGCTTGAAAGATTGCCTCGAAAAAAAACTGTTCGCCGGGCCACGGGAAGGCGAAGAATAGGTCAAAATCGTCCAGCTCTAAACCGATCTCTTGGTAGATATCGCCCTCGTCGGTCGCGACGTGTTCTACCTCGCTGCTTAGATCGAGGATTTCGGGGACGCCGCGAGGAATGAAACTGCCGCAATAGAACTTGGCGGGCAGATCCAGGTCGTCCGCAAGATTGCTGGCTTGGCCGACCAAGGCGGCATCGATCTCGATTCCAACGGACTCCATGCCACGTGCGGATGCCAACAGCGCCGCCACTCCGAATCCACTGCCAAGCTCGCAGAACTGGCGTCCTGTCAGCAAATGATTTTCCTCGATCCAAGTTAACGCTTGGTCCAGCAAGTGGAAGTCGCAGGTAACGAAGTTTTCGGTGACGGAATCGTTGGCCGCCATGAACGCGTCGATTCGACGGGTTGCTAGGTTAATCAAATGGCAGGCAGCCTTTGAATGCGGCAGCTGATTGATTGAATCGGGGATGTCGATCGACAGCAGTGTCACCGTTTCGCCTTCCGTCATAGCGAGTATTTACGCAACGCGAATCCGAAGACCATCTTCGCTAAAGACGAACATCTTTTTTTCGTCCAGCTTCACGACATCTTGGACTTGCTCGGGCGTGATCGATTTCCCACTGGCATTCGCTTGCTTAATCAGGTCATCAACGTTCGCCCATCTTTCGGCATCGAGCTTGAGCCCAATTGATTCGGGATGATGTTGGAGCACGAAGCTCAAATACTTGCTGATTTTGGTTAGTCGTCGGTTCATGCGAGACAGTCTAACCCGATCGACGTTTGCCCAGTACGGGGCATTGTTGTTTTTG
>CAZLYM010000332.1:0-2940 GCA_964563475.1 uncultured Pirellulaceae bacterium
TTGGTCATTGGTCGCAGCTGCAAACTCGCTCGGTTGGTTTTTCTCAGCCTCGGCCTCCAGCCAACGTTCGAACTGATCCGGCTCAAGGACTCGCATTCTCGCTCGCATCCGATAATGTCCTTCGCCGCATAACTCGGTACATAAAACTTCCAACTGATCGGCCGCTTTCGCGTTGAACCAGACGATGTGGTTCATGCCAGGCACAATGTCTTGCTTGAGCCGAAGTTCGGGGACAAAGAAGCTATGGATCACGTCGCGACTTTCCAGCTGCAGGACGACATTTTGATTGGCAGGGACGACCAATAGGTTTTCACAATACACGTCGTCCTCGGTTCTAATCTTCTGATCGGCTCCCGCATAATGAAACTCCCAGCCGTACTGCCTCGCTTTGACCAGCACCAATGGAGGCACATCGATGGTTTGCTGCCCGATCGTTTGAGTCGGTCGATTCATCTGAGTGTCTGACCAGACGTCCAGTTGGTAAAAAGCCAGCCACAGCAGTAGGGCTCCGGGGATCGCGGTCCAAGTCAACTCAAGCAGCCAATGTGATTTCATGGCGGCGGCTGGACGGGAGCCTGAGGCGATCGTTCCGCTTTTCCACAACGACCACACAATCACGCTGCTGGTGAAAACAAGCACTCCGGCACACAGCCCATGGACCAGTCGAAACAAAAAGTCGATCGATTGACCGGACGCGTTGATCGCCGGGGGCAGGCCCATCGTCGACAGTGGAGCCAGTTTCAGACAGACCACGGCCAGAGTCACGAACGCGGTCAGCGGCACGACGGCGAACAGGATGCTCCAGAATCGGTTCACGCGGTCGCTCCGATTCAGGGCTTGGAAAATTCGTCATTGGCATGAACCAATGATTTCACGTACCCAACCAGAGCCCAGATTTCGTCGTTGGACAGCGCCGCCGACGCAGGCATGGGCGAGCCTTCAATGCCGTTGGCGATACGGCGATAAATATCGTCCGCCGAATCGCCACCGCGAAAGACGCCAAGGTTTAAGTTCCGTGGCTGAACCGGACGCGGTCGAAGGGCACCGACCTCCATGAACGGTTTCCAGCTGTCACGGTCGTACGGATCGATGCCCGGCGTTTTTAGCCAATCGTTGGTCCAGTCGTCAAAGTTCACCGTTGAGCCGTCGCCCGCTGCGGTATCACCATGGCATTGAGTGCAGTTGCCCTTGGTGAAAAACAGCTCGCGTCCTCGAGTCGTTAGTGCTCCGTGGTCAGCGTGGCCGATCTGGAACGCGGCCGGTGCTGCCGGAACCGAGGTAACTCGTTGGTCCGCGTTTTGCCAACGAGTGACGATGTCGTCCCAAAGCTCTGGCCCAATCGCATCGAGAATTTGCTCAACCGACATCTGCTCAATTTCGGTGGCCGCTTCACCGTCTTCGATTTCGAACAACGATTCTCCATCGAGTGCACTGATCTCAGCCAGTAGTGCTCGTTCGAACTGGCCACGCATCGAAAGATATTTCACGTAGTCGACCAGCGCGGAGATTTCTTCCTCGGGCAACAGTCGAAACGAAGGCATGGCTGAGCCGGGAATTCCGTTGCGTAAAATTCGAGCCAAGTCGTCGTCGGTGGGCGGTGTTCGCAGAGGCGTTGATTTGAATTTGAATTTCCCCATACGAAAATCGCGAGGGTAAGGATTGAGCAACGCCGCGGTTGGACCGGCTCCATTTCCAGAAATTCCGTGGCAGTGAGCACAGTGCTCGCGGTACAAGCCGTGATGCGTGCCGTCTTTTTCGCTTTCGACCGGGCCGGCAGCCATGTTCAGACGTTCTTGATCCACGGCCGACAGGGATGCCTGCGGGAAATGAGGTCGATCGGGCGTGCCGAACATGACTCGCAGGATCGCGGTTACATCTTCGCGAACCGAAGGCGGGAACGTTTCGCCATCTTCAAGGAACAGGCGTTCCTGCTTGAGTTGCTCGACCGCATTGAATTGGAACTCGGGCGGCTCGACGGGACCACACGCGGCACAAGTCGCAATCGCCAAGGCGAGTAGACAGAATGAAGAACAGCGGTTCAACGGTGGCTCCGAGACGTGGGTAGTAAAAAACAGAAAATGTGTGATTGGTTTAAACAGTGAACAGGGCCTTTATTCTACCCGTGAAACGTGAATCATTCTCATGTTGTCAAATTGTCGCAGTGGCGTGAGGATTTCTAGAAAGGGCGTCGTTTTAAAATGTTCGCTACTTGATCGCCGAAGTTGGAAGTTTCATCTTACCCAATTTTAGCGTCTGTCCGGCCTCGAAATTCACTTCGATTTTGCCTCGTCGGTCGACTTTCCTGCTCGGTACCTCTAGCTTTCTCAGAAAGCGAAATCGCTGGTGCCAGAATTGAAGTTTCCACTTCCCAACGGGAACGTTTTTCATTTCAAACGTACCGTCAGCAAGCGTGACCGAGACATAAGGGTGATCTTTGGCCAAAATCACTGCGTCCATCCATGGGTGTATGTCACAACTGACGTTGGCGGGTACACGATCAGGCTGTTCGAATTTGATCTCCGCTTTGCCACCCGCCGGCAGATTGATGTTGTGTTCGTTGTTAATCGATAGGATTTTGCAATTGTGGCCAACCGAGTCGCTGTTTTTTAGCAGTAACTTTTGTCCGGTCACCACGGCCATCGCATGAGGCACAAAACGGCAGTTTTGGTTGTCTAACTGCAGCGTGGCACTGGTCGCTTTGCCGTAGGAAGGGTGAACCGGGATAGTTGATTCAGAATCGACGGGTGTCAGGATCACGAACACGTCTCGAAGGCCCCCGTCAGCATCAACAACCAGCTGATCGTCGGAGGGTACTTCTCCATTGATCAGGCAAACGGGACGGTCTTTGTGACTGCCAACCTTTTCGGCCGGGATGTCGGGAAGCTGACCTTCGACCACGATCTGCCCGGTGACGTTGGCCCATTTCGGTGGATCTGGTTT
>CAZLYM010000333.1:0-2905 GCA_964563475.1 uncultured Pirellulaceae bacterium
GTTTCCCTTTCTCTTTTCCCTTGTTGCGATACGTCGCAAACATCCAGTAGTTATCTGGCCCTAGACTTAAAAATACCGGCGCACCGCCCATGCTTCTGGTGCCGATGTTTTTAACCGGATTCCAGTTTTCCCACACGGTCGATTGCTCAAAGGTGATCGACTGTGCCGATCGTTTGTTATCAAAACGTTTCAGTTGACTTTGAAAGGTCGCCGTTTTCGCTGTGGGCGAAACCATACCGTCTGTGAGTTCAAGCTGATTTTTGGAAACGATATTTTGCTCCCACTCGGCTTGTGTTTTGATCGTCCAAGTGTCTTGAGCAACGACGGTGGTCGCCAGCATCAGTAGGGCGATTGATGGCAGGGCTTTTATGTTGAAATTTGGGTTCATGGTGCGACCTTGATTTGTAATCGTTGGAGCTAGGATTTCACGTAGCCGATGTCGCCAGACTTCGGGAGCCGACGAGGTATGCGAACTTTGAGGGCTGGTCTGCCTGAACTCTGGCGAGTCCAGCTACGCTCCTGCGCACGCCAAATAGTTTCCCACACAATCGCCCGTTTAGCAGTCCCTTGCTTCACAAAGAAACAAAATGAACTTTGAAATTTAATGGCATTTCGACGGTAGCGCTAGGAGGCTCAGGGACGGTATAGGAGATCATTTCACCGGTGCCAACATACATGTCATTGACAAACCAATCGACTGGAACTGACGATTCGAAATCGTACGAAAACGTCGTTTCAAACTCACGACTCTCGTAGTTGTACTCACATTCTTCGTAGTGAGTTTTATTCAATGCCCGAGCGTACAGCTCAAGGCGAGAACCCGAGATCAGGTAGTCGAGGAGGTCTTCCGGAAAAAGATCGCCTTCGGACAGGATGTTGATGTTTTCATATCCTTCCATCTTAGCTCCGACAAGTTCAGTGCTATCCTTAACGCTGTAGGTAAAGCCACCAAACTCGACTTTCGGAATGCCAAATAACTTTAGCAAAGTAAACATCGTTAAGCGACTGTTTTCACGACTGTTTTCTTCACGTCCAGCCAACTGCCGCAGCGATCTTTGAGAGGTTTCGGAAACAAGCGGAATTCCCGCGTAGGTCGTTGAAAACTCTGTGATCCATTTCTTCCTTTCCTCAAACGAGTCGGAAGAGTTTGGCCACGCCGTCAATAGGCGATTTGCCATGATCACCTTGAAGCTAACATCGAATTCAGGATTGCCAAGAACTCGCCGACATCGTCGATCAGCAGCGAGATATTTTCGCTCGGCAAGCTCCTGCGTTAGCAGGTTCAATTCCAGTTTACCGTTGAGCGATAACTGGTCAAATTCATCGACAACTGCATCTAGAATCTCCCGAGAAAACGCTATGTCGCCTGGTTTCCTCCGCCTTTGAAGTCTTTGAGCCAAGCGATTTGCAGCGACAACTCGCTGCCTCGACGTACTTGGAGTCACTTCATAACTCTTCCGATACCACTTGATGGCCTTGTCCATGTCCCAAGTGTATTTGCCTTTTTTGGCTCGTATTTCGTACACGACGGCCAACTCAAGCATTATTTTAGAACGTTGGGTTGCTGTCGAAGCGTCATCAAGAAGACTGCGATACCGTGAGACCAGTTCAGACCGATCAATCTCCCGAGTGACACGAAATGCTCCCAATTTTTCCAAACGTTGATCGACTTTGACATCGAACGGTGTGATAGTTTCAGTAGGCGATTGGCTCTCAGTGGGCGCTTGGTTTTCCAATTGTGCAACAACCTTCGAGTCGCACGCCAGAATCGCGAACACAATCTGCAGACACGTAGATGCAGCAAACCTAATGATCGCGTGCATCGTACTTCTTTGATTGCGAGAGAAATGCATGATCGAATCGCTGTCCACCGAAGACAAAAAATAGCTTACGCGTTTGTTGATTCAAAGTATCAAATTTATGGCCCAAAGTCGAGCTGCACTTGTGGCAGGAGTGCCAGTGCGAATCTGACGCCTTGTTCTCAACAACCTGAAACGGCACGTCATCCTTTGCCTTGAAAAACTCTGGCGAGTCCAGCTACGTGTGATTTTGTTACTTGACCTTGCCTTCGAGCGGAACTTTTTTGGTTCCTTTGAAGGCTTTGTCCACATTCCTTTCGATTGCATTGGGAACATGTTGTTGGCGATCGGTCGCAATTTTGAACGACCAAGCAATCGTGCTGGTGCCTAGGTCTGTCGGTGGGCTGATCTGTAATCCGGCGGGAGTCATTTCCCAAGCCACCTTCGCTTCTGAACCAAGAAGCTCGACCGATTTCACTTGTTCCGCATTCCAGCCTGCGGTGTCTTTGATGACAAACGGTTCGGATGGTTTTTCAAGTTTAATCGCGTAGAGCATTTCCCCTTTGGTGGTGAAGGCAAGGTGTTCGTCTTTCTGATCAGAAACCTTCCAGTAACGGGTGTCATAAATGGCGTCTCCATTGATCCGCAACCAATCGCCCATTGCCTCTAAACGCTCAACCTGTTCGGGAGCAATGGTTCCGTCTGCCAGCGGACCGATATTGATTAGGAAATTCCCGTTGCGGCTGACCACCTCGACCATCTCGCGAATGACACGTCCGATGCTCTTGTATTTATCGCCTTTTAGATAACCGAAAGAAGTTCCGAACGTCGTGCAGCTCTGCCACTTGGGTCCAATCACTTTTAGCTTTAGGTTGTCTTTTTCCAAGCATCCAACACCATCAGGCCAGTTGCGATTCTTGCCTTTGTTGTTCACATAAACGTCGGCACCGCGTGCTGCTCCATCGTTCATGAAGTCGGTGATCATGCTGCGGATTGAATCATCCAGATACTTGATTTCTGGCTTCATCTTTCCCCGCCGCACTTGATTATCATCGCGGGTGTAAATTGGAAAATCATCCATCCACAGAAAGTCGGGTTGGTACTTG
>CAZLYM010000334.1:0-2904 GCA_964563475.1 uncultured Pirellulaceae bacterium
ATTGTCGACGGTGGTGGATCGATTGATTTGCTGCAAAGCAATCAACCGTTGATCTTGCAAACCGAAGCCATTGCTGGGCAACCGTATGGCGTAGGACGCATCAAGTTTCGGTTGCGTCCGGGCGACGAATTGATCGATCGCACGGGTGCGACCCTGCTGAGCGATCCGGCGAATCGAATTTTGTATCCCGTTATTACAAAATCGCCTGTCAAACGGTTTATCGAAACCTTTACTGGAGCGCGTCAGGGACATCCAGACGACGTGCACTCGGTATGGTTTTTGTTTCGTGGCGAAGCGCCGTTGCAGTTGGTTTTGCATGGTAGTGGTGCGGTGCCGGTCAACGTACAGGTTGGCTACGCACGACGAGCCCGTCAGTTTGATCGCTTTGTGCGGCAGTGGTGGGAGTCGTTTAATGCGGCTACGAATGAGCGAATCAAGGCGGGAGACTATCCGTCGGCGTTTGAGGTCTATCTAAAATCATTGGTTGGGCATCGGATGGGGCTGCCGGTAACGCCTCAGTTTCAGAAAAAGAAGGATCCTTTGACGGCGACGTTCGAGTTAATGTTTGATGTCGAGGGATTACGGGCTGAGAATATCGAGTCCGCGATGCTGAATGGAATTACTCGATCGGTCGCCAATTTGCCGATTCCTCAGCCGGTTAAGTGGACGCCGCTGACGATCGATCACCTGCCGGACGAGTTACCGATTGAGCCAATCGCTCGCTTTGTTCCCGAAGAGTGTTTTTATCTTCGATTTGGGACGTGGGAAAACCAACTTTGGTTGCAACGTTTGACCGAAGAGTTTGGCGGCAACTTGGGCCGAATGATTCAGCTGCGAGGATTTCAGTACAAGATCCAATCGAAGTTTCTCGACCAGTTGGCGATCGAATCCAGCGAGTTCGATCGGCTGTTTGCCGGAAACTTGATTCAGGATGTCGCGGTCGCGGGGATGGATACCTACTTTGACGACGGCAGTGCCGTGGGCGTCCTGCTGTACGCCAGTAAGACCAAGGTGCTGGAAAATAATCTACGCAAGAAACGCAAACAGTTTGTCAAAGACCATCAGGAACAACAGGCGACGCTCGAAACGATTGATGTGAATGGGACGCCGGTCGAGTTTCTGTCGACTCCAGACAATCGGTATCGATCTTTTTATGTGGTGTCGGGCGATTGCCACTTTACGACCACGTCATTGAAATTGGCGACTCGCTTTCTAGAGGCTGCGAACGGGAAGGGATCGCTGGCGGATACGGCCGAGTTCAAGTTTGCACGATACAACTTGCCATTGGATCGAAGCGACACGATTTTCATCTACGCGTCGACGCCTTTTTTACAAAACCTGCTGACCCCTCAATATCAAATTGAGTTACGACGTCGGAATCAGATCGTGACGGACATGATGATGCTGGAGATGAGTTCATTGGCCGCTGCGGGAGAAGGCTTTGCGCAAGCGGGCGTTCCGCAGTTGATCGAGCGAGGGTTTCTGCCTCAAGGTTTCGGGGCTCGACCGGATGCCGGGCGAGTCGACGCGGTGGGGGAAACGTGGGTGGATTCGGTGCGAGGCCGGCGCGGTTTCTTTGTGCCGATTCCTGACCTGCCGATTACTCAAGTCAGTCAGGAAGAAGCGGCTTGGTATAACGAGCGTGCTCAATTCTTCACCACCAACATCAAGACGCTCGACCCAATGCTTGTCGCGATCAAGCGATATCAGCATGAGGAAAAGGAGAACGTAGAACGGGTTGTCTTTGATGCTCGTCTGGCCCCGTTTGGAGAAGCGAAGTACGGCTGGTTAATGTCCATGCTGGGCGAACCATTGCAACAGGAAATCGCTCACAGCCCCGAGGACATCATCAGTTTGCAAGCCAGCATGAAAGGGGGTCGCTTGCTGGGCGGCGGTGGTGCACGAGCGACAGGCGGTCCCCTGCCCTATCACCTGTTTGCTGCCGTACAAGATTATTTGGATCCGAATATTGATCTACAACCAAACTCGATTGTTCGTTTGATGCAGACGCTTCGTGAGGTGCCCGGGTATCTGGGAGCGTCTCCTCAGCCTGGCTATTTGAACTTTATTCCTCGTTTGGGCGGTGAGCCGGACCCATACGGATATACCTATTCGCGGTTGCTAAAGCTCTGGCGATTGCAGTGGGGAGATTTTTCCGTGCTGGGGTTTGACCAGCAACGACTGGAACGCCTCAAGCCACACTTGGTGGTCGTGCCCTCGGAACGTCCGGCTCAGATTCGTCTGGAAGTCGGAGACCTAGCGGCGTCCAATTTGAAAGCTTGGGCGAACTCGGTGAACTATCGCCGAAGTTGGCAGACCTCGATCGCGAACGTCAAACTTCTAAACATGTTGACGCAGCAATTTCGAGTGGACCCGGGCGCCGCGCTGGTGATTGTCGAACGGATGTTGGATGTAACCTTGGTTTGCTCGCTGGATGGCGAATATGAATTGGCTCAATTGGATTCCGGGCGCCAGATTTGGCGGTCGACTGCGTGGCCTTCTTTTGCTCAGCCGCAATTGCCGGATGACCATGTGGCTCCGTTTCTGAAATGGTTTCGTGGTCTGGAGGTTCAGGTCAGTAAAGCGGACACTCAGTTTTCCATTCATGGTGTGCTGGACATCGAGCGTTCGCAGACGGGAGGCGGTGTGCTGCCGTCGTTCGATTTGTTCAAAGGTTTTGGCAATTTGTTTGGCGAATAGCCGGATGGTTGCGTTGTGATCCGAGGTTGATGCCGGAATTGTTTTCAGCCGTCGGCGGCTTGAGGGGGTAGAGCCACGATCGGTGGGTGACGTTTGTCGTCCAGCCTTTGCACCTGCCGTCGTTCCACGACTCTCGTTGGACGCGTTTCCAAGTCCCCAGACTGAAGTCTGGGGCTCCATCCTGCCGTCGCTCCGCGACTGATG
>CAZLYM010000335.1:0-2814 GCA_964563475.1 uncultured Pirellulaceae bacterium
CTTGCTTGCCAAGCATTGGTGCATAACACGCTTTAGAAATGGAAAGTCCTTTGATCAGAAGTACTCTCGCGATACTCCTTAGTGTCGTTATTGCCTTCGTCTTGGTCGTGGCCGTTGAGACCGTAAGTTCAGTGTTGCATCCTTGGCCTGACGAGTTTTCGGGTTCACTTGAAGAAATCGTGCACCAAGTCGAGTCGTATCCGCCGTGGGTTCTCGCGCTGCTGGGCGGTGTTGGTTACGGTACCACAATGTTTGTGTGCACCTTTGTTGCAACACGACTGGGAAGCAAGACACACACTTGGCATGGCTATGGGATCGGACTGTTTCTGTTTGCAATGGTTGTTCTTAACATGACCCAGTTGCCTTACCCGGTCTGGTTTTGGGTAATGATGTTTACGGTACTACCTGTTGCTGCGTACTTCGGAACAATGCTGGGAACTCGCAACACGGCCCGGTGGCAAAGGGAGTCGACGCAGGACGCGGAATAACAATCTGCTGAACGCGAAGCGTGAATTCGCGTGATCTTGAAGTGGTGAATCATTTGTCGTTCTACAGTGATTGTTGACGTTGTCCGCTTGGGTGGACCTCACCGCATTATTCCGAAAACGCCAAATGAAATGTTGTGGCTTGTCCTCCAGAGAGATGGCGAACTTACTCCGGCCGTTGTTACTGGCGACTCTACGTATCGAAAGCGCGTGCGGTCAATTAACTCGGAACGAAGCGAGTTTCTTGATTGGCGTCCCGACAAGCACGAACTCAACTTTCGCGCCGAGAATTGGAGTGCATCGTCAGTGTTGCCGAATAAGTAACGACAGAAAAACGTACGATGTTGAATATCGGATGCGAACGACTAATTTTCGATACTGATTTCAATTTCCCCATTGTCCAACGCGGTGTCGAACCCGTCACCGCCGTTGATCGTATCGAATCCTTCGCCGCCGCGAATGGTGTCATTACCGCTCCCTCCTGACAGTGAATCGGGGCCCCCAAGACCGGTCAATTCGTCGTTACCGGGCCCTCCATCAAGCGTATCTGCACCAACGTTGCCGACAAGGAAATCACTGCCTGCGTCGCCTAGTAGGGTATCTCCACCGAGTCCGCCCATCAAAAAGTCGTCCCCCGAGCCACCCATCAGTAGATCGTCCGCATCGCCACCAATAATATCGTCATCACCCTGGAGAGCGTAAACTGTATCGATACCACGACCAGCATTAATAAAATCGTTTTCCGGTCCTCCCCAGATCATATCGCCGCCAGGACCACCGTGGATTGCGTTCGCCCCTTCGCCGCCGTAAATTTCATCTGCACCAAAACCGCCGGCGATCAAAGTTGGAATCGTGACATCGGTCCTAATAAAGTCCGCTCCCCCAAACCCACTAATCACAATTCGAGAAATAGAACTCGAGGGGAACTGAGCAGCGCATGTTTGGTTGTAGTCGACCGTTAACGCACCGTCGATCTGAGAAACAATCATGTCGTCCGGGCCTTGCGTGCCTCGTATGATTAATTCGTCACCCACGATCGCAATTTGATCCGGACATTCGTTTACTACGACAGGTTCGTTGTCGGTTACGTAGATCTTGAAATCGTCGAAAAAGATGGTTTCGTCGGCTGTCGTGTCCCACCGGCTACCACTGCCGCCGAAAAACGTACTAAAGTAAAACACGTCAATCTTTAGCGAATCGACATCGCGATACCGAACGTCGGTTCGGTCTAGGACCATTTCTCCATCAAGCCAAGCCTGAACAATTCCATCGTTAAGCCCAGGCTGTCCATTTTGCCCAGGTGTGTTCATCTTGACGCGATGTTTAAAGTGATACCATCTGCCTGATTCAAATCTTTCCCACTGACCACTGGGACCGTCGTCCCAATTGAAATCATCGCCGTTGTCGGCATCGGGGTGATACATGTATTGCGTGATGTTCGCCATGTCCGGTGTTAAATCGGAACCAGAAGAACCATCGGTTCGCCAATGCATCCGAGCACTAAAGCCGTCGGTTCCATCTGGAATGTTTCCGCCTGTGTTCGCCTCTCCTCCAGCTAGGCCAGGCAACTTGCCACCTCGGACAAAGTCGAAGCCATCTCCAAATTTGACTCGATACTCAACCGTTACGTCTTCGTGGCCTTCAAAATCAAGTTGCCATTGAGCGCCAGTTTCTCGCGGGCTATGTTCACCTTCCGGGTACAAAACGGCCAAGGATCGTCCTTCGAACGCATTATTTCCATCAACGATTGAAACGCGTTGCTCACCTACTTCAACGCCGTTACTGAAAACGGGCGTGTTCCAATCCGCATCTAGGTTGTCTTCCGTGTAGATTCCGACCGGATCATCATCAAAATTATTTTCGTAGATCATCTGCGCCGGTGTTGACGTCCCGATAAACAAGACGAAAACCGTAGCCAAGGTAGGCGCGATCGAGGAGTGAGAACGGAGCATTTTTGAATCAGTATGGGGCGGGTGGTGAGAAAACAAGCTGCATTGTGCTGAGGATCCGTACTCGATCAGACCTTTCCGGTCTTTGTCCGTCTAAGTGTTATCATGGTTGAAGGGCGATCAGCTGTCAAACAAAATTCCGTCGCCGGTTCCATGAAAAACCTTCAAAATGAGCTCAAAACGCGGAGCGGGACAGCAAGATTTTCAGGAAATACGGTGTGGCAGTCGAACCACGGTTGCCCAGTGATTTTGGTCGTTATCGCGCTCTTGCTGCTCTTTGATTGACGTTTGATTGATTAGCGCACAGATCAGCTTTGAAGCTTTAGGATGGTGGCGTCGGAAGTTGGCGACAACTTGGCGGCAATGGATGCTCAGTGTGA
>CAZLYM010000336.1:0-2787 GCA_964563475.1 uncultured Pirellulaceae bacterium
ATGCCACCAGCCCGACAAAAGCCTTCTACTTTTATGTCAGACAAAACCTCCGTGCGGTTCGTATCGGGAAATGGAAGCTCCATGTTCCTCACAAGCCCGACGAATTCTGGGAGCGGTTTTACCGAGATGGTGACTACTTCGAGATCACAGAACCCGTTCTTTACGACCTAGAAAATGACGTGGCAGAAACAACCAATGTCGCCGCTAAGCATCCAGAAGTCGTCGCGAGCCTGATGCAGTATATTGAATCTGCCCGAACCGACATCGGTGACGGCGACCAGATCGGTGAAAATGCACGTTTTGAAAAGTGAAATTGAATGAGTGCCTTAACAGGAACACTTCTCACCAATAGATACGGAACGAAAATGACAACGAAGATCGGCCTGCTGCTACTGGCAACCTTCAGCATCTGCGCATCCTTTGCTCAGGCGCAGGAAAAACCCAACATTGTTTACGTGATGTGCGACGATCTGGGCTACGGCGATGTGCAGTGCCTTAATCCAGAGCGAGGAAAAATCCCAACGCCGGGCGTCGACCGATTGGCTTCCGAAGGCATGATCTTTACCAACGCACACTCAGGTTCGTCCGTTTGCACTCCAACACGCTATGGCATCATGACCGGTCGCTATAGCTGGCGTACCCGATTGCAACACGGTGTCGTGCAGGGATTCAAACCCTGCTTGATTGTCGAAGACCAACCGACCATCGCAGGATACCTTAAGGGACAAGGCTACCACACGGCGATCATCGGAAAGTGGCATCTGGACTTTTTATATCAAGATCCCGCAACCGGAAAAAAACTTAAGCCCAAAGGAAAGAAAAAACCGGCACCGATTGGCAGTAAAATCCCTGACGGACCCATCCATCGAGGATTTGATTTCTTCCACGGCTTCCATCACGCCGGCAACATGAAAGGTGTGATCGAAAATGATACCGTCATTGCTCACGACGATGAGATCAATATGCTGCCGCGTCTAACTCGCGAAGCGGTCGAATACATTGACCAGCGAGCCAAAACAAAGGACCAGCCATTTTTTCTGTACGTCCCATACGGCTCGCCACACTCGCCAGTTCTGCCCACCAAAGAGTGGCAAGGTAAAAGTGGGCTCAACAAATATGCGGATTTCGTTATGGAGACCGACGACGGCTTTAAACAGATTCTCGAAGCGCTCGACCGCAACGAACTGGTCGACAACACACTGGTTATTTTCACCAGCGACAATGGCTGCTCAAGAAGACAGGCCAAAACGGAACAACTGGAGAAGCTGGGACACTATCCCAGTGCACACATGCGAGGATCCAAGGCCGATCTTTGGGATGGCGGTCACTGCATCCCGTTTATCGCCCGCTGGCCAGGAAAGGTCAAAGCCGATTCCACAAACGATCAATTGGTTTGCTTGACTGATTTGATGGCGACCTGTTCGGAAATCCTAAAGCAACCTTTGCCCGAAAACTGTGCGCAAGACAGCGTCAGCTTTCTACCGGCACTCAGCGGCCAGCCGATCGTTTCCACACGAGCCGGGGTCATCCACCATTCCATCAGCGGGCATTTCGGATACCGCCAAGGCAAATGGAAACTGCTATTGGCCAAGGGCTCCGGTGGTTGGTCATCACCAAATGAAAAACAATCGAAAAACGCTCTTGCTGCCCAGCTCTACGACATCGAAGCCGATCCCGGCGAGACCACGAATCTCTACGAGTCACAACCGGATGTGGCGGCCAGACTGCTTGAGCAGTTGGAGTCTGATGTGACTCGCGGCCGCAGTACCGATGGTCCCACATCCAAGAACGATGTTGACAACATCAAACTCTGGAAGAGTGGAAAATAGAGATGGTTTGCATAGTAACGTAGCTGGACTCGCCAGAGTTCAGGCCTTTTGGCAAATCAAAAATGTAACAGTAGTTTAGATCACCTGATCGGCTCCCGAAGTCTGGCGACATCGACTACGAATTTCGACACCGTTACTATCCAAAACCATCAACCAATTCGATTTTTCCGGAAAACAAATGCAACTCATCAAAACTCTGCTAATTTCAGCAGTCGCCGCCATCTGTATTCCAACGACGATGTTTGCGCAAGACAAAGCTCCCTATGATGGAAGCTGGGAAGCCTTGCAAAAGATGCCTGTGCCGGCTTGGTTTGACGACGGCAAGATTGGCATCTTCATTCACTGGGGTCCCTACAGCACAATTGGTTACAAGAAGGGCGGTCGCGGTTACGCAGAACATGTTCCCAAGCTCATGTATCAAGAACCAAAACACTACTATCCCTACATGGACCAGCGCTGGGGTGCTCATCCGCCAGAGTTCGGTTACAAAGACATCATCCCCGAGTTCAAAGCCGAGAAATGGGATCCCGATCAGTGGGCAAAGCTCTTTGCCAAGGTTGGTGCCAAGTACGTGGTACTGACGGCCGAACACCATGACGGCTGGGCGAACTGGGATTCTGATCTGACTCCTTGGAACGCGGTCGACAAGGGGCCCAAACGTGACTTGGTGGGTGATCTTGGCAAAGCCGTCCGCAAGCTGGGAATGAAGTATGCACCGTCATTCCACCGCGAACGTCACACAGGCTTCTTTGCCACGGACAAATACGCCGTTAACAGCCAACCACGGCCGGACATTGCCGAAGAAATCCGCCGCGTCCCTGAAGCAGCCTTACTGTACGGGCCCTTCAATTATGACAAAGCGTTCGTGGATGATTATGTTGCCCGTTGGAAGGAAATTCAAACCAAGTACCAACCCGACTTTCTGTGGATGGATGATTTTCCAATTTACACCCGCGAT
>CAZLYM010000337.1:0-2774 GCA_964563475.1 uncultured Pirellulaceae bacterium
CATCATGAGGTGAGCTCGCACTATCCCCGCGCCAGACTTTGTTGAGTGGCTTCGTTCTTGGCCAGTTCCAAGTCGTGTTCGACCATTAACTCGGCCAGTTCGCGGCAGCTGGTTTTCGCCTCCCAGCCTAGGAGTCGTTTGGCTTTGAAAGCATCGCCGCGTAGCAAGTGGACCTCAGACGGGCGAAGGTACTTGGGGTCCGTTTCGACGTGATCGTTCCAGTCGAGATCCAAGTAACCAAAGGCGAAGTCCAGAAATTGACGGATGGTGTGTTCGACACCTGTCGCCAGCACGAAGTCTTCGGGTTGGTCTTGCTGGAGCATCAACCACATGCCTTCGACGTAATCCTTCGCGAATCCCCAGTCGCGTTTCGCGTCTAGGTTGCCAAGGGAAAGCTTGTCCTGAAGACCCAGCTTAATCCGAGCCGCAGCACGAGTGATCTTGCGTGTGACGAAGGTTTCGCCGCGACGTGGAGATTCATGGTTGAACAGAATTCCGTTCACCGCGAACAGATTGTAAGCTTCCCGATAGTTAACGGTTTGATAAAAGGCAAAAACCTTGCTGCAACCGTAAGGAGAACGGGGCCGCAAAGGAGTCTGTTCGTTTTGAGGTGTCTCAACCGCGTCACCGAACATCTCGGACGACGATGCCTGATAGACTTTGGTGGGTTTGGACTCATTGAGTTGACGTGCCGCTTCAAGCACATTCAACGCTCCGATCGCATTCACGTTGGCGGTGTAGATCGGATTGTCAAATGAGACGCGTACATGACTCTGGGCGGCAAGGTTGTAAATCTCGTCCGGCTTGATGTCTAAAATCGTCTCGCGAAGCGCAAGGCCGTCGATTAAGTCACCATGGTGCAATTGAACTTGCGCATGGGCTGGGCTGGGCTGTGAACAGACGTGGTCAATTCGCGACGTGTTGCTTGAACTGGATCGGCGAACCAGACCATGGACGTGGTAACCCTTGTCCAGCAGAAGCTCGGCCAGGTAGGATCCGTCCTGACCTGTGATACCTGTGATCAGAGCTGTTTGAGGCATTTTAGATTGTTGACGCGTGGCGGTTATGACTTGCCAATACCTTCGACGTCGAATCCGATGTCGGCCAGTTTCTGATTGTCCACCACGTTACGCCCATCAAAGACGAACGCCGGCTTCATCATGGACTGGTAGATGGATTCAAAATTGGCTTCTTTGAACTCGTCCCATTCGGTCATCAGTGCGATGGCATGTGCTCCATCAGCAGATTCTTCGGCACTGTTGGCAACCGTGACGTTGGTCTGCAACAACTCGCGTTGCGACTCGGTCAGTTCACCGTTGGGACCCGCGATCAGGTATTCCAGATCGGCGCGAATTTGCTCAAGGCTGACCTGAGGATCGTAGATCGTCAACTTGGCTCGCTCTTCCAGCAAGTCACGGCAAACGTAGATCGCGGCTGATTCGCGAGTATCGTTGGTATCTTTCTTGAATGCAAAACCCCAGATCGCGATCTTCTTATTCGATACCGTGTTGAACATTTTCTTCACGATGCGAGTACTGAAGCGGTACTTCTGGTAGTCGTTCATTTTGATGACTTGCTCCCAGTACTGGGCGACTTCAGGCAGACCGAAGTGCTCACACAGGTAAACCAGATTCAGGATATCCTTTTGAAAGCATGAGCCACCGAAGCCGACCGAAGCTTTGAGGAACTTGGGGCCGATTCGTGAGTCCGTTCCGATCGCACCGGCCACTTCGTCTACGTCGGCTCCAGTCGCTTCGCACAGTGCCGAGATCGCGTTGATCGAGCTGACTCGTTGAGCCAAGAACGCGTTTGCGGTCAGCTTGGAGAGCTCGCTGCTCCACAGGTTTGTGCGGATGATTTTGTTGTCCGGCACCCAGTTTTTGTAGACATCGGCCAGCTTCTCGATCGCGTCAGAACTATCGCCACCGATCAGGATACGGTCTGGATCTCGCAGATCCTCGATCGCTGTGCCTTCCGCCAGAAACTCGGGGTTGCTTAAAACATTGAATTTTACTGACGAGCTATGGGTGGAAAGAATCCGCTTAACGGATTCGGCAGTTCGCACAGGAAGCGTGGACTTTTCAACAACGATCTTGTCGGTATCAGAGTTCTCGGCAATCGTCCGAGCACACTTTTCGACGTACTCAAGGTTTGCAGCGCGTCCTGCTCCGATGCCAAAGGTTTTGGTCGGCGTGTTTACCGAAATGAAGCACATGTTGGCTTCTCGAATTGCACCGGGAACATCGGTCGAGAAACGAAGATTCCGTCCGCGTGCCTGCTTGACCACGTCGTACAAGCCGGGTTCGTAAATAGGCAGTTTGTCACTATTCCAAGCTGCAATTCGCTCTGGGTTCAAATCAACGACATGCACATCAATGTCGGGGCACTGGTTGGCGATCATCGCCATGGTTGGGCCGCCGACGTAACCGGCTCCGAGGCAACAGATTTTTGTGGGTTCTTTGATGTTGGTAGTCATGTTGATTTCAGTTGAGGTGAAGGGATGAAAAAGAGTGAGGTTGGGTCGGGTTTTCGTAATTGACGCAAGTGGTCGTTAGTCGCTCAAATTGGTTCTATTGCTCAGAACAGCCGAGAGCATGACATTGCGTTTAACCGGATTTTCAAACAGCGGTCCAGTGTAATTGGAACCCCATCAAGTCCAGCGGGGGTCTTTCAAATATTTTTGTCTTTTTAACGGGCTGTTTTGTAGTCAATTTTATCGGCTTCCAACACCATTTTCGAATTCAATTGGGCCTACAGAAATCAGGCAAATCAAA
>CAZLYM010000338.1:0-2774 GCA_964563475.1 uncultured Pirellulaceae bacterium
CAAAGCTCTACGGAATCAAAGCTCTACGGAATGGAACTGATCGGTTCACCACCGTTGATGGTGGAGAGATCCTGATAGAGCTGCTGATCGACACTGTTCGAGATAAACTGAACGTGTCCATCCCCGTAAAGGAACAAACTGCCTTCCGGGTGCGAACTAGCAAACGCTCCGTTACGACGCATAACCACGTCACCATCCCCTGGACGCGTGTTCAGAGGATTGTCGGTGGTACGCAGACAATCTGCGTTGGCGATCGCATAACTCCAAATGTTGGACGATTCCCAGACATCAGGCCGAGTTACCTCACCCACAAAAAATGAGTTAGAAAGCCCGTCTTCAACCTCGGTAAGTGATTTCGGCCTCGTGTACCCGAACGCGCCGTTGTTGTTGTATTTGGTTATAAAAACAGAGGAGTTTGGACCTAGGCTGCCATTGCTGAACGCGTAGCTGGACGTCGCACCCTCAATCGGCTGGTAGACCGTACTAAGTCGTTCGCCATTCTCACTGGGGCACCACAAAACCGGCAATTCCTGCGTAATAGCTTCCCGCTTGTTCGGGAAATTCATATACCAAACAAGGTCGTCAACATCGCGATTCCAAAGGCCGCCATCGTCCAGATCCAACAACTGCTCAACATTGGCCAGATCAAGAAAGGGCAAAAGGACCACAAATCCACTGGCTCCATTTTTTTCCTCGCTGGTCAGCCCAGGTGGACACTCGGGCACCGACATGGCCTCACCCATATCATCACAGCCCAAACGACCGGGCGGAAGTTCCTGCCGAGCGGCTTCGTAATTGCTGATTGCCAAGCCAATCTGGCGAAAATTATTTTGGCACGACGTGCGACGTGCTGCCTCCCGGACACTCTGAACGGCTGGCAGCAACATACCAACGATAATTCCGATTATCGCAATCACGACCAGCAGCTCGACCAGTGTGAATCCATACCGTTTCCGGGGTAGCGTGCCGGAACCCACAAGGAATCGCTGATTCGACTGGCGAATCGCTCCAGATTGAGGTCTACAGACAACAGATTGGCTTAATTTAGCTGACATAATCCACTTTTATACCGAATACAAACTTAATGCAAGAATCTGATCAGTTGATGACATTAGAATGTTGCGTAGGTCAGGCGTCGCATCGTAGCGAAGTCTTACGTTCCCGTTTTTACCAATGCCAGTCTGTTGAACACCAAAACTGCTGATACCGCTCGAAATTTTGCTAATCGATGTCGAGACGCCTCGACTCGCTTAGCTTGTCTTGCTGCCGGAATCATTGGTGATCGTCGTGATGCGGAGGACATTGTTCAACAGGCAATCCTGATTGCAATTGAAAAAAACAACGAGTTCGAATCAGAATCACACTTTCTAGGATGGCTGGCGGGAATTGTTCGCAACTGTGCATTAAATCACAGAAGAAAATCTGCGCGACGCAAAACTCAGCCAACCGACCCGGCCGATATGGTAACAGTAGAAACCGCCGGGGCTACTGCTAGCCCCGTCAATCGAGAAACAGGCGAGCTAAAACCATTTCAAGGATCATTTGATGATCGAATGAAATGTGCATTGCAACAAATTTCACCGAAAGCCCGTAGCTGTTTGCTTTTGCGAACGGTTGAGGGACTAGACTACAAAGAGATTTCGTTACTGATGGATATGCCAGAAGGGACTGCGATGAACCTTGTCCACCGCAGTAAGAAAAAACTTCGAGACATACTTCAATCGGCTGGCGAGAACAAAGAAAACGATCCTTCAATTGAAGGAGACAACAATGAATGACCAAAATCAGCAACACGACGAACTAGAAATGTACCTCGACGGTATGTTGTCTGAGAGCGATCGTGACACGTTCCTTAAGCATTACGACCCTGAAAAGCTGAAACAGGCGCAAGCAACTCAGAATAAAATCGACGCTTCACTGAGATCCATGTTCCAGTATGGTCCAATGGATTCGGTGCAAGTTCAGGAAGTGACTCGAAAAGCGTTTCAAAGCGATTCGTCTGTCTCAGCCGTTGACAAACCTAAACCATCACCCGCTGTGAAGTTAAAGGGAACCGAATCGGTTAATTCGGGGCGGAGGTTCGCTCTGATTGCGTTGGCAGCATCGATGCTGGCCATTATCGGCGGTGGCCTGTATTTGATGAACAACGAAGGTCTTACTGACCCCTTCGTTCCAAATCGGTCGGTAGCATCGCTATATCAAGAAACCGTACAAGCGGGCTTTCACCCGTATTATAACTGTGAGGACTTGGAACGTTTTGCGACGACTTTCGAGTTTCGCCTTGGTACGCCGGTTCACCTAGCCGAATCGGAGATGCCTGAAGGAACTCGCATGTTGGGTCTTTCCTACCTTGGCGGGACAAGCCGTCAGTCGACCGCGATGCTGGGTGAAGTAGATGGACACCAGGTCATTGTGTTTGTCGATCGAGACAGTGCCACCCAGCCAGATACCTCAACCGAAGAAGCAGACGGCCTAAATGTGTTCGTTGTCGAACGGGACGGCCTTGTGTTCGCCGAAGTTTCTCCGCTGGAAGAAGCCAAGTTGATTCAATACTTGAAAGTCCTAGACGAATAAGGACCTTTCTGGGAACCTTCTTCGTTCAAGTCATAACTCGCGAGAGCATCGCTGAACGTCTCTCGCTGACTAGCAAGGGAATTGCATGGATTGCCGTAAATCCTTATCCAGCAAATCCCAACCCGAGACGTAAGTGAGGGACCGATCCCTCGCTGACGCAACGGGTTATGATGACGCATCCGATTTCCTATGAAGCTTTG
>CAZLYM010000339.1:0-2739 GCA_964563475.1 uncultured Pirellulaceae bacterium
TTCAAGCCACTTTGTTAGGCAGCTTGTGGTGTGCTTCCGGTTCCAGCACGATATCGTGCACGATCTCCAAGACTTCACGGTCGGTCCAGTAGTTCACGTGTCCTCGACAGCCAACCGGATGATTGCTGACTTGGATTTTCGGTTTCGCTTCGGCACACGCTCCATCCGGTTGTTTGCCGGCTTGTCTGTACGGAGCGGTTTCTTCCATCCATCCACCGGTCGTGTTTGCTTCACCTCGAACCTGAGTTCCTTCGAGGGCATCTGGTCGACACTCGTATCGAAGAATCGGCTCGAAATCGATTTCGGTTCCAACCGGGTCATCAATTCGAAAAATATTGGCCCACCGATCGACTCGGCTACGAAGGGTCGCCCAGTAGGGTTTGTCTAGACTCGGATAGAAGTGGCTGAAGTAATGCTGGTACAAGTTGCTGAACGGAGATCCCATCGTGACCAGTTTCACGCTGTGGAACTGGTTGCTCAGCCACGCAAGCTCGGGATCGTTGAGTACCTCGATGGCAATCTGCGTGCCCTGACTGTGAGCAATGATGATCAACTCCGGGCGTTCGGTCATACTGTCGCGGTAGTGAGTCAGAATCCGCTGCATTCGCGCGTGCACGGTTTGCCGACGGCTGAAGAACAGATTCCCCGATTCGAACGTCGTCTCGTTGATATCAAACTCGTCGTCGTCATCTAGCACGTCTTGGACATTGGTGGGACGAAAGTAGAAATGGTTGACGATATCCAGCACGATATCGAATATCGGATGCAGGCGAGGAAAAGCGAATGCCAACAGAAAACCGATCGGCACCAATACCGCCATCGCGTACTTGTTGGACTCGGCCATCACCCGGCCAATCCAGAACTCGTTGTGGGAGTACCCGAACGACTCAAACGCTTCGATCGTGAGCACTAGACTGACTCCCACGGCAGCGCAGGCCGCCAGCACCAACTGCAACCCGCCATGCACGATCAAGCGAGGAGCACGGGAACCAGCCCGAAAACGATCGACCGTTTGCCCAGACCGCCATTGCAGAAACCGAATCGCGACAATACCGGCGGCAATCACGATGGCAAGGCACATCATGAATTGGACTCCCAGCAAGGGGACTGCTTCGTCAAAGATCTGGGAGAAATCGTCCATTTGCAAAAACTGCCGAGCACTTTCAGTGGTCATCAGCCACAGCATCGGGATCGCCTGGCCCCAGATCCCGATCGACAACAAGGGCAGCAATAACGCGATATGTAGTGCTCGGCGATTTGCCTGCGGACGCATGATGGCTAAAAACCAACTGCCCGCCATAGCCAACATCACCAGAATCTCGCAGAACCATAGCCATCCCAGCAGCACCACCAGCACACGACAATTCCACAACAGGCCCAAGCGAGCGGTCGCTTTGTCCGAGGCAACGTCAAACCAATACGCTTTGAAGACCAATAGGCCCAGCATGAAAGCAGAAGTCACTCCCAACCAAAAACATGACCTCTCGATGACTCGGTTTCGAGTCAGGCGCCTTCCAATGAATGCGACAGCCAAACCGAATGCACAACAGGCCGAAACCACGATCTGGCTCCATTTCAGCCCTTGGCAAGACCCTGGCCACAGTAACTGTGAACCCGAGATTGCAAACGCCAACATGCCGGTGAACAAAGTGACCGCCAGCACCGGCCCATGCAAGATTCGGCTACTGATCAAGCCAAGCTTCTTCAACCACGCGGCACCGGTTCCGGGTTGATCGGCAGCCACGTAGGCAACATATCGCAAACCAAACAGAATCTGAAACAGTCCGATGATCATTCCCGGCACACCACTGACGACACGGGAGACATCACCCCAGAAGACTTCTGCCAACTTGACGTTCTTGCGACGAATGTTCAGGTCACGAACATGAACCGGAAATGTTTTGATGTAGCTGGAATCGGCTGCTTTCTCGTTCAGCCAAACAACGCTGCGACTTTCCTTCAACGGTTTCGACTCGAGTGCGATCGAGCGAGCGAAGGTACTGACGGGTCCTCCAGGTTCCGGGTCTCCAACACCGTGAACGACAAGGATCAACTGATCGACAGGTTGTCTCGTTTCGCTCATTTGTGTTGTGATGGTTGTAGACCGACACGTCTGCCCGGAAGTTCCCGGATCACTGTTGCCTTGCACCCGCTAACCAGATAACACACTCGTAAAAAACGAGGCAAAGCTTTGTCGTGTCAGACGCGGGCAGAACTTGATTCAGGCAGGAGGGTAACGAATTGAGCGATTCGAATCACCAGCGATATACTGGGGTTGGTTCGGATCCTGCCGAGCCGAATTGCCGATTATCTAAGTTGGGCGATCTAGGTCATCGGCATGGTAAGGAATTGATCTGTGACTTGATCTGTGACGATAGTTGCTAGCATGAGTGAAAATTCTTCCCGTTTTACCCAATATGAATGCCCACATTTTCGAGCGACAAACAGCCTCAGCCACGAAAAACTAACCGACCGGAACTGAAAATAGCAAAAAAAGCCTTATATTGATGGGTTTTCGAAGATTGGAAGACTTACGCAATTTTGATGAATTTAATGAATAAGCAGTTGCAAAGTGGCTAAGCAGCGAATTAGAATAACGGCATCAAGAACGTTCGGTGGCCATGAAGGGCAATTGTCGTTCGCTAATCTCATACCCGTGGTTTCGGGGGCCGTGGCCTTTGGGACTTTTTTAGGTTTTTTGTTTCGCAACGAAGGAAGAAAAGATGACTCAAATTTTTA
>CAZLYM010000340.1:0-2734 GCA_964563475.1 uncultured Pirellulaceae bacterium
GATTACAACTTGGACGGTGTCGTTAATTGTGAAGATCTGGATGGTTACATTGGGAAGATGGGGTTCTCCGCGGTTGAAGAGCTGGCTTTACTAGACATTAATGGCAATGGCACGCTTGATATATCGGACGCCAATACGCAGATTGAGACCTTGATTGAAACCTCGAATGGCGTTGTGGGGACCTTTCCCGGCGACCTGAACTGTGACGGCACCGTCGACGTGCTCAGTGATGCGTTTAGTTTGGTGGCTAACCTAGGGGGCTTCTCAACGAGCTACTCTCAAGGAGACATTAACTTTAGCGGAACGGTCGATGTCTTGGGTGATGCTTTTGCCTTGATTGCAAATCTTGGTAGAACCAATAATCCCGCGAGCAACTAATTTGCTATCGCTGGGCGGTGAGAGCTCGTCACCGCTGAGGTCTGCTAGTGGTGAGTCCGTGCGCAAACGTGCGTAAAGGCTGGGTTAGCTCGAGCGAGATGGGATGCTCAACAAGACGTCTCGTAGCCATGCGTTTGAGAAACGCGAGTGCGGGTCGAATCGCTGGACGATTTGGCGGAATGTCGCCAGTTGCGGGTAAAGCTGCTCGTTGGCTGCAAGGTCCAGTGGGTTGTGCTTGCCCCAGTGGCAACGGGCTCCGAAACGAATTCGCATCGACGAAGCTAGGAATTTCGCAAACGTGAAAAATCCCGCTCGACGGTCAGGTCGCTCGTAACTGATGAAACTGATGGCGTACCAATCATCTTCGTTACTCGTTTCATTGTTTCTAGGTTCCGAAACGGCCTCGTTCGCGAAGTTTTCCTGCGGCGTAGTTTGCGACGGCTCGTTTTTTTCGGACGGCCCAGTCATAGAAATTAACGTATCGTCCGCGAGGACTCGCCGAACGCAAATCGGATAGTGATGGCAATACACGCCGTGATGCTGGTCAGGAATAACCGTTGCGGAATCGTTGTCGCTTTTTTGATCTGCCGTTTGTTGGCCTCCAAAGACAGTGATCGTTTCTTGGACGTGTTCAAGTGCCGGTTTCAGGGAAGAACGAGGCACAAATAGTTCGATTTCGATGTGTCGAAACAGTTCGTGTTCCATAGTCAGCAACGAATGTGAATCATCGGTGACGTACCATTTGCGAGCGATCGTCAGGGGCAATATGAAGCGGAAGAAGGCTCGGACTGCTGCCTTGATTCGCAAGATCCTGACCAGCAGGAAAACGATTAGGTGCAGGCCCCAGTCGATTCCCCAGTGCCAATAGATGCCGTAGATTCCAGCCAATTTGCTGCGTGGTTGTTGGGTTTCGACGCGGTGTTGACCGAACAGCTGCCAGCTCCATGGCATAAGATAGAACTGTTGCAGCGGAAATTTTTTTTCTGCTGCCAACATGCTTTCAAGCGATGCATGATGCTGGGAATGTTCTTGGACTTGGTACGTGGCACGCGTCTCTAGTTCCAATTCCACGACGACTCCCAACAGTCCTAGGGAACAGCGAGCGGCACGTAAATCGGTACCGGAATCGATTTCGGTGATGACGGGTTCGTCGGTTTGCGGATCATAGTGAGCGACACGAACTTTCCGCACGTAATGAGACAAACTATGTTTGCCAGATCCATGCGTTGAAGTAGCGGTTGCGCCGGCCACTGTTTGCTCGTCGATCAGGCCCAGAGAAGGCAGTGTCAGTCCGCTTGGTTTCAGCTGGTGCACCAGCTGCTTTACTTGGCATCCGGCACCGACGGAAACGGATTGACGGTCGTCACTGATACGGACGTTATTGAGATGTTCGACGCTGATCAACAACCCGTCAGTGACAATTGCATCGCTCCATGCGTGACCGCTGGCGATGACTCGGATGGATTCACCCCGGTGCTGACGCAAAAGATCAAGTAGCTCTTGCTCGGTTTTCGGTTTGCCTAATCTTGTCGGCGTGAACGATACGTTCTTGCCGAAATTGTGAATCACTTTGCGGGTCATTCGTTTCGTTTCCAGTGAGGTACCAGAGGTGTCCACGTTGCGAGCGCCCCGCCGAGTGTCACGCCTGATTTATTCGGGTACTCGTTGGAGCACAAAATAGGCTAGAGGAATTCGGATCGGGCCAAACTTCGCAGTCGCACGGCCCAGCATGTGATTGTCATCCAGTTTGACCAGCTGATCGGAGATCAGATTGGCGGGGTCCAACTTTCGGTTGCCGCCCTTGCTGTAGTTTAGAACGACTCCATGCCGAAATGGACCAATGCCACCCGGTTGTTGTACCAGAAATTTACCTTGTCGTTTTATATCGCCTGTGCGTTGGTCTCGGATAGGAGCCCAGTCGCCGGAATTTTGGTTGACTTCGATGTTGTCGCCGTAAACCTGTCCATTGACGTTTCGGAATTCTTTGATGAACCGTTCGTCGATGGCGACTGTGGCGATTCCTTTGTTAATCCCTTGCCAAGTTCCTTGCAATTCTTGGGGATGAGGTGCCGAATGGCTCTTCATCAGACGGCGGTACTGAAACAGCCCGTAGTTGTCGGTGTTCAGAGCCGGGTGGCTGGGGACTTCGGTATGATAGGCGGAAGCAGGCGTTGGCTGGTAGGCAGCGTAGCCTGAATGGTAGGTCGCGTTGTGAACGTGTTGGACGGGCGCGTGTTGGATGGGAGCTTGCACACCGACATATTGATTTTCGTAGTAGGTAGCCGCTGGGTATTCGCTGACGGGTGCGTAAGAGGTCGGCGGTGTCGAGTAAGCCGGGGCGGCATTGTAGGCCGGA
>CAZLYM010000341.1:0-2728 GCA_964563475.1 uncultured Pirellulaceae bacterium
ATGCTGGCTGACGCTCACAGCACCAACTGGGCCGAGAACTATCAGTTCTTCCTGAACCAGAACAATCCGGCAAACTTCGAACGCGTCTGGAATCAGGCTTACTACATCTACAAGAAGATCCGAAAAATCACTCGTCAAAAAGTGAAGTTCGATCAAGTTGTTGATTTCTCAATCATCGAAAAACTTGGCAAAGAAGAAAAATACTCATCGCAAACCGACGAGTACTCAGTGCCGTTCATTCCCACAACCACCAGTCAGGTTCGCGGAGCCGAAGAAATCCTGACCAACACGGTCGTAATCCACTTCTTCCCCAACAGTAGTGACCTATACAAAATGGTCACCAAGAATCAGAACGGAAAAGATGTCGAAACCCAGTACGATCCGAAAGTTGATTTCGTACTGGAAGAGATCGCCAAGCTTGCCGGGCAGTTCGGAACGGCTCGGATCGTGATCGAAGGTCACACCGACAGTTCGATGAAAGGTAAAGCACCGGTCTCGCTGGTCAAGGAACTCTCTGGCAGTCGAGCGGCGGCGGTCAAGGAAGCCCTTGCCAAAAAGTATGATCTGGATCCGAACCAGTTCAACGTGGACGGGCTTGGCTGGGATCGTCCGGCCGACAGTAACGACCCACTGAATCACCCTCAAAATCGACGCGTCGAAATCAAGGTCTACCCGGCTGAGTCATTGAACTAGGGCAGACTGCCTATGCAAGCACGAAGCGCGATCGAGTGTACGGTTCAACTGTCCTCGCTCGCTCGCTGGCGTTTTGCGCTTTTTTCTCGTGATGCTTCGGTTTTATCTGCCGTTGTGGCCACTTTGACATAGCCCGGCGTCGGAATCGTGACGATAATTGAAGAGTCTCGCCAGCCTTTCGCTTTCGGCGGGCTGTCAATCTCCAATTGCCATCGGTCATGAAGTATCCCGTATCACTTTTCCGCTGCCTTGCAGTTTTTGCCATCGCCACATCGTGTGGCAGTCTTGCTGCCTCTGCATCGGCCCAAAGTGCGACTACGCAAACAACTCAGCCTGAATCGTCCGGCCAGTCAGACACCGATGCCGACGCGGGTGCCAGCACGAGCGATGATTCTTCGGAAGTCGTGGGCGTCACGTTTTCGGATCCTGTCACGTCGAACTATCAAGTCGGCTTCCAAGCCCTTGCGGTGAAAAAATCGGCGACACAGGTGATGGTCACTTTGCCAGTTCCCAATGATTGGCCGGAACAAACCGTATCGGTGGTGGATGAGACTATCCCCACCGACATGGGCAGCATCAAGGATCGAGAACTCAACAGTGGCGTCAAGCAACTGGTTATCACGGTTCCGCGACTGCGTCCTGGCGCCGAAGTGCGAATGCTGATGACGTACCAGCTGAAAACGAGCCAGATCAATCCGCCCCCTGACACAACCGTTTTCCTACGACCCAAAGTTAGCCATCGCGAAGGCAAGCCGTATACTCAGTCGAGTCCCGAAATCAGTTTTCGCGATTCGAAGTTGAAGAAACAGGTCAAACAATTGGTCGCCAACAAAGCAACGCCTTGGGAAGAAGCGGAAGCAATCTACGATTGGGTTCGTGACGAGATCGACATCCGATCGGGAGACTCTCGTGACACGAGCAAAGTGTTCCAAGACCGTTTCGGTTGTGCCGAGGATGCCGTTGGGCTATTCGTCGCCATGTGTCGTGCCAACAAAATTCCGGCTCGCATGGTCTGGGTGACAGGAAAACAATACGCTGAATTTATGCTGATCGACAAAAACAAAAAGGCTCATTGGTTTCCGGTAGTCGTGGTCGGCCCACGTGAGTTCGGGCAATTATCTGAACCGCTTCCGATCTTGCAAAAAGGTGATTCAATTCGAGTCCCTGAAAAAAAGCAGCGGCAAAAATTTGTGGCTGAGTTCGCCTCCGCTAAGGGTGCCGCCAAGCCGATCATTAAATTCGTCCGTCAACTGACACCGATCAAGTAAGGAAGTAGCTTGCGAGCCATCAGCCTGACATTTCGAATTTTGCTTGGCTTGGTCATCACTTTGGACATGGCACACATCGCTGCCGCCCAAGTGCCTCAATCGCCGCCCGACAACGCTGAAGCGGTGACAGAAGAAACCTCGCCCACCGCCAATACGTTTGGCACACCCGTTCGTACCGTTTGGGAATTCGGATTGGAGATCGAAGCCACCGACAAAGCCAGTGGCATCACAGCGACGGTCCCGATCCCGATGGACTGGCCCGAACAAACCATTCGATTGATGGACGACATCCGGACCGACGGCGTCGGAAAATTCAAACATCGAGACGTCACCAAAGAAGCCAAGCAGTTGCAGTTCAACGTCAACCGGATCTCGTCGGAACAAAACGCGGTCGCGTTTCAGCGGTTCGAAGTTTTGCGGCGGCCGATCATCAAGCCAGAACAACCACAACAATTGAAGATCGCCGACCCGGTCCCCGGCAAACTCAAGCGTTTCCTCAAGCCAAGTCCGTACATTGAAAGTCGACACCAGCATATTCGAGACATCGCCGACCAACTGAAGGAACAGCATGGCGAGGGTCCGGCGTGGGATTGGGTCGAAGCCATTTATAGCTACGTTCGCGAGAAGGTCACGTACAAGTTCGATACGCAAATTCACAGTTGCTTGGATGCCCTCGAGTCCGGGCATGGTGACTGCGAAGAGTTATCCTCTTTGTTTATCGCGATCTGCCGAGCGAGCGATATTCCTGCTCGAGCCGTCTGGATCCC
>CAZLYM010000342.1:0-1127 GCA_964563475.1 uncultured Pirellulaceae bacterium
GTTGTGTAGTGAGTTTCGAAATCGTCCTCGCCGATGTTTCCATCCCCATCCAGATCAAGTGCGACCAACGAACCTGCTGCTTGAGCACCGATGTTGCCGTTGTATTGATCGAGATCCGCCAAATCGACGTTTCCATCCAGATCAAAGTCTCCCAGCCTTGGTGGTGGCGGAATAACAGCGTTTGCGTTTGGAAAACCAATATCTCGCATAAAGGCTAAATCAAGTGCGGTCAGATTCAGACGCCTCCCCGCAGGGATGAGAGGCGCCAGAACGGATTGCTGGGGCACTCCATCGGCAATTCTTGGGGACATAACGTTCTGATTGACATGCCCTAAATCTGGGGCAAGCACCCCCGTACCGCTCCCCTGAAGATTGACAACTGCCGGCCCCGTCCAACGGTTCCCCGTAATACGGCTGTCCCATCCATCCGAGGGCCCCAGCCCAATGGCATGCATCGTCTCATGCAAGGTCACTGAGTACAAGTCAACGAGGTTCGCGGGCGGATCCGTCGTGTGGTTAAGGTGAAAGTTGTTTATATTGCTGTTGAAAGAAACATTGCCGACCAAGAGCCCAAATGGCACCTGATATGAGAATGGACCAAGATTGCCAACATTCGTACCTATGACAGGCCCCTCTCCCCGCAAAAATGTTTCAGTTGCTGCGTTGGCCGCATTGTTCAAAGCGGTCTCAACGTCATCGATGTTAGAAAATGACATTGCTTCCGCCATGGAACTAACCCCGGCACCGGGGCCTCCTACTCCCAAAACATCTGCACCCTGTGGCCGAGCCCCAATAAAAATGCGAACAACCGATGAACCACTCGCAATGGATACATTTGTCTCTAAGTTCGTAGAAGGATTGCGCACTCGCGCTACAAAATTAATGCTGGCGGAGTCATTACCTGAAGTGCCAGAGAAGCTAGAGGCGCTGGCTGGAATGGCACCAAGGTTCTGATTCAGTGCCGCATTCAAATCCGCGATCGCCGCCTCGACGGCCGCCCTCGCTTGCTGACCTGATGTAGTATTCGTTGCGAACATACTGGATGTGTTAAGCGAATAATCGGCCGTCAACTGAGCCGAAGCAAGCGATTGCAACATAGCAATCCAGACGAAGCAGGATACTAGACT
>CAZLYM010000342.1:1227-2723 GCA_964563475.1 uncultured Pirellulaceae bacterium
TTACAGCCTCACAGCGATACACTAAATCGCATGATTGGCTGTAACGCATTTGTGTATTTGTATTAGAGAGTTTAAGGCATTGTCAACATCACTGGTGTTCGTGAAGGTAGTACTTGCATCGCCGAATCCCCAACCATCGGGCTCGATCACTCCCAGTGCACTTTCGAAGCGCAGAAGCAACACACGTCGTCGGCAAGGTGGCAATGAGGCAACATCTGCTACCTTTTTCCACTCCTTGGCTCACACCAGACTGCGAGACAAATCGCAAAATCACTACGTTCCAGACGCCGTGATAGCACTGGTTACTCATCTGAAGCTAAGCGGCCGATGTTGCGGAAAGTTATATTGACACGTAGGCGCTTTCGGATCGTTGTCCAACGATTGGCTGCCCGCGTAACAGTATCGGCAAGCGATTATTTGATCGATCTACCAAGATTCGCTACCAGCCGAAATGCGTCACCCAACACAGTGACTAGGTTGTCCGCGTTCAAGTCACCATCCTGATACCCGAACGGTCCCGGTCCTCCCAAACTGGCCACCAAAACGAACGCGTCACCCAGCACATCGACACAGCCATCGAAGTTGATATCGCCAACAAGTGTGCCGGTGAATTCCGTATCATCAATCGAGAAGTTTACAAAATCGTTAATCAACATGTCGTGGTCAGCCAGCGTGATGACTCCATCTTGGTCAAGGTCGAAGTCACCAAAAAACAGAGCCGATTCGCCCAACGCATCGGGAAACTGATTGATATCCTCGACGTCCGCGTCATCATCATCATCGACATCACCATCAACATTTTGACCAAAAACGATCACTGAATCCACGAATCCAATCACATTGACTCGTTCCCCGGAATCACGCATCGTGCCCTCAATGGTGAACCTATTGGTTTCATATTCACCCGCAAACGCCGGGTTGAAGGCTAGCTCCGTCTCGTTGAAACCGAAAGTGGAATCTTCGAATGCTTCCAATTCCAAACCAAAGTTACTTGGCAGGAATGTTGAGTCCCGAATGTCGGCTCCAGCGCCCGCCTGATCCGCCACAATACGATACGAATAATTCGGGTCGCCGGTTATTCCGCCGAAGACACTGTCGCCTTCGAACACTAACTCAGTACCTCTAAGATTGATCGCAATTCTTCCCGGCGTCCCGTCCCAACCTTGGATATTGTATCGCAATTGGGCCGTAAAGCCGAATCCTACCGCGTCAGGTGACACACTACCCTCCGGAAGGTTTGGGATGACGCCATTCTCATTCTCGATCACCTCGGTGATACGGCCCATGACCACGTAGTTCGTGAACTGGCCGGAACACGGATTCGCCACCAAGGTAGTTAGCAAAAGGGCAGCCCCAAATCCTTGCCAAATCATTTTCAAGCCAAACATGGTCAAACTCCAAACATCAAGAAAGGATAAAACATAAAGGAAAGGCAATGCCTCAGTTATCCAAATATTCTACTTGGCGGCAGCAGCGACTGTAACTGCAGTAATGCC
>CAZLYM010000343.1:0-2716 GCA_964563475.1 uncultured Pirellulaceae bacterium
TGATCTTGTTGAGGATACGATACTTGACCGCACGCTCGGTTTGCCAAGAATCGAACACGGCATTGATGGAGTACTCAAGCTGCTTCATTGGATCCTGTGGGAACGGGCTTCCAACGTGCTTCTTGTAGATCGCCTTGTATTCGCCAACCAGTTCTTCCAATTGCTCGGCGGTCAGGTCAGTGTCTTGCTTGGCTTTGTACTTCTTTTTGATCTTGCCAAGTGCCGCTTCGAAGTGATGGTGGTTAAGCGTTGAGCTTGGTCCCATCACGACGTCACCAAACATGTCGATGAAACGACGGTAGCAGTCCCATGCAGCTCGCTCGTTGCCAGTGGCTTGAGCAAAACCTTTGACCGATTTGTCGTTCATGCCCAAGTTCAGAACGGTGTCCATCATGCCGGGCATCGACTGAGCCGCACCCGAACGAACGGACAGCAGCAGTGGGTTCTTGGCGGCACCCAGTTTTTTGCCTTCAAGCTTTTCAAGCTTTGCAAGTTCCGTTTTGACTTGCTGCATCATCTCTTTGGGGTAGCTACCCTTTTCTTCGTAGACGGCACAGGCTTCGGTGCTAACGGTGAAACCAGGAGGCACTGGCACATCGGCGTTGCACATCTCGGCTAGGTTGGCTCCTTTGCCGCCGAGGATTTCTCGCATGCTGCGATCACCATCGGTCATTTTCTTGCCGCCGCCGTAGAAGTAGACGAATTTCTTTGCCATCGTTGTAAGCCTTTTTAGATTCGTTTGTTGATTCGATTAAGGGTTTATTTAACTCGACGTTTCTTTCACCACTATGGTTCCAGACCTTGAACGCAGAAAGAAGCTCGGTGGACCTGACAGATCAATGGCAATCAGGATTTCAAACAGATAGCGCAGACGCTGGATCAGAACCTGCACCGGGCTGGCGGTTCATGGGCGACCGAGCAAGGTGCTCGAAATCACTCAATCGTCAGCTTTTCGCGGCGTTTCAAGGGGCAATAGGGTAGCATGACCGCTATGGAGCGTAAAGTCCGTTGTGAGAGAGCGTTCGACCTAGGAAGTCCCCGCAATAAGCGTTTAGCGGGGCCAGTTTACGCAATTTACAAGTGTGCTTGCGCCAGCGTGAAGTATGGCACCCGAGGATCAGCACCCGTAGATCATTCAAGCGTTCGAAAGCCGGGCGGAAATCAAGGATTCAGTTTTCCGTAAGTACAACTCGCAAGTCACAAACGTTGGTCCGAGTCGGCGGGACGCGGATCAGGCGACCTTGCTGCTGCCAAAACGAGTAACTATCGAACGAACTGAGTGCCGTGTCGACTTGGCTCTTGAAGTCGCTGACGTTTAGGGACGAGTCCAGCCAAGCGCCGGCAACCGGTACGTTTCCGTCTTCTCCGTCGGTGCCGCCCGAAAGCAGGCAGAACGCGGATCCGTCAGCCTCAAACACTGATCCAGCCGATTCCATCAGATGCCCCAAAGCAGACAGGACCAAGTGCTGATTCCTGCCCCCTTTGCCAGGATTGTCGCTCAATTTGACCGTTGGCTCACCTCCCGAAATCACACATCGCTTGCCGGGTTCCGCCTGAATGGCGAGCAATTCATCTGCGAGGTCATGCCCCATCGAGTCAGCCGTGTCGTCGGCAGCTGATGTTTGAGCGCGGATAACGTGGTAGCCCAGAGAAATGGCTTTCTCCTTTGCCGCCGCGACTGCTGTTTCGTTGTTGCACAAAATGTGATTGTGAATTTTGCATGAAGGTGCAGCAAGCTGATCTGGCTGAGATCTTTTTGTGACTTCGCGAACACTCGGCGGCGTCAACTTTCCAGTAGGATCAAACTGAGCCAGCACTTCGATCGGATCAAGCACATGCGAGGGATCGCTTTCAACAACGGTTGGACCGGAAGCAATGATCTCGATCGGATCGCCAATCACATCGGACACAATTAACGCGACGAGGTTTCCGGCTTGGCAGTTACGAGCCAAGCCCCCCGCTTTGACTTGGCTGATCGCGCGGCGAACGGCGTTCAGCTGCCCGATCGTGGCACCGCTTGAGGATAACAGCGTGGTCACCGCCCGGAAATCGTCCAACGTCACCGGAGCGACGGGCTGCTCTAGTAACGCAGAGCCTCCGCCGGCCACCATGAATACGACTAGGTCACGATCGGTCGTGGCTTGAACAAGTTTCAGGATCTGCTGCGTGCCGGCTAGGACTCGGGGCCCCGGCAGGTTTTCGCCCGCGGGACGACAGCCTATGACTTTGATACTGCGAAGCGTAATCTCCTGATCGTCGGGAACGTTTACGTGCCCGATCACGTGTCGATCTAGAAAATCCGAGTTGTGTTTAGAGATAGCGTCTTCGAAACCCGCTGCCATCCAGCCACTGGCCTTCCCGGCTCCTACTACGATGACTCGATCGATGTCACTACGTTGAAAGGTCAGGCCAGCAATACAAAGCGAGTTGTCATCCAGCCGAATGTTTTGTGCGACTGCTTTTCTTGAATCGACGGCGGCAACGCCGGCCTCCCAGATTGCGAGTGCGTCTTTTGTAATGGGTGATTGTGTCATTGTGCTATGATTGAATGATCGCCAGCGGAACTCGGTCGTCGATTGCCGGCTAAACTTGCGTCGTCGATTGTTTGTGGACACGGTACAATAACATATTGCGGGTCTGGTTTTGCGACGTCGCCCGTCAATATAGAGTGTAGAACAACTGTCCCAGTTGTTTTGCTGGCGAAGCCAGCGGTGCG
>CAZLYM010000344.1:0-2682 GCA_964563475.1 uncultured Pirellulaceae bacterium
GATCTTCGAAGAGATCGCAAACAACCTGCCGACCATTATTACTCAGTAGAGTTCATCAGCGTCCGGCTTAATCCATCAGCCTCCTCGGTTTCAACATCGAGGAGGCTTTTTTCGTAGGCTTGATCTGAACTAGAATGAAGAGCATACGACCATCACCCATTTACTGGCCGCCCACGGCGTGAAAGATATTGACCATGAACAAGGACGAAAATCTCCAACCTGCCAATCTTCAACCGCTGGCAGCCAATGAACTTCGGTGGCAATGCGATGTCGACAACCTACCGTTCCAAACTACGAGCGATTTAAGCTCGGAGACGAAAGTTGTTGGACAATCAACGGCCCGCGAAGCATTGGAATTCGGCCTGCTTTGCTTGGCCCCCGGTCAAAACGTTTACGTCCGAGGCCAACGCGGCACGGGACGCAAAAAACTGGTGCTTGAATTACTCAATCAACTGCAGCCCGAGTGTACGTCGCTTCATGATTTCTGCTACGTGCAAAATTTCGAACACCCCGACCGGCCACGGCTGATTCGATTGTCCGCCGGTATGGGCGTAGAGTTTCGGCAGGCGATGAATGACTTTGCGACATTCGTGGAAGATGAACTTGGCAAAGCACTCGACAGCGACCCCTACGCGTCTCGACGTGAATCGATTCAACAGAAAACCAGAGACGAAATTGGGAAACTGACCGATCCGTTTGAAAAAGAACTTCTGGCTGACAACATGCAGATGATCGATGTCGGCGAGGGCCCGACTTCTCAGAAATTAATCGTACCCGTTGTCGAAGGTCAGCCAATCGCTCCTGAACAACTGCGCCACCAAGTCGCTGAGAAGAAGATCAATCAAAGCGTGCTGGATGCCTTCGAAGCCAAGCTGCCCAAACATGAGAAGCGAATCGTCGAGATCCGAAGACAAGCGAACGAGCTGGTCAGACAGGCTGCCATCGACATCCGTGAACTCAATGAGTCCGCCATTCGCGAATTGACGCTTTCGCACGTCGAGAGAATTCTTGATGGGCACTCATCAGAAAACGCAGTGGACAACGTCAAGGTTTTCGTCAATGAGGTCATCGACCACTTGGTAGACCTGCTGGCTGCTGGCCCACCTGATCCCCAAGAAGCGAGCGACCTAAAGGAACTCTACGGCGTCAACATCGTTCACTGTCACGAAAAAGATGCCAAACGTCGGCCAGTGATCGAGGAGTGTCGCCCCAGTCTGATGAACCTGCTGGGAACGGTCGAGCCTCAATGGGGGCCCCAAGGAATGGCGATTTCCGACTATCGAGGAATTCGCTCGGGTGCGCTACTAAGGGCTGATCAAGGATACCTAATTATTGACGCAGATGATTTGTTGTCCGAATCCGGGGCTTGGCGAGCACTCACGCGAACGCTGCGCACGGGAAACTTGGAGATCGTGCCGCCCGAGGCCGGGTTCCTCAGTCGCCAAGTGATTACCCAACCGGAGGCCATCAAAATTTCAGTGCGTGTGATTCTGATCGGAGATGTCGGCACGTTCTATCAACTGGATCAAGTCGACCCAGACTTCGCGGAACTGTTCAAGGTACTGGCCGACTTCGATAGCGAACTGGTTCGCGACGATCATGGCGTGATGCAGTACGCTCAGACGATCGCTCAATTGGCAACAGCCGAATCACTGCCGGACTTCGATCGATCTGCCATCGCCGCGCTGGCTGAGCATGGTGCTCGCATCGTGTCCCGAGGAAAAAAGCTGACTGCTCGGTTTGGGCGCATTGCTGACATTGCACGCGAGGCAGCTTTTTTGGCCAAGGAAGACGATGTCAACCGAGAACATGTCGAACATGCCATCCAACGCACCAAAGCACGAGCCAGTCTTCCCTCGATCAAGTTTCAGGAACTGGTCGAAAACGAGACGATCCTTGTTCAGACAACCGGCCACGTCACGGGCCAGATCAACGGCTTGGCGGTCATGAAGTCTGGGCCTCTAACGTACGGCTTTCCCGCCCGGATCACCGCCTCGATCGGTGCCGGCAACGCGGGCCTGATCGATATCGAAGGCCAAGCACAAATGTCCGGTGCGATCCACACCAAGGGCTTTCACATTCTTGGCGGCCTGTTGCGGAACCTGCTGCAAACCAAACACCCGCTGTGTTTCAGCGCGTCGCTGGCGTTTGAGCAGAGCTACGGTGGAATCGATGGCGATTCGGCGTCGGGTGCAGAAATTGTTTGCCTATTGAGTGCGTTGACCGGCATGCCGATCCGCCAAGAGATGGCCATGACCGGTGCCATTGATCAGCGAGGCAATCTGGAGGCCATCGGGGGAGTGAACGAAAAGATCGAAGGGTTCTTCGATGCGTGCGAACACTTTGGCCTAACGGGAGAGCAGGGCGTCGTCATTCCTGCTTCCAATGCGGGAGATTTGATGCTTCGCAAGGACGTGGTCGATGCCAGTCGAGCCGGAAAGTTTCACGTCTACGCCGTGGATAACATTTTCGACGCGATTGAACTAATGACCGGTGCCGAAGCCGGACAGATTGACTCAAATGGAAACTATCCAGTCGACAGTCTACTGGCCATCGCTCAGTCACGCGCGGGTGAATTCTGGAAGATGACTCACAGCAACCCGAACGTTGGCTGGAAAGCTTAGAACCTGCCCTAAAACCTTCGGCGCAAAATCCTAACCCGACGCGTGATAGGAAATTGCA
>CAZLYM010000345.1:0-2633 GCA_964563475.1 uncultured Pirellulaceae bacterium
GGATCTACCGCAGGGTAAATACCTTTTTCCGAAATCGAACGCTCAAGGTACAAGAACGCATCCAACTGACCAAACGCGGTCGCAGGAGCCGGATCGGTCGGGTCATCCGCAGGCACGTAAACGGCTTGTACCGAAGTAATCGCACCCGACTTGGTCGACGTGATTCGCTCTTGCAACGCACCCATTTCAGTCGCGAGCGTCGGTTGGTAACCCACCGCAGACGGCATACGACCCAGCAACGCGGATACTTCTGAACCTGCTTGCGAGAAGCGGAAAATGTTATCGACAAACAACAGCGTGTCCGCACCCGTTGAATCACGGAAGTGCTCAGCCATCGTTAGAGCCGACAAAGCAACACGCAGACGAGCACCCGGTGGTTCGTTCATCTGACCGAAGACCATCGCAGTTTGCTCGATCACTTTACGACCGGTCGAACCGATCTCTGTTTCTTGCATCTCCAACCACAGGTCGGTACCCTCACGAGTACGCTCACCCACGCCCGCGAACACGGAGTAACCACCGTGCTGACTAGCGATACGAGCAATTAGCTCGGTCAGAATAACTGTTTTTCCAAGACCCGCACCACCGAAGAGTCCAGCTTTACCACCACGAACAAACGGGGTCAGCAAGTCGACCACTTTGATGCCCGTTTCGAACAACTCGGTGTTGGTCGATAGGTCGGAAACCGCAGGAGCAGCTCGGTGGATTGAGCGTTTTTCTGATTTGTCCAACGGGGCACCGCCGTCAACCGGCTCGCCCAGCATGTTGAACACGCGTCCGAGTGTTTCTTCGCCGACGGGCACCGAAACCGGAGCACCTGTGTCAACGCAATCGGCTCCACGACGCAGGCCTTCGGTTGATCCCAACGCCACGCAACGGACACGTCCGCCACCAAGGTGCTTGGAGATTTCGCCGTGCAGCTTTCGCTTTTGACCACCGGCGTCAATGTCTGCCGTAACCGCGTTGTAAATCGCCGGCATGCTGTCCGCGTCGAACTCGGCGTCGAAAGTCGAACCGATCACCTGTGTGATTTTACCGATATTTGCCATGAGAAATGTCTTTAGTTAGCAGTGTTCAATTTTCAATAATGTATCGAGTTTGAATTCCGAATTCCGCATTCGAATTTCATTTTTGTATCAGCCTTCAAGTGCCTCAACGCCACCGATGACTTCCATGATCTCGCCAGTAATCTGAGATTGGCGAGCACGGTTGTAGGTGCGGGAGAGATCTTTGATCATGTCGTTCGCCGCTTCGGTCGCACTTTTCATTGCGATCATCCGAGCCACTTGTTCGCTTACCGCCGCATCGAGGAAGCACTTAAATAGTTTGATGCGGAAGCTGGTCGGTACGACTTCTTCCAGAATGCTTTCTGCAGACGGCACGAATTCGTACAGCGATTCGCCTGAAGCTGCCTCCGGATCGACCGGCGTGTCGGCTCCTTCGATTTTGCCAAGCGGCAACAATGTTTCAGTCACGATTTCTTGTCGAGCAACCGTGTGGAATTTCGTGTAGGTCACGTCCAGCCGATGGAGTTTTCCTGCTTCGTAGGCAGCGAGGTACCGGTTGGCGATCTTTTCGATTTCCGCGTATTCCGGTTGGTCGTCAAACTGAGTGAACGATTCGTCGGCTTCGACATCACGGAATTTAAAACCGTTGATGCCACGCTTGCCACTGACTTCCAGTGTCAAGTTTTCTAATTCCTCAAGCAGAGCCGTCCGAGACTTCATGCCCAGTCGCAATGCGTTTCCGTTGTAGCCACCACAAAGGCCTCGGTTTCCAGTCAGCACCAGCAGGGTACCGTGGGTCGATTTTTCCGGCGACTCAAGCAGCGGGTGCGAAACTTCCAGCCCAGCGCGAGCAAGATCGGAAACGACTGCGGTGATCCGGCGAGTGTAATCGCTGGCGGCAGTCGCTCGATCCATCGCTTTCTTGAATCGCGCAGTCGCGATCAATTCCATCGTTCGCGTAATCTTTTTGATATTGCGAATGGACTTGCGACGTTTATCAAGTGCTCTGGCGTTGGCCATGTTTCAAACGGGGAATTCGGAGTTCGGAGTGCGGAAAGGTCCGCGTTAATTTTGAATGACTTCGGTTACTTGAACGATTTGTTGAATTCGTTGATCGCTTCGATGACCTTCTGAGTCGTCGGATCGTCTGTTTTCTTCATTGTCGCTCCATTGTCCTTGTCGGCATCAAGTGCGTCCCAGACATCCTTTTTCTTGGTGTGGATGAATTCCAAGAATTCTTTTTCCCAACGCTGAACATCGCCCACTGGCACTTCGTCCAGCAAGCCATTTGTTCCGGCGTAAATCACCATGATTTGATCGACCACGTTCAGCGGCTGGTACTGAGGCTGTTTGAGCAATTCGACCATGCGGTAACCACGATCAAGCTTCGCCTGCGTTGCCGCATCGAGGTCGGTACCCAGCTGAGCAAACGCTTCCAGTTCGCGGAACGAAGCGAGGTCCAAACGCAAACCACCGGCGACGTTCTTCATCGCTTTCACTTGAGCGGCACCACCCACACGAGAAACCGAAATACCGGCGTTCATCGCAGGACGCACACCACTAAAGAACAAGTCGGGTTGCAGGTAGATCTGTCCGTCGGTGATCGAAATCACGTTCGTTGGAATG
>CAZLYM010000346.1:0-2621 GCA_964563475.1 uncultured Pirellulaceae bacterium
CTAAGGCTGGAGAACTCAAGTTCTCGGCGTTCTACTTTTCCACTCATGTTCAATCCTGAAGTTGGCCAGCACTAAATATTTCGTTTCCCATGTCTCGTTTTCCAGTTTATCGAAAACAACGGACAGCGAAAACAAGACTCATCACGATTCGGTTGGCTACTCCGTCGCGCCCAACCGCCGTAACACCATTTGAGCATAAACCACCGTTACGAACGTCATGGCCACGTTCGTCACAGCCACGCAGTACCAAACCCAGTCGATCTCCCACTGGTAGACCGTCACACACAACCACAGACAGGGCAGAGGCAGCAAAACTTTCCGCAAGATCGATTCGAATAAGCCGTACATCGGACGCTTCACCGCCTGCAGCATCGCCAAATGCGTCGATGTCATCACGTAAGACCACTCGATCGGCATAATCACTCGCAAGCAAGTCACTCCCATCGAGACGACTTCCTCGTCCGACGAGAAGATCCGCATTAGCTGCTCGGCAAAAATAAACATTAACAAAGAGATCGACACGTTCATCCCAAGGCCGATTCGATTGCACCAACGCATGGTTTGATGAACACGAGCGAAATTGCCGGCTCCGTTGTTCTGGCCCACCAACGCCATGATGGCCGAATACAAACCAACCGTCGTCAACAATCCGATCTGCTCAATCCGAGTCGTGACTCCAAACGCAGCGACGGCTGATTCGCCAAACTGCTTCAAGAAAAACGTTGTCACGAAAAATCCGAGCGCGACAGACATGATATTGAAACTGGCCGGCAATGCCTGCCGTAAGATCTCGCCGTAAACTTTCCAGTCGGGCAACAGGTTCTGCCAAGGATCAAACGTCAGTAGGCCTCGCTGAATCACCGTCCAGACCATCCATGAACTTCCCAACATGATCAAGATCACCGTCGCCCAGCCGATACCGGCAATCCCCATCGCCGGCAGGCCATAACCGCCGTACATGAACCACGGATCCAAAACCAGATTGCCAAGAAAGCCACACACCAAAACCTTGCCGTAAGTTTTACTGTCTCCGCTGGCAATCAAAATTGCGTTACTGAGACTCGCGGCAATGAAGAAGATCGAACCGCAAAAAATTGGCACCATGTAAGCCTGAGCCGCAGCCAAGTACTCGCCCTCGGCACCCATCAAACGAAAAATCGGCGTCGACGTAAGGAACCCGGTCGTCGTCAGCACCGCCGCCAGCGTCAAAGCCAGCGAGTAGCTTTGAGCCACAAACCGCTTCTGTTTTTCTGGCTCCTTGGCTCCAATCGCGTTGGCGATCAACGCGGACGCACCCCGCGAAAGCCCGCCACCAGTGGCGATAATCAGCAGAAACACCGGGAAGCTAAGCCCAAGTGCCGCCAACGCGACCGTCGACAACTGCCCGGCCCAGAAAGAGTCGACCACGTTGTACATGGTTTGAAAGAACAAACCGATGCTCGACGGCAACGCGATATCGCGAATATGAAGAGGAATCGAACCGGTGGTCAGATCTCGCGTCTTGAGCGGTTTTCCAGTTTTCGCATTCACTCGCGAACCAATTGCTGCAACATCTGCCGGTTGTCAGCTTGCGACGTTGAGCTGACAGAAAGGTGGCAGATTGTAGTTGGCGTGCCCTTGTTCTCACAGGCGCTCAACACCAACACGACGGCGTTGCTGGCAGAGTTGGTCGATTCCACCGCCGCATACAGCTCATCCAACGAACCGTCGAATGTTTGACTGGCTACATAAACTCCCTCAGTCAGCCCTTGGTCCGCGAATCTTCGCGATGCCATCAGAAACGGAGTTACTCCGGTCAACCGAGGATTCACATCCACCAGAAACTGCTGGCCATCGGCATCGGTCAATACATCAATGCCGACCACGCCAAAATAGCCGTGCGAATGTAGGCAACGTGCCGTCGCCAACACTGCGGCCTCATACCGATGACGACCGTCTTCCTGTTCGCTGGCAGTAAAAACGCCCCCACACCAACGAGCCTTCGCATTGAACTGCTGCTGAGTTAGCCCCAGCCACACGACCGATCCGTCCTTGCGAAGGTAAAACTGAATCCCGGTATCACCGACAATATTTTCGATCAGTTGGTTGATCACCAAACTGGCGTCCGGCCACTGCTGAGCAATCTGCTCGCGCATCATCGATTCATCGAACGCGGATCGAATGAAAAAGTTCCCCAGTCCCGCGTACCCATGCGACAACTTCACCACGCACGGCGGAGCCACTTGGTCAAGCACCTTAGCTTGCGAGAAATTGATCGTTTCGATGATCTCTTTCGAGTGCAATCGATAGTTCACTTCGGGCGGAACTAATTGACGTTCGGCTGGCAGTGATTCATGCGGAAAAAGCGTCACAAAATCCTGAGCAGGATCAAACGGCTTCCACTCGGGCACCCAATCATCACCAAGCACGTTTGCCCAATGCTGTAGCAACCGCGGATCCGGTTCCGTCTGCGAGGAAACGACCATGTCCTTGCCCCACGCACACATCAGATGATGAGGCCCCAGCACTTGCAGCAGTTCACGTGGCGGCGGTGGAAACGGATCGTGAATCTGAAACTTGGTCCGATTCTGAAAGATCGTATCGTCACTGTTGGACGACGGATACTGAGTCAACAACCACGC
>CAZLYM010000347.1:0-2570 GCA_964563475.1 uncultured Pirellulaceae bacterium
CACTGATCCGCGAAATGGACGCATTCCTAGAAAACAATCTTTTTGACAAAGCGTGGCAGGTGCTTGCTCTTGTCGTAATACTGCCCACCTTATGGTTTGTGTATAAGAACCTCAGCAAGTTCATCGAACAGCTTTACGGTGTCTTCAGCACATTTTCATTCGGACTGATGTTCTCGGGTACTATCATCATTCACGTCTTCGCAAGGCTTTTTGGTCGAGAGTCAGTATGGACATCGTTAATGACTGAGGAAAAGTACATAAGAGCCGTCAAAGATACTGCGGAGGAGGGGGTCGAACTTTTGGGGTACGCCATAGTCTTGATGGGGGTGATCGAACTGGCATTGCTGTTCTCGTCAAGCAAGGGCGAGGAATCCGATTGACCGCAATACCTAGCGCAATCCTCGGCGCAATCCCGGGGACTCCAGAAAATTCCCGATCGGAAAGAATGAGCATTCGCATATTGTTTGCTCAGTGAAAGCAGAGGCCGATTCCCGACCTCTCTGACATTTCCAAAGTAACCGGCCACGCAAACCAATTACACAAGGCCGCGGCTTTGTCGGTGGAGCATCGTTTGGTTTGCCACGCCGCGGGCACCGCCTCTTTGGCAACATGGCTTTTCTCTAGTAAACTATTTGGTATTGCGACGCTTGTTGGCTTCAGTGAAAAGCGGTGTCGCAAAAACTTTGCCGTGACCGCTCGAGACCTAACCAATGACAGCCCGTTTCGAGATCGTGGTTAATGGAGAACGTGTTTGTATTTCTGGCCTAGAAGGCGATGGCGTCTTGGCCACGATGGTCAACTTTGTGAAGCACGCTGACGAAGACGGGAAGTATGAACTGTCCATTGGCGGCCTCGGCCGCTTCCTCTCAACGCAAGACCACCCACACCACGCCGACTGGCCAAAACCGTCGGTCTCCATTGGTGACGAAATCACGATTCGCATACTGCCCGAAGGCGAATTTGATTTGCCACAGAACATGATCGGTAGTCCGCGTGATTCAATCGCAGACGAACAATTTGGCGACCTCAACTACAACATCAACGCTTGGGATGGCGACATTGGCATTGATTGCCCTCCTTTCACGCAATGTCACGTGCACTTATGGGCAGACGATGACGGCCCAACTGACTCACAACGCCAACGCTTTGCGGATTTCTTGACTCGTCACAATTCTCTATGGCCATCCATAGCCGCGGCGCTTGTTCGTTGTCACACCGAAATCGACAGTATCAACGAACTCGTGGCCAAAATTCACCCTCGCGTCTGTATCAATATGCAACCTGATGACACTGAGCTCGAACTAGCTTACTCTGTCGATGGTGACCCGGAATTCCGTGGCTACTTTGTCACTTTGCGTGACTGGCAAATCACTGAAGTTTGCATGGCTGAGTAGCGCACCGGTGGACAACATGGGTTTTACGTAAAATCCCTTCGAGGCTGTGATTTTTTGCAAAAGCCGCCTTCCCATTTGCAAAGTCGCGAGTAAACCTAGTAGTTCGTCCAGTCTTGGTTTTCAGGTTGGATAAGTGCAATTCCGACAAGCAAAACAACCGACAACACTAAAACGAAAACAAACAAAGCCGCCCCATTAACTTGGAAGAGATTCCTAAAGAAACCACCATGACCACCTCCCACAAACCCGGCATCGGCCTCACCACCACCAAGGCCGCATTCATCGAAGATGCTCAAGCCAACGGCGAACTGTACATCCATCAACCGTACGAGCTGTATAGCGAAGAGAACCAAGCGACTTGGAAAAAATTGTACGAAGCGATTCGTCCTAAATGGGAAAAGTACGCAAACGCTAAATTTATGGAAGGTGTCGAGAACCTCGTGCTGAAACCGGACGCGATTCCGCGGCTGGACGAGATCAACGCATTCCTGTCACCGCTCAGTGGCTTTGTCGCAAAACCTGTCTCTGGATACGTTCCAGCGTACCTGTTCTTTGACTGCCTTCGTAATCGTTCGTTCCCAACAACAATCACCATTCGCGATGGTAAGTTATTGGACTATCTCCCTGAGCCGGACATCTTCCACGACATCGCTGGCCACGTCCCCATGCACACGGACCGTAAGTTTTCTGACGTGCTGGTGCGATTTGGTGAAGTCGCTAGGTTCGCCGCCATTCGCGCTCGATCTTTGACCAGCGACCAAGACGAAATCAATCGAGTCGTCGAGAGCAACATTAAGGCGATGGCCCGTTTCTTCTGGTTCACCGTCGAGTTTGGCCTGATGCGTGAAAACAATGAAATGAAAGTCTACGGTAGTGGGCTGCTCAGTTCGCTCGGCGAGATCGAGCACTGCATCGAGTCCGACCAAGTCCAGCGTTTCCCGGCCCAGCTGGAGTGGATTGTGAATCAGTATTTCGAGATCGACAAATTCCAACCGCTGCTTTTTTACGTCGAATCGTTTGATCACCTATTTGGTCTGGTTGACGATCTTGAACAATGGCTCAAGAACGGCAAGCTTGATAACGTTTCGCCGGGCGAGCCACTGGTCAATCCTCAGGACCTTGAATCTTTCCTGACGGCAGACACGGAATAAAGGAGGGGCAGGATCAGGCATCAGG
>CAZLYM010000348.1:0-2550 GCA_964563475.1 uncultured Pirellulaceae bacterium
GTTAAAGTTGTGTTGGACTACCCCTGGCTCAGAAGAAGTGCTGCCGTTCCAACCAAAGACCAACGGGCCGAGAGTCGAAATTTCGTAGCCGATGGAATCGCCCGCGGCATCAGTCAGGAACCCCGTGATAGGCGAGCCAGCACTAACCTGCCCCGCATTGGAAAAACCGAATTGAGCCCGCGCATCCTGCGTAAGCACATCCGAAGCAAGCAGTGTTACCACAGCCACAGCTACAATACGAAGTGAATGAATTGTCATTGAATCAACCCAAATAAAGTTCGAGAAACAAAATCTAAATGCGAGATCGCCATCTCATGCACTTTCCTTTTCGAACCTGTTCCACTGTCTCATGAGCGGTACGCCGCAAACAGTTGTCTGTTTCATGCTAGCAGAAACACCTGTAGGAATTCTGATGATCGTAAGCAGCAAAGGACGTGCGTCGACCTTGCTAGCACGCGCACGCTAGAGTTTCTCTGGCAAGACAGCCACCCGCCGAACGTCAGCGGTTCCCAGCAGCCGAGAAAACAACCGCACCTTATGCAGGCTTTTCCCTACTTTACGCAGACCGTTGCATCGCAGGACGTTCAATCGCTGGCCCACTAGCCGATTTCAACTCGATCCCAAACTGATGAGCCACCACGCCGGCGATAACAGTGGGGGCCACCGGCAGTAGACCCGCTTTACCAGCCAGTCGCCGAGCCGCTTGATCATTCGACCGAGTCTGAAAGATGACTTGCCGAACATCGCCATCAACTTCAACGTGCTCAAGCACTCGTTCCAGCAGTGCAGTCCCATAGCCTTGATTGCGGAAGGTTGGCTTGATCAAAACCTGCACCCGCGCGGATCCGATTCCAATCGATTCATACGGATCAAGCGAAGCCATACCGATCGGTGTCCCGCAGCTCAATCGAAACATCCAGCGAGGGCTTGTCGGTCGATTGAGCGCCGTGGCAAACTCACTTCGTCCCGCTTGAGCATCTCGATTGCCACAGGGCAGGGCGGACGCAAGTGACTCGGGATCACATTGCCATCGAGAAACTTCTGACCAATCACCCACCGTTGCCGGTTCCAGTCTCAATCCGGCCGTCGCCAGACTACGAGCGATTCGATCGGCCGCCTGTTCGCTGGTTTGTTCGCTGCCGTCACCAGACTTCAAGTCGATCAAGCTCTGACGTCGGTCACGGTTTCGAATCAAACGACTGAGTGAACTTCGAAAAGTGGCTCGGTCTTCGGTGCTGAGCAGCGTTTTCAACTTGGTCGAACCCGAGCGACCCAACGTCCGCTCCGATCCACCGCCGCTGTCCGTATTGAAGACCGGCATCCCCCGCGACGTCAGAATTCGCGATTTTGCTTCGCTATCAACGATCGCCAAGTGAACCGGCGCCATCGACTGGCAGCGTCGATCAACGGATGACCAAAAACGAATCCTGATTTCGGGATTAGCTTTTTTTAGTCGAACCATTTCCGCCGAGTCACGCACTTTTACACTCGCCACCACATCCACCGTGGTCCGATCACTGGCAACTTCCATCACATCCGCCAGCATTTCAGCTAACGCGGGCTCCGAACCTTCGTCGTGTGCCCAGATCAGAATTTTCCGTGCAACACTGGGAATGGTAGTCGCTTCCGCCTGAAAGCCCTGCAACGCTCCACCCGTTTCCCGCATCCGATAACGGGCTCCTCGCAGAACCCGACCCCCGTTTAAAAGACGGGGTGAAAGCCCTGCATCGTCTGACTAAAGCAGCAGGTCAGGGCTTTGAAAACGAGTCCCATGAGCTTCGGCCCACTCGCTAGTCGTAGCCAGTTTCCAACGTTGATCGAAATTCTTGCTCGGCACGCACGAGCAATCGATGGCAAGCTGACTTCGTGCGCCATCGACAAACAACCAACCGGGTTTCCAAGTTGCCACCACGCGTTCGGCACTCGCCAGCGTCAGTAATTCGATTGGGGTTTCTTCCAACTGGCGAAGCAGCCGTCCCGGCAAACTGCCATGAATAACCGTTGCGTATCCTCCCAGTTTCCGCCAAGCAGCGGCTAGCTGCACACTTCGATTCAAATACCGCAACCCAACGGATGGATTGACTTCCGGCTGAAGCAGCAGATTCTGATCGCGAGCCAACATGGAAAACTCGGTGGAAAAAACATCATGACATTTCCTTCCTTTGTTTTCGTCACATCTTCAGGCTCGGGTACAGGCAGACGAGTATTTTTCGCCTCTTTTGTTGTAACAAATCAGGCCGCTATCAATGAGCTTTTCGCAAGAATAAGGGTGCTAGTTTACTCGTTCCACTAAGTTTCGCGACTTCCTTACTTGGCCAAAGCCCACAGCAAGCACCACGTTGACGACTGCATTCCAGTCAAACACCCGGTCATCCCAATCCCCCCCTAGCGATTCCCAACACTTTTAGCCCGTCTGATTTATAGGCCGCAAACCCACCAACGCCAACCGATCCGTTCGTCGACCTAGAGCCTATCCCCGAATTCGTTCGGCTCCCTACGCCAAAACCAAAAAAATCGATTCGGTGAATCAAGGAAAATGCTTACTGGGAT
>CAZLYM010000349.1:0-2540 GCA_964563475.1 uncultured Pirellulaceae bacterium
TCCGCATTCCGCATTCCGCATTGGATTCACCTTCTTCGCGGCGTGTAGGTGCAACAATCCTGCGGGCACACATCCCAATTAGCCGGCATGTCACCGATCGCTTTTTTCTCGGTGCCTTCGGTTCGCTCCTGCACCAATTGCCGGATCATGGAAACGAAATCAGGATGAGTCCCCACGGCTGCGGCGCGAACCATGTTGATGCCAAGTTTTTTGCACTCGTCCTGAGCCTCAGTATCCAGATCGTACAAGACCTCCATGTGATCCGACACGAAACCGACCGGCATCATCACAATGTCGTTTACGTCGGTCTCCTTCTTCAAGTCGCCCAAGTAATCACAAACGTCCGGCTCAAGCCACGGTTGGCTGGGCGGCCCGGAGCGGCTCTGGTAGACCAACTCCCACGGGAAGTTGCCGATCTCTTTCATGATCAACCGGCATGACTCTTTCAGCTGAGTTTCATACTTGCAGTTGTCCGCCATCGACATTGGAATACTGTGAGCCGTAAACACAAACCGAGTCTCTGATTTTCGCTCGTCCGGAATCTGATCGAACGCTGCCTGGACTCGTCCGGAAGACGCGGCAATGTAGGAAGGATGATTGAAGCTCATCCGAACCTTGTGAACTTCCGGGGCGCCTTCGCCGATCTCCTGCTGAGCCTCCGCGATGTTCTCACGGTATTGGCGACAACCGGAATAACAACTGTAGATCGAAGTGAAAAACGCCAGCGCGCACGTCACGCCGTCGTCCTTCATCTGCTGCAAGGTATCCTTGAACATCGGATGCCAATTTCGATTGCCCCAGTAAACAGGCAAGTCGATATCGTGGCTAGCCAGTTCCTCGCCAATGGCGGCCAGCAACTGCCGGTTCTGCTCGTTGATCGGACTGACGCCGCCGAAGTGCTGATAGTGCTCGGACACCTCCAGCATTCTTTCTCGCGGCACATTTTTGCCTCGCAGCACGTTTTCCAGAAACGGCATCACATCGTCCGGGCCTTCCGGACCACCAAACGAGACCAACAACAACGCGTCAAATTTCTTATTCATGTTTCTGTTTCTAAAGTAGCTCGCAAGGATTCCCAGCATCAGCAAAATGTCGGCCGCACGATGCGAGCCACCTATCAAACCGCTGAACATTTCTGCCGTCAACCAGCCAGACTTCCAAACGCCCGTTATCCACTCAGTGCCTCGATCACATATTCGGGCGTCAGAATCGCGTAGGGCGGTTTTTCATCAGGAAACCGACAGAGGGCGACCTTGAACTTTCCCGTCGCACGAACTTGGTCATCGCGGTCGCGAATCTCAAATTCGTAAAAAATAGATTTGCCATCTAGTTCTGTCAGACTCAAATAGACGATCACCTGCTGCTCAAAGACCAAAGGCTGAGCGACGGAAACGCTCGCGTGCAGCCGAGGGAATCCCATCACGCCTTTATCGTCAGTCAGCTTTACGCTCAGACCTCGACTTCTTAAAAAAGCGTATTCGGTTTCCTCCATCATGCGGACGTAAGCCGAAACATGAGCAAATCCCGACATGTCAGTATCAACCCAGCGAACCACACGAGGGAACTCGAACCGCGCGACGGGTTGCTGGGAATCTGATTCAGAGGCTGGCGTTGTCAATAAGTTAGTCATGGATAAATTTCAGGCGCATTGTCAGACCCCACCACGTGCAGAATTACGCGCAGTGTGCAAAACCGAAAGATCGCTATGAAACCGTCAGACGCTCGTCAACACAACCGGGCTGCTTGGAACCGACTGGCGGAACAGCAAAATCGACTGGCCCGCCCTGCCCGAGAACAGGATTTTGCGAATCCGCTTGCCGCTATTGATGCCAGAGGTTGGCTGGGCCCGAATATCACTGGCAAGTCCGTTCTCTGCTTGGCGGCCGGCGGTGGACGCCAAGGCCCGCTCTACGCCGCAGCGGGAGCCATCGTCACCGTGGTCGATCTAAGCCCGACCATGCTGGACCTAGACCGGCAGGTCGCCAGAGAACGTGACCTGAACGTCCGCACGATCGAAACGTCGATGGATGACCTATCCATGCTGGGCGACGCGACGTTCGACATTGTGACTCATCCCGTCAGCACCTGCTACATCTCAGACGTGCGGCCCGTCTACCGCGAAGTGGCGCGAGTGCTGCGAACCGGAGGCCTGTACATTAGCCAGCACAAACAGCCGGTCAGTTTGCAAACTTCGCTCAAGCCAACGGCAGCAGGTTACACATTGAAACACTCGGCCTATCGTTCTGACCCGTTGCCTGCGTCAACCACTGAGAATCTAGTTCGCGAACCGGGCACGGTTGAGTTCATTCACCGCTATGAAATGTTATTGGGTGAGATGTGTCGTGCGGGCTTGGTGATCGAAGACGTAACTGAACCGCTCCATGCCGACCCCACTGCGGAGACCGGCACCTTCGAGCACCGCAGTCAGTTTGCCCCGCCGTACATCCGCATCAAAGCCCGCCGGATACTCACCGAGCCCAAACCCAACGACTCACCCATCGTCCTACCCTAAGCGATTTCTGAGCGATTGATCGAAACGT
>CAZLYM010000350.1:0-2521 GCA_964563475.1 uncultured Pirellulaceae bacterium
ATGGCCAAAACCTGCTACTACGAAGTCCTTCAGGTCGATCGCAACGCGTCGGATCGCGAGATCTCTAAGGCATATCGCAAGCTGGCAGTTAAATTCCACCCGGACTCCAACCCCGGCGATGAAGAAGCCGGTCAGAAATTCAAACAGGCTGCCGAAGCTTACGAAATCCTGAGCGACTCGGATAAACGATCTCGCTACGACCGCCACGGTCATGCAGGCGTCGATGGAGCCGGTCAGCAGTTCGGTTCAGCCGAAGACATCTTTGCCGCGTTTGGCGAAATGTTTGGCGGCGGCGGAGGCTTTGGCGATTTCTTCGGACGCGGGGGCAGCCGAGTCCGTCGAGGCAACGACGTGCGGGCCGATGTCACGCTGACGCTAGAAGAAGCCGCCCAAGGAGTCAGCAAAACGCTCGATTTCGATCGGCACCAAGGATGCGACACCTGCGACGGTAGCGGAGCAAAGCCGGGCAGCGAAGTCGCAGCTTGCCAGCAGTGTGGCGGACGTGGCCAAGTGCTTCAGTCAGCCGGCATCCTACGAGTCCAAACGACTTGTCCGGTTTGCCGAGGTGAAGGCAAAATTGTCGTCGATCCATGCCACGATTGCCGCGGCCAAGGGCAGATCAAGAAACGAGTTCAACTGGACGTCTCGATCCCCGCCGGCGTCGATGATGGGATGCGAGTCCGACTCTCGGGCGAAGGAGAGCCCAGCCCCAGCGGTGGCCCCAACGGAGACTGCTATTGCTTTATCAAAGTTCGTAAGCACAAACTATTTCACAGAGACGGTAGCAACCTGATCCTGCAAATGCCGATTTCCTATACTCAAGCAGCGCTTGGGGCAGAGATCGAAGTGCCGACACTTGATGGGCCGGATAAAATCAATGTGCCGCGAGGAACTCAGTCGGGCGAAGTGTTCAAGCTGGCCGGACGAGGCATGGCGAATCCGCAAGGCGGCCGCACAGGCGACTTGCTGGTCCAGACCTTTATTGAAACTCCAAAGAAAATGTCAGGCGAGCAAGAGGAACTACTTCGCAAGCTGGCGGAATTGGAAAAAACCGATGTGCTACCCGAACGCAAAAATTTCTTAGCTCGTTTGACGGAGTATTTTGCGGCGACCGAATAACTCCGCGAAACAAATTGCTGCCTTTGAAAAGGCGAACGTCCCACCAAACAAACACTCGATCGAAGAATCATGAACACTGAAATCGACCCACTCAATCCGGAAGATATGAACGACACTGCCCCAGTTGACGATCAATCGCAACCGGCAGACAACGAATCGAATCAGATTGAGCCTGCTTCCGAAGAACAGCTGAAAGAGTTGGATGCCGCGATGGAAACGTCGTCCGAACCCACGGTGGAGTCCCTGCAAGCGGAACTTGCTGACGCAGAAAAACGAGTCTTGATGGCTCACGCGGATCTGGACAACTTTCGTCGACGCACTCGCCGCGATCAGCAAGACTCTCTCAAGTACGCCACATTGCCAATGATGGGACAAATCCTTGAGGCGTTGGACAACTTCGATCGAGCTATGGAAGCTCACGAACAGGATCCGAGTGGGACAGGGCTACTGGACGGAGTGAAAATGGTGGCTCAACAGATTTCGGACATATTGACCGAAAAGGGTTGCAAAAAAATTGAGGCCGTTGGACAGCCGTTTGATCCCAACAAGCATCAGGCGATGCAGATGCAACCCAGCGACGAATATGAAGCCAACATCGTGATGATGGATCTTCGGCCTGGCTTTGAACTGCACGATCGAGTCATCCGGCCTTCGCAAGTCTTCGTCAGCACCGGGCCCGCCCAAGACAAGGAGTAACCATGCCGACCTACGATTACGAATGCGACGCGTGCGAACACACGTGGGAGCTTTTCCAGAGAATTTCGGAAGATCCGGTCAAAGCGTGTCCAGAATGCAAAAAGAAGAAGGCTCGTCGGCTGTTCGGCACCGGTGCCGCGATCATGTTCAAGGGATCTGGTTTCTACGAAACCGACTACCGCAGCGACAGTTACAAGAAGGGCGCTGACAAGGATAAGAAGTCCAAAAGCGATTCTTCTAGCGACAGTAAATCAGACACCAAGTCAGAAAGCAAATCGTCGTCCAAGTCTGATTCGAAACCCAAATCCGAATCAAAAACAAAGCCCAAAAAGAGCGACTAGTGGTTCGCACTGATACTTTTCATCAGATCAAGGAAAATCATGGGACTGATCGTCGCCACCAAAGCGTTCTGTAAACTTCTGTTTGACAAAAAGCTCTCAAACGCCTTCAACGAGTGGGCTCAGTCGGGCGGCACCGCCGCAGCAAGCCCAAAGATCGAATCGAAGCCGACCAAAAAACCGGACCCCAAGCCCGCCAAACCGGTCCGCAGTGATGCGATTAGCCTGTTGGCGGCGCTTCAGCGTGAGGCTCGGCTTGTCGACATCGTCAAAGAACCTCTGGCAAACTTCACCGACGAACAAGTCGGCGCAGCGGCGCGAGATGTGTTAAGCAACACCGGAAAAGTTCTCGACCGCATCTTCGATCT
>CAZLYM010000351.1:0-2412 GCA_964563475.1 uncultured Pirellulaceae bacterium
GGCGTTCGCGGCACTGTGGCGACTGGGGTGAACGTGCTACCTTGTCTGGCTGGAATTTCCGAACGTTCAATCCAACGAAGATTTTATGAAACCGCTCGAAAAACATGCTTCTTTTTCTGGGCCTGAAGGTCCTGTTGTACTGGTGATCATGGATGGAGTCGGAATTGGAGCTGGCGACGCGGGGGACATGGTCGCCAAGGCAAGCACGCCGCATTTGGATTGGCTGAAGGAGAACGCGGTTGGGACTCAGTTGAAGGCTCACGGCAAAGCGGTCGGCATGCCGTCGGATGACGATATGGGCAACAGTGAGGTTGGCCACAATGCGATCGGGGCCGGCCGAGTATTCGACCAAGGTGCGTTGCTGGTGAAAAACGCCGTCGCCTCGGGAGCCATTTATCAGGGCGAAGCATGGAATGAGCTGACCAGTGGCCTGACGGATGACTCGACCTTTCATTTTCTGGGCCTGTTGTCCGACGGAAATGTTCACTCGCACATTGATATCCTGCTGGCGATGCTGACTAAGGCGAAAGAGCAAGGCATCAAAAAAGTCCGGGTCCACACTTTGCTTGATGGTCGCGACGTGGCTCCTACATCGGCGTTGGAATATGTGGCTCAGTTGGAAAACCATCTGACAGAAATAAATGGTGCTGGTGATTTCGATTACGCGATCGCGTCGGGCGGCGGTCGTTTGTACATCACGATGGATCGCTACGACGCCGACTGGCCGATGATCGACCGAGGCTGGAAGGCTCACGTTAAGGGCGAGGGGCGTTCGTTTTCAAGTGCGACAGAAGCGGTTGAAACGTTGCGTGCTGAAACGCCGGGCGTGATCGATCAGGATCTGACCGAATTTGTGATTACGCGTGACGGGAAACCGATCGGTCCGATCGTAGATGGTGACAGTGTGGTGCTGTTCAATTTTCGAGGGGACCGGGCGATTGAGATTTCTCGGGCGTTTGACGAAGAGAACATTTCCGAATTTGACCGAGGACCACTGCCGGATGTGAAGTTCGCGGGCATCATGCAGTACGACGCTGATCGCCAGATCCCAAAGCGGTTCCTCGTTTCGCCACCAGCGATCGATTCGGTAATGGGCGAATACTTGGCGGTCAGTGGCAAGAGCCAGTTGGCGGTCAGTGAAACTCAGAAATATGGCCATGTCACGTATTTCTTTAACGGCAACCGAAGTGGCAAGTTTGTCGAGAGCCTAGAAGACTATGTAGAAATTACCTCGGATCTGCTCCCCTTCGAACAGCGTCCATGGATGAAAGCGGGCGAGATCACGGACGTTGTGCTCGATTCGATTGAGAACCGAAAGCATGACTTCATTCGTTTGAACTATCCCAACGGCGACATGGTCGGCCACACGGGAGACCTGTTGGCGGTCGAGGTATCGGTCGAAACGGTGGATTTGGGGCTTGGGCGTTTGATTGAAGCGATTGATGCAGCCAAGGGGATTTTGATTGTGACTGCTGATCACGGGAATGCTGATGAAATGTACGAGGTTGGTAAGGATGGCAAGTTGAAGCTGGATTCCAACGGGAACCTGAAATCAAAGACTAGCCATACGCTCAACCCGGTTCCCTGCTTCATCTACGATCCGGCGGGAACCGCAAACCTTTGCCTAGCCGGTGGAGCCGATCCGAAGGGAGTCAGCAGCCTAGCGGCGACGGTGATGACGTGCCTCGGCTTCGTCCCGCCGGAAGACTACGACGCCTCGATCGTCGATGCCGGGTAGGTTGTACCCGTGTTTGCGGTTCCAGAAGTGATACGTGTAGGTGAATGCCGCCGAGTGTGGTGTACGCTTGACCTTGACGGTTGCGCCGGTGAGACCGATGGCTTCGATGACAATCGGCTGCGGATATTCGCTACAGGTTGATCAACTGTCTGTTGGCTGATTTTCGTGAGACTGGATACCGCTGACGTCGATAACTTACGACAAGTGTTTGACGTTGATCAGGGCCATGAGTTCTTTCGATGTGGTTCAGGGGCGAGACGCGGCAAACAACGTACGGTTTTGGCAATGGATTGCCTAGACGAAAGCAGCGATGCACGAATTTTCGACGCGGCGGTCGGACGTTTTATCGCTCTAGGACAATCACCAGTAATTGAAGGAGCCAGCCATGCTGGTCTTATCGCGACACCGAGACGAAAGCATCATGATCGGCGATAACGTGATGATCACGATCGTTGACATTCGAGGGGACAAGGTCCGTCTGGGAATCGACGCACCTCAGGAAGTTCCTGTTCATCGCCAAGAAGTGTACGAAGCAATCAAACGCGAAAACGAAAAGGCCAGTCGTTTGGGGCCATCGGAAACTCGCGACATTGGAAACTAAGTAGTGCCCTGTTAGCTCGCAGCGTGTTGATTTAGTCTCAGCGCGGCCTATAAACGGGCCACAATTCGTCCCT
>CAZLYM010000352.1:0-2412 GCA_964563475.1 uncultured Pirellulaceae bacterium
TTTTCACCTCGCCGATTTACACCAGACAATTCGTGACGCCGGGTTTTCGATTCGCGAAAACTGAGCACTTTGTGAAAGAACCTGACATTCCAATGAGCAACTCATCGAACAACGAAGACCGACTGCAAACCCTTGAACTGTCGCTGATGCACCTACAGAAAGATTACGACCAGCTGAACGAGGTTGTAATTGACCTTGCGAATCGGCACGAACAGCTTCAACGATCGTTTGCCAAGTTGACGGATCAATTCAACGAATCTCAGCAGCCCGAATCAACTCGCGACCCTGAATCTGAGAAGCCGCCACACTACTAATACGCGTCGTCGATGCAAACGATGGTTCAAGTATCGAAAACGAAGTAGAACCGAAAAATTTTCGAAAAAGATCTGTAAAAATAGGTGACATTGCTGCCGCCAGTCGGCCAAGTAGACTATCAGCAGCATCTGGCTGCAGTGTACACCACGCTTTTCAAGGATCTTTGATGAAACTCAATGGCTCAATCGCATCTTGGCTTGTCCTTTTTCTAACCCTACCCGTCCCCGCCATTGCGCAGGTTGAAACGGTGAGGTTTGAAATTTTGGCGGGTAGCCAATACACGTACATTCCTTCTGCGGTCTCCCCACCGGCCGGAGTTGATGGCTGCTCTGCCGGCGCCGACGGCGATTTACGGTGCGACTTTGAAATTGCTGGCTTGTTCAATTTACGAGTCGATCCGAATGGCCCAACAAGAATTACCGACGCTGATTTAAGTCTTAGTGGCAATCAAGCGATCGCCGGACAGGCATTAACGACGTCGGCGGGAGTAGAACAGTTTCTCGAGGATTTGATTTTAGTTTCGGCCCCCTCGCCAACAACAACCGCTGCATTCAACACGCCTTTGTTGTCCGGACCTATCGATCCGATAAGCTTGGTTATTGATACCCCCGGCTCAGGTGGCAGCTTGTCGGGAGGATTCAGAGAGGTGTTCGTTTTTTCTTTCGTACCGGGATCAACCGGTCTGCCATCTAATCTTGGCGAGGGGATCGAGTTTCAAGTCAACCTACAGCAAGTCACTGTCTCGGTACCGGAACCGAACAGTTTGACCATAATCGGTTTTACTGTGACGATCGCGGGACTACGCCGCCGTCGAAAATAGCCTTGAATTTCACCTAGGCGACTCGATGCACGAACTTGCGTTCGCTCACACTTTCGCCAGCCAATTCCACTGGTCCTTTGTTCGTCCATCGAACAGGCCAAAGAACGCGGATTGCAATTCTTCGGTGATCGGACCACGCGATCCATTGCCGACCTCGATTTGATCCACGCTGCGAACCGGTGTCACCTCGGCAGCCGTTCCAGTCAGGAAAACCTCGTCGGCGATGTACAACAGCTCCCGCGGCAAGTCGATTTCAGTCACTTTGTAGCCCAACTCGCGGGCCAAGATCATTATCGAGTCGCGCGTGATGCCGTTAAGAATCGACGCAGCCAAAGGCGGAGTAAAAATTTCGCCGTCGCGAACGATAAACAGGTTCTCGGCCGATCCTTCACTGACCGTGCCGCTGGCCGAAACAGAAATCCCTTCCACGTAACCGTGCCGCCGGGCCTCGCCGCCGATCAACTGAGCATTCAAATAATGACCTCCGGCCTTGGCCAGCACCGGTAGTGCAGCACTGGTGGTACGAGTCCACGAGGAAACACAAACGTCGATGCCGTTGTTCATGCCGTCTTCACCCAAGTACGCCCCCCACTCGATGGCCGCCACCATCACTTCAACGGGAACATCTTGGCTAGGAACGACGCCCAATGAACCGGCTCCTAGAAAAACGAGCGGCCGGATGTAGGCGTTGGTCAATTCGTTCTGGCGAATCGTCTCGATACACGCTTGCTCAATTTCATCGGCAGTGAACGGAATCTCGTACCGATACAGTTTGGCCGAATCGTACAGCCGCCGCGTATGAGCATCCAAGCGAAAAATCACTGGTCCGTCAGGCGTCTCATAGCAACGCAGGCCCTCGAACACGCTTGAGCCATAGTGCAGCGCGTGCGACATAACGTGAACGGTGGCCTTCTCCCAAGGAATCATTTCCCCGTTCATCCAGATAAACTTGCTCGTGGTCATGCGATGTATTTGCCTGATCGTGATCAATAACTGAGTAAATTCGATTGGCGAAACCCACAGTCGGCTCGCCCTTGCTCCAAACGCATCCTGAGTTTAGTAGAATGTGGGCCAGTTGACGACATCGCATTTGGATCAATCAATCGAAGGAGCAATAATTTGGGTCTGGAAATGAGAGAATTGCTGTCTTCAATCCCGCAAACAGGATGTGTGGAGTGGATTGGAGTTCGCCCAGCCCGCAGGGAGAATCTGACCGAATTGCCCGAAGTTCACGCCACGCTGGACGGACTGACGGGCGATCGTTTCACGGGAGGTGA
>CAZLYM010000353.1:0-2409 GCA_964563475.1 uncultured Pirellulaceae bacterium
AGCAGTCCACGTTCCGCCTGGGTCAATTGATTCAACTGAACGTGCCGAAACGCGCCGCGGAGGAGAGGTTGAGTCAGGCCAACAATTAAATTTCCGTTGGCCATGTTAAACGTGTTGCTGCCAAGCTCCCAAACGAAGCTGTTTGCCAGTGTCGTCATGAACTGGCCTCCGGCAGCAAGTGCCCGCACAAAGCCAAGCTGGTTCGATGTGTTGAGTGTCCGTATGGCGTTGGGTGCATCACTGACGGCGGTAAAATCAGTTCCCGAACCACCGAACCACTGATTTTGAAATGCAAATCGAGCGCCCGAGAGAGTCAGGCCATTCAAATAGAGTCCTTCCACTTGTGTTTGAAATTCACGACTGTGCAGCAAAGCGATCTGCACCACGGTTTGCTCGGTAAGAATCACCTTGCCATCTTCATTGCGAGGCAATTGGTGGACCCAGTGATTGTGATCCAAAATCGGGTCGGTCGGAATCTTGTCGTAGTATTTTGAGTTCTCGTAAGCGTTGGGGCACCGCGTGAACTGATCGGCTGCCTCGTCGTCGAGTGGCTTTGGGCCACAGTCGGGACAGTGCCGGTCGGCCATGCGAGATTCTGGCGCCGGCTCGACCGTGCGATCAGGGATTCGCCACAACGGATCGATTTGTCGACTGGCAATCAATCGATACGCATCGCGGTCTGCTCGTTCCCGATGCCATGATCGTGAACAGCCACCCAGCACCGCACTCGCTAGCAGCACGCACGTTGTCGTGAGCGCAAGCGTCCTTCGCAATTCTGGTCGATCGAGTGATGAGTGCAGGATCTTCAAGGTTGGTGAACCGTGATGCCATGAGCGAATTTCGAAGCGCATCAGTGGCTCTAGGGAACCGCGCTCCTTCCTAATACAGATCGATTCGAGAGGGGCTTGATGATTACGCCTATCGTTACGAGCGTTGCAAAACTTTGATATTATGCAGTTGGCAGAACGAGATCCGTCGGCAAGGTTTACCAAGCTTGCCTGACCCGAACGGAGCTGATCGCTGCTCCTTCCACTGAATCGAAATCGACTTTTTGAATTGTTAGAGAATGAACCGACAACGCAGCCAGACTGAGTACGCCCGCGCGAAAAATTTGATGCCCGGAGGCGTGAATAGCGCCGCCCGAGCCTTTGGGGCCGTAGGCGGTGAGCCCATCGTGTTTGAGCGTGGCGAGGGAGCGTATCTGTTCGATATCGATGGCAATCAGTACATCGATTTCATCGGTTCGTGGGGACCGATGATTCTTGGCCATCAGTTTGACGCTGTGAAAGAAGCCGTCCACGCCGCTGTTGAGCGAGGGACCAGCTTTGGAGCGCCGACGGTCGCCGAAAATGAATTGGCCGAGCTGGTGATCGAGGCCCTGCCGTCGGTTGAGATGGTCCGTTTGGTCAACAGCGGCACTGAAGCAACCATGAGCGCTATCCGCGTCGCGCGGGGCTACACCGGTCGTGATATCGTGATCAAGTTTTCCGGCAACTACCACGGGCACGTCGACAGCCTGTTGGTTGCCGCTGGCAGTGCGGCGGCGACGCTCGGCGTTCCAAGTTCGCCCGGTGTGACGGCGGGAACCAGCAAGGACACCATGGTGCTGGGCTACAACGAAGTCGCGGAGATTGAAGCTGCGTTCGCCAACCACGGTGACAAGATCGCGGCTGTGATCATGGAGCCCGTTTGTGGAAACATGGGCTGTGTGACTCCAACCGAAGAATTCCTGACCGCCGTCCGCTCATTAACGGAGAAACACGGCAGCGTTTTGATCTTTGACGAAGTGATGTGTGGTTTCCGAGTCGCCTTCGGAGGAGCCCAGACACTATTTGGTGTGACTCCAGATATGACCACGGTGGGAAAGATCGTCGGCGGAGGCCTTCCACTGGGAGCTTTTGGCGGCAAACGCGAGATCATGCAACACGTGTTGCCTGCCGGAAAAGTGTTTCAAGCGGGGACGCTCAGTGGGAACCCGATCGCGACCGCCGCTGGGATCGCGATGTTGAAGACCTTGCGCGATGATCCACCCTACGAGAAACTGGAGCAACTGAGTGCCCGACTGGAGGCAGGTTTGGCCAACGCTGCATCGACCGCCGGCATCGAGCACTCGATCAAGCGAGTTGGCAGCATGATGACGTTGTTCTTCCATCCGGGGCCAGTGACCGGTTGGTCGTCCGCCGAAAAATGCGACACCGAGGCATTCTCAAAGTACTTCTGGGGCCTGATTGAGCGAGGCGTTTACATGCCGTGCAGTCAATTCGAAGCGCTGTTTGTCTCGGCCGCCCACACCGAGGCAGACATCGATCGAACGATCGCAATGGCAGCGGATTCGCTCGGCTCGATTGCTTAAAATGAACCTCCAGAAGTTTCGCGAGTCGTTTTTCATTGCTGAAAATTTGCTGGACG
>CAZLYM010000354.1:0-2406 GCA_964563475.1 uncultured Pirellulaceae bacterium
CTTTCATTTCCCGTCGCCCGCGCGAACATCGATCGATTGCCGTCACCATGACACAAAATCTTGCCCTGCGAGTCACAAATATGGAGGAACCGAATCGGGCGTCTTCCCTCTTTCAAATCCCACGCCATCTGGATCTGGCAAGAGCCATCGGGCTGATGGGCTATCTGAACTCCTTCCAGTACCGCGTCCTGATCAAATTGAATGCCCTTGAACTCATCCGTCGTCTGCCTCACCACTCGCTGAATCAGCCGGGTGTCGCGAAAATTGAATAGCCCCACATCGGCCACCAGATAGCCCACCGTCAGCAGGCCTGCGATCACCAACACCTTTGGACTCAAACAAACTCGCCACAACGCGACTACGTACTGGCCCAACCATGACCGGCAACGACTGAGCCAACCTAGCCGTGAATCCCCGCTGGAAGAACCCGCCGTCGAAAACATTTGGATCATCCCAGCTCGAGACGGTAGCTCAACCAAATGATGCAACAACATCGCGGCAGCCAATGAAAAGCAAAACGCGGCTATGGACAACCACACCATCGCATGGGGCGAATCCGCCAATGCTTGACGGCTCAACATTGTCAGGATCGGCTGATGGATCAAATAGAACGCGAAACTAATCTCGCCAAGGTAGACCAACCAACTAGACGCAAGCAACTCAGATAGCCGACTTGCATACTGAGCAAATACAAAGATAACCAACGCAAAGAGCGGAGCTGCTCCGCTAAAACACAGCCAATCGATTCCCACACCGTAAGATCCTGCAATCAGCGCATCCCAATCTCCTACGCATGCGTTCATTATCGCGTAGTAGATTGCGCAACTGGCCAACGTGACGACGTGAAATACCGTCGATAAGAATTTGTGTTGCCGCTGACGAGCCTGACCAAGTGCCCCGGCCGTCCTTTTGCGGAACTCGATGAAGATAAACCCGCCAGCCATACCAACCATGAAATCGAATAGCCTCAACAACGGGTTGGCTCGAACGAGACAACCGACCGCTCGCTCGGAGAGCAACGTTTCGGGGATCATCGAAAGCCCGATCAAAAGCACGACGCCGACCAGCCCCATTCCCAAAAACTTTCGATAAAACGCAACGGCTCCACCAGCCAGCAACCATGGAAACATCAGGTAGAAAAACGCTTCATTCGACAGGCTCCACGAGGGGCCGTTGATTGAGAACACCCACTGGTAGTCCGGCCACCACGATTGCAACAGAAAAATGTTGCTCAACAGCTGAGCCACTCCGTTCGGTCGGTCGAGTTGATAGCGGATCGTGACGACACCAAATAGCACGATGGCTGTGGTTACCAAGTGCAAGGGCCAGATGCGAGCGATTCGTTTCCCATAAAAACCAAGCAACGACAGGGGCTCAGTTCGTTGCGAATACACGTAGGTGAGGATAAATCCCGACAGCACATAAAAGAAACCTACTCCGGCCAGCCCCAACGGAGCGATGATCGAGGCGGTAAGATCGCCCGCTCCCGGCAACGGAAAAACACCCAGAACATGGCTAACGAACACCGCCAGCGCTGCGACGAATCGCAGACCGGTCAGACTGTTGAGAGGCTCGACGGGTTGGTTGTCCATGATAGGACGAACCGTATCAAGATCGCACTTCGCGAACAATAGAAATCATGCGATGATTTGTGGCTCACAACGTCACAATACGCGAGAATGTTCAAGCGAGTCCTAGGCGAACAACAGCAATTTCCACCCCTTCCTTTTGAATGTCCCAAGTCGCCTTGATCGAACTCTCTCATCTCACCCGGACGAGCGATGGCAAAACGCTGCTGGATAACGTTTCCATTTCTGCAAAGGCTGGTGATCAGATCGCGTTGACCGGGCCTTCAGGTAGTGGCAAAACCGTGTTGCTGCGAACTCTAGCAATCCTCGACCCTGCTGATCGCGGGACGATTTACTGGAAGGGCGCCGCTGTCATCGATGCTGACGTGCCTCGATTTCGCAGTCGTGTGATGTACCTTCATCAGCAACCGGCGCCCAAGGAAGGGACCGTTGAATCAGCATTGCAAGAACCGTTTGACTTGCATGCCCACCGCAACAAATCCTACTCGCGTGAGCAAATGATTGAATGGCTCGCGTCAGTAGGCAAACAAGCACCCTTTCTGGATCAACAACATGCGGAGCTGTCCGGTGGCGAGAGCCAGATCGTCGCGTTGTTGCGAGCCATGCAGTTGAAACCGAACGTGCTGCTGTTGGACGAGCCGACTTCTGCACTCGATGCCGACACCAGCCGAAAAGTGGAAACGCTGCTGATCGATTGGGTTCAAGCAACCAACGATCGCTCCTTCATCTGGGTCACTCACGACACTCAGCAAGCTCAACGCGTCAGTAATCGAACGCTTCACATGGCCGACGGCCAATTGGAGGCTGTCTGATGCAA
>CAZLYM010000355.1:0-2397 GCA_964563475.1 uncultured Pirellulaceae bacterium
GACAGCACGTTGAGCGGTAACAGCACGTCGGGAGACTATGCCGCGGGCGGCGGCGTTTTCGCGTTTTACGGCGATGTAAGTTTGACCGACAGCACGTTGAGCGGGAGCAGCACGTCGGGATTCTTTTCCGAGGGTGGTGGCGTTTTCACGAGTTCCGGCGATGTGACTTTGACCAACAGCACGTTGAGTGGGAACAGCACCTCGGGAGCGGGTGGCTCCGGTGCTGGCGTTTTCACGAGTTCCGGCGATGTGAGTTTGATCAACAGCACGTTGAGCGATAACAGCACGACGGGATATGGCGCCATTGCTGGTGGTGTTCGCACGTCGACAGGTAACGTGAGTTTGGTCAACAGCACATTGAGCGGCAACAGCACATCGGGAGACATTGCCGATGGTGGCGGGATCTTCACGGATTTTGGCGATGTGAGTTTGCTCAACAGCACGTTGAGCGGTAACAGCGTGTCGGGAGCGTATGCCTACGCCGGCGGTATTCGCACGTTTTCAAGTGCTGTGACGTTGACCAACAGCACGTTGAGCGGGAACAGTACGTCGGGGACGAATGGTTTGGGCGGCGGCATCTTCACGGCTTACGGGGATGTGATATTGGAGTCCAGCACGGTGACCGGGAACGAGTCTGCGTTGGCTTCGGGGGGCGGGGTCTATATTGTTAGCTACAACCAGCAACCCTCCCTCCTGACGATTGAGAATTCGATTGTGGCTGGAAACTTAAGTAGTGTCACTTCGTCTAATGCTCGGGATGGGAACGAGTTTTTTCTCGGTGCTAATGTCCAACTGACAGTCAACGACAGCCTGATCGGTGCGACGGACTTGGCTATAGGCGGAACAGGTAACCAAGTTGGTACATCTGTGAATCCCGTCAATCCACTGCTGGGCCCTTTGGCCGACAATGGCGGACGGACTCAAACCCATGCGTTACTGGCCGGTAGCCCGGCGATCAACGCGGGGAATGACAGTGTTACGCAAACCGAGGACCAGCGAGGGTTGGCTCGTAATTTTAACGGGGTCGACATTGGTGCGTTCGAACTCCAGCCAGCTGGCCCACCGACCGTCACATCTTTCACGCGAGACGAAGGAGGCGTGCTGGCTCGTCCAGATCTGTTGAGCACGATTTCCGTTACGTTTGACGTCGATGTAAGCGTGAGTGTGGATGACCTTGAGATTCGCAACGACACGCTGGGCGGTAGTTTGGTCGACACGACGGGTTTGATTTTCAGCTACAACGCATCGACGCGGACCGCGACTTGGGACTTCAGCAACCTGACGCTTGATGCTGGGTTTTATTCGTTCGAGTTAACAAGTGGCATCGTCTCGGCTGGCGGCAACATAATTTTAGATGGTGACGCGAATGGGACTCCTGGCGGAGCGTTCATTGAACCGATCTACGTGGCGATTCCAGGTGATGCGAATTTTGACGGACAAGTAGATGTATTGGGCGATGCGTTTATTCTGATTAATAATTTGGGAGTTACCGGTGACACTTTTGCTCAAGGTGACTTCAATGGAAGCGGTGACGTCAATGTGTTGGGTGATGCCTTTATTTTGGTCAACAATTTGGGTCAATCGGTGGTTGAGCCAACGGGTAATCCACCGCTTGTCACGTCTTTCACGCGAGATGAAGGAGGCGTGTTGGATCGCCCAGACCTATTGAGCACGGTTTCCGTATCGTTTGATGTGGATGTGAGCATTGGTGTGGATGATCTTGAGATTCGCAACGACACCTTGGGTGGTAGTTTGGTCGACACTTCGGGTTTGATTTTCAGCTACGACAGCTCGACGCGGACTGCGACTTGGGATTTTGGTAGCTTGACGCTTGCTCCCGCGTTTTATTCTTTCGAGCTAACGAGTGGCATCGTTTCGGCCGTCGGCAATGTAAGTCTGGATGGCGACGCGGATGGGAGTCCGGGCGGGGCCTACACTGAATCTGTTTACGTTGCCCTTCCGGGGGATGCGAATCTTGATGGCGTAGTGGATGTGTTGGGTGATGCCTTTATTTTGGTCAACAATTTGGGCGCCACCGGGAGAACTTTCACTCAAGGCGACTTCGATGGAAGCGGTACTGTCGACGTGTTGGGTGATGCCTTTATTCTGGTTAACAACCTAGGCCAATCGGTGCAGGTGCCTGAAGCGTCAGCTGCAATGTCACAAGCCTTTGTTCAACCGCCGCTTGCAGCGATTGCCTCGACACCGTCAGTGTCAACGTCGGCGGCAGTGGTTATTGAGCAAGCAGACGACGAGGACGAAGTTGTTGCCACCGCGCCGCGTGTGGCCGCTAACGCAACGTCTCCTGAACTGTCGGGCGATGAAGTCCGCGACGATGCGTTTGCGTCGGAGTTTGGGTCTCTTGATTCGTTCTGGGTTTAGAAGACGTCATTGGTG
>CAZLYM010000356.1:0-2396 GCA_964563475.1 uncultured Pirellulaceae bacterium
GATTGGGCCGATGTACCCCGACAATGACTGGTCGGGAGCCGAGCAGCGACTACGGGATTTTTTGATTTTTCGGTTTGGCGGATCGGATAGATACATTCAGGAGCGAGGACATCCGCGTCTTCGCATGCGTCACGCACCTTTCAAGATCGGAATCGCGGAGAGGGATCGCTGGCTGGAGTTGATGGATGCCGCGATCGAAGAAACCGAGGTTCCCGGCGATCAAGTCTTGAACCTAAAGACGTTTTTCCAACAAGTCGCCAACTTCCTGCGGAACGATTGAGCCGATTGGAGACCGGTGCTGGTTGAGCACGTGGGTTACTCAAGCTTGATCCAAAAACTCTTTCATCACCTTCAGTGTTACATCGCTGACATGGTGCTCAATTCCTTCGCTATCGATCTCGGCGGTCGTCTGATCCACGCCGATTGCCATCAGAAATTCCAGCACAATTTCATGCCGCTCGCGTACTCGGTTGGCCAGTCGCTTTCCTTTTGCCGTCAATTCGACAGGCCGATAAGGTGCGGTGCTAAGCAATTTCTCACCCTGCAAGCGTTTGACGATTCGTGACACCGTGACATGGCTGACGTCAAAATGCCTCGCCAGATCCAACACGCGACACTCGCCCGATTCGGCAATGATATCCGACACGGCCTCGACATAGTCCTCCGCCGTTTCGTTGGCGTGGTGCCGACGAGTTTTTGAGTAGGGCACCGAACGCGGCGCGACTGGTTCTTTCATGATTTTCTCTAGGGATTTGCCCAACAATAAGTTACCGAATTCAGATTCAAATCACTCACGAAATACCGGCGAAAATGCATATTCATTGAGTAACTTATTGATCCGCAGTCCTAAAACGTGATTTCCCGGATTATACACTGGACACAATCCGTAGCTAATGCTACATTTTTATTGACTCATCCGTAGCATAAGCTACATTTATGAGCAAGTGGCTGTTATTTTCAATAAAAACAAGAAAGAGACCATGTTTCCAAGACGCGTTCAAAATGGATTTACCTTGGTTGAGTTACTGGTGGTGATCGCCATTATCGGCATTCTCGTTGGAATGCTACTGCCGGCGGTCCAGCAGGTACGTGAAGCCGCCAGAAGAGCATCTTGCGCGAACAATATGCGGCAGCTTGGTCTGGCTATGCACAACTTCGAAAGTGCCAACCAACATTTCCCGCCCGGGTTTTCCTCGACACCAACGACAAATGGAAATGTACCGTCGGGTACTTTCATCAATCCGGAAACATGGAACGCGGCTCCTGGTTGGGGATGGGCCGCATTTTTGCTCCCGTTCATGGAAGGAAACAACATCCATGATCAGATCGATTTCGAAACGCCAATCTGGGCCCAAGAACACCAAGTGGCTATCCAAAACCAATTGCCCGGTTTGTTTTGCCCGTCATCATCAGGTGACGACCAACCGTTCACGGTCGTTGACGAAGCTCAAGCCCCATACTCGCCCGACGGAGCAGGGCCGATCGTGATGGGCCGCTCTCACTACATCGCCAGCCATGGTCAAGAATCCGCTTGGGGGCCCGAAGCGGGTTCCGACATTCAAGGAACCATCTTCACGGATATCTATTCGTCATCAACCACTACGATCACGATTCAGGGTGATGTTTCTCGAGTCGCCGACGGGCCGTTCTACCGAAACTCAGAGACCCGAATCGCCGACATCACCGACGGCACGACTAGCACGATCTTTCTGGGAGAACATTCATCACAACTAAGCGACAAGACGTGGGTAGGTGTTGTCCCCGGCGCCACAGTTCATCCTCGAATTATGTCGCCTGACAATGGACCCGATGGAGCAGCGACGCTGGTTTTGTATCACATGGGGCCATCCGGCGGAGAACTGGACATCACCGGGTTTCCAATTATTCACCCGGTCAACTTCCCAACCTTTCACGTTGGTCAAATGTTCGCCGAGCATTCGGGAGGCGGGAACGTTTGCTTGGGCGACGGATCGGTACACTTCGTATCCGAAAATGTTGACTTGATTACATGGGCTGAACTTAGCAGCATGAACGAAGCCGAAATCCCCGGGGACTGGCAATGAATGACGGCACAATGAAAAAACTAATCGCTGCTTTGCTTACCATCGTTCTGATTGTCGGTGGCTATTGGTGGATGAACCGAGGCTACGGGGAAGTCAGCCGTGAGGCTTACGAGTTTTCCAAAGCAATCTACGGAGCATGTCTGGCCCAAAGCGAACAGCGGCTCGACAAGGTCCAGCAATTACTTGACGATCCATCCCATGCCGAGCTCCCCTCGCACGAGCGAAAATGGCTCGAAACAATCATCGCAGACGCTCGGGCGGAAAACTGGAAAACCGCCTCAAAAAAGGCGCGACGCATGATGGAGAATCAGGCACAAAAAGCAGATCAGGCTC
>CAZLYM010000357.1:0-2378 GCA_964563475.1 uncultured Pirellulaceae bacterium
ATTAGAGATTTCCTGTCGGCCGATTAATGGCGTTGTATTCGCAAAAGGAAACCGGTTTTCCTTCGGCAGAGATGATGTGGACACAGCACTTGTCGATCCGATCCTGATCGTAAGTGTAGGCGTCCATGAATGGTTTGATTCCGATTGCGAACAACGAATTCCAATCTTCGGAATCGTGAGTTCCCAAGTCTGATGGAAGGGAAGCGACCAATCCCAGCAGGCGATCGACCGCGGCTTCTTCCATATTGGCGACGGCGGACGAGCCCATGACTTTTTGCAAAAGGTCACCGAGGCTGCCGGCGCTGTCAAAGGTATCCGAGACCGTGGCGATCAGTTGACTAATGCCATCTTCGGCCCATTGGCTGTACTTTGGCAGGTAACGGGAAAGTGGTGTCAGCCCTTCTTTGGTGCGAACCGCAGCAGCCATGCTGAAGCAGTTTGGGTCGGAGCAGGGGATCGGGGTGAAATCGTCTTCGGAAAATACGCCATCGGTTTGTTCGACGATCAATTTCGCGACATCTGCGAGCGTCAAGCGATCGTCCAGCATTGGGTTATCGTATCGACCGGAATACATGGCCGGTTGGATCATCACTTTTCGGATGCTGTTAACCTTTGTCGTCGCGAATCGGATAAACTCGCCGACTTCATCGTGGTTGATGCCACGTGTGAGCGTCATGATGGGAACCGTGTTCATCCCAAGTCGCTCGCAATTTTCAAGTGCCTTGCGCTTTGTTTCGGTTAGGTCACGGCCTCGCAGCGATTCGTAAGTGCTGGACTTAAAGCCGTCAAACTGAAGGTAGATAGAAACTTTTGGCCCGTGCTTGGCAATCTGTTCAGCGAAATCGGGCTTGGCCAGCAATAGTCCGTTGGTGTTGATGTAAACCTGTTTGATTCCTTTGTCGATCGCCATTTGCAGCATCGCAAAGAAGTCTGGGTGAATGGTCGGTTCACCGCCGGACAGCTGGATTAGATCCGCTTCGCCCTTGCCCATTTCCAGTAAACCATCGAGCGTCGACTCGAACTGTTCGATCGACATAAACGATTTGTTTTGAGGCGACGAACCCGCGTAGCAGGTGGGGCAAGTCAAGTTGCAGCTTTGGGTGATCTCGATCAGCATATTGCAGCTGTGGTTTTCGACTTGGTCACCACAGTGTTGGCTGGGGCCACAGCAACACGCGACTTGCTCGACGGCCGGATCTGCGACGTAGTAGTGACGCACATCGGACGCCAGTAAAGCAGAGAAGTCCCCGTGCTGGGGGCAGGTTTTGAGCATGAAGACGCGGCTCTCTTTTTCCACAACGTCTGCTGGGATTTTCTCCAAGCATTCTGGGCAAATGGACGTCGTCGTTTTAATAACACGGTCGAAAGCAAAATCAGCCCGCGAGAACTTGCAGTCCGGCGGCGTGATGTTTACAAGATCTCGGGGAGTATTCAAGGTATCGCTCGACTGATTACGGGTAAAAAATTATTGCATAAGAATCAATGGCCAACGTCGTGGTGGTCGCTCAGTCCTTCTTCCTCACTGACGGCGTCCGGGTTTGCCTGAGTGAATTGTTTAAGTGCTTCGGCGATCGCCGCCTTGGCTTCTTTGTCGGCAACGGCAGATGACTTTGGCGAAAAGTCAACTGACAACTTGCCGCCGTGCGGACCGACCGGTTCCACTCCCAATCGTTCTCGCAGCTCGTCCAAGTCGCGATCCCAGAGCTCTTCCCACTTCATCGACAGCAGGGCCTTTGACTGGAGCCCCATGTGGTATCCCGCAACGATAGACTCTAGGCAATCACCAAACAACTCTGGCTCCTTGAGCATGTATCGAAACACACCCCCAGCGCAAATCGCCGCCGCCATCGGGCGATGCGTTTGAGACAGTTCGACCGCCTTGATCGCGATTTCGCCTAAGGGATGCGTATCGAACCCTGTCACGACATGCCAAATGTCATGCGTTTGGCGGATTCGCATCATCACGTAGTCGGTGTCATTTTGCACGTCGATCTTGCGATAGTAATCGGGATCGAAACCCATCGAATCAAGATGATAGAAGTATTTGTAGCCAAGTGTGTTCTTGGGGAGCTTGCCTAGCGCAGTCGTGTCAGGGACCGGCTGCAGATATCGCTCCTTGATCATTGCATCGACAGCAGGATCCTTGGAGGTAAAGCGAAGCAGTTCTTGGGTGCTTTCAGATTTGAGCAATCCATCTTCCATCTCGAAAACGGACTGAGTCCCTTCGGGATTGAGCATCATGCCGATGCTACCTTTGAGGAACCCTAAATAGGAAGGATGGCTGTGGTGATTCTTGTGAAAGTTTATCAGTGGCTTGAGCATGCGACTTCGTTAGATGTGCAATGGGACAACCGACTAGTGTTAGACGCTAAGGCCTC
>CAZLYM010000358.1:0-2359 GCA_964563475.1 uncultured Pirellulaceae bacterium
ACGCAGCCACCGAGCAACAGAACCAGCCCTGACCTACCAAGGATTTTTCGCCAACGTTTCGCGGGCCGTTGTTTGCCGGGCTGGTGTGAAGCAGCTTGTTCGGGAGAATCGGCTACTTCAGTCGGCTGATCGGGATCGATTGAATTGGACATGAGAAATAAAAATCCTTGCCTTGAGCTTCACAAAACGGGTGAGCCGAGTTGATTGACACCCGCTCTCAGGCTTGGATTGTAGCACGCATTTCGGTCAGTCGGTGAAATTGGGCTCAGAGCATCATCTGCTCGATTGGCTCAAAGCCCTCCTTGGCAGATTTTGTACAGAAAACCGCATGGATTCATCCAAGCCGAGCCAGCGGGTCTTTTTGGAACCGGACTCAGCAACAACCTACCCATCACAGCACAGCTACTTGCCTTCCAAGTGCAACATCACCATGGCGATGTCGGCCGGAGTAATTCCGCTGATCCGCTGAGCCTGATCCAGATTGGCGGGACGGAATCGAGTTAACTTCTCACGAGCTTCGCGACGCAAGTGCGTCAGACCATCGTAGTTGAAGTGATCAGGAATCCGTTTGTCTTTCAGACGTTTGTGCTTATCGATCGCAGCTTGCTGGCGATTGACGTAGCCGGCATACTTCACGTCGTAAACAACTTGCTGGACCACGGCCGGGTCCACTGAGCTCAACGATTCACTCACGGCAACCAATTCCTCCCATTTGCACTCGGTCCGCTTAAGCATCCGATGCAAAGTCACTCCGTCGTGCTTTGTTTCATCAAGAAACGTTTTAACCCGATTGATTTCCGCTTCTTTGTTTTCCAATCGCTCAAACCGGCTGTCATCCGCTAGGCCGAACTCATGCGCAACCCGAGTCAACCGGCGATCGGCGTTGTCCTGCCGCAGCAACAAACGATACTCGGCGCGACTGGTGAACATCCGATAGGGCTCGTCGACGCTGCACGTGACCAAGTCATCAACCAGAACACCCAGATACGCTTGGTCTCGATCCAGTACCAGCGTTTTGTCACCCTGCTGTTTGAGTGCCGCGTTAGCTCCGGCCAGTAAACCTTGGCCCCCAGCTTCCTCGTAGCCGGTTGTGCCGTTGATTTGGCCAGCAAAGTACAAACCGTCCACAGTTTTCGTTTCCAGCGTCGGACGCAATTGATCGGGCGGGCAGAAATCGTACTCGACCGCGTATCCGTACCGCATAATCTGAGCGTTTTCCAAACCCGGAATTAGCTTGAACATCTGGTCCTGCACATCGCGAGGCAAGCTTGTCGACACGCCGTTGACGTAAACTTCGTGAGTATGTCGGCCCTCGGGTTCAAGGAACAACTGATGCTTGTCCTTGTCAGCGAACTTGACAATTTTGTCTTCAATCGAGGGGCAATAGCGAGGCCCGCTACCTTGGATCTGCCCGCTGTACATCGGAGCTCGATGCAGATTGTCCTGAATCAGTTGATGGACTTCCGGGTTGGTCCACGTAATCCAACACGGGATCTGGTCCACCTGAAAGTTGTCGCTCAAGAATGAAAACGGCTGCGGATCGTCATCGCCCGGCTGAATTTCCGTTTTCGAGTAATCGATCGTGCGGCTGTTGAGCCGCGGTGGCGTGCCCGTCTTGAAACGCTCGACTCGAAACCCCAATCGATCGAGGGCCGTGCTGATGCCAGTGGTTGTACCTTCACCCGCGCGACCGCCCGCTGTTTTCGCTTCCCCCGTGTGCATCAAGGCAGAAAGAAACGTTCCTGTGGTCAGGATCACCGCCGGAGCCAAATAGTCGACATCGCCTTTGACGCGAACGCCTCGGATCGTAGTTCGGTCGCCTGCCTTTTCTTCGATCAGGTCGGTGACCACTTCCTGCCGCAGTTCCAAATTTGGCTGGCTCTCAATCGCCAGCTTGATCCAATTCTGGTATCCCTTCTTGTCAGCCTGAGCCCGTGGGCTGTGCATGGCCGGGCCTTTGCGGACATTCAACATCCGAAACTGAATGCCAGTCGCATCGATGGCTTGACCCATCAAGCCGCCGAGCGCATCGATCTCGCGCACCATGTGGCCTTTGCCGACCCCACCGATGGCCGGATTGCAGCTCATCTGACCAACGGTATCCAGATTCGTGGTGATCAGTGCCGTTTTCGCGCCCAGCCTTGCCGCCGCCGCAGCAGCTTCGGTGCCGGCATGACCGGCTCCGACAACAATGACGTCGTAATGATATTGAATATTTCCCATACCCATTAGTTTAGGCGAGAGGCAAGGCAAAGCATACCTAGCAGCGACCAGAACACGCTGCGTTTTTGCGCTACCGACGGGCGTTTTCCATCTCGCCTTCAGTTAACAGGGTACAGATGACAGGGTACAGGTTCAG
>CAZLYM010000359.1:0-2330 GCA_964563475.1 uncultured Pirellulaceae bacterium
ATTGTCTTCGAACGTGATTTCAAAATCATCAGCTCCAAAGCTGTTTGGGTTGCCAGCGTTGAACTCGGCAAGCTCTTCAAACTGGTTGTTTGGGTCGTAGGTGATTGTGCCATCGCTATTTAATGTGACCGTAGCTCCAGACGCCAGCGTTTGAGAAGCTCCGATCTGAATCGGCTGACCGTTGATTTCAGCGACCTTCGCTCCAGCAGGAACACCGGGCGAACTTGCAACGTCAAGCTGAACTGTCCCGTTCTCGCTAACGGTTTCGGCGATCGGGGTCAGCACAATCATACTTGTCGTTGATGTGACTCGAATCAAGAACGATTGAGACCCCACCCCGCTCACACTGCCTACGCCGTCGGCGCCCACATCATCGAATTCATAACTCACCGTGACCAGAACTTCTCCCAAGAAACCGGCGGGAGGGCGAAACGATAGATTCTCGACCATGAAATTCATACCAGCCGCCGGGTCGTTCGCTGGTAAGATGAGATTTTGCGTTTGGAACGGATCACTGATGGTCAACGTGTTTACCCCATCGGAAATCTGCGAGCCAGTGGGCAAACCACTGATCCTCAGTCCAGTGAACACCTCGCTGCCATCAACGTCCTGGTCGAGTAGGCCAAGATCCAGATCAAGCAAAGCATCCTGGTCAGTATAGATAACGGGAACCACCTGCTCGACAAATACGTCCCTGTCAGAGCCGTTACCGCCGTTGGCCGTATCCGGACTGGTGTAAGCGATTGCTATCGCTCCGTTGGGCAAAACAGTTAAAGCTGGCGCGACTTGAGAACCACTTTGCACCGAGTCCACCGTGAAAACTTCACTGGTGGCAGTCAAGTCTTCGTCAAATCGAATCCCCAAGATCTCATTCTCATTGTTCCCTGATTCGACGGAACCCCAAACGAGCAGAAACTCACCGTCGTCCAGTGCGACAATCTCAGGCGCAACGTCGCTGGCGAGAAGCCCCGAACTGAGGACCTGTCGCGAGCTTGAAGGGAAACCGTCCAGATCGAAAACACGTCCAACAATTTGGGTATCGCCGGGGGCCGAGCCATCAGTCCAGACAATGGCAAAGCCATTTTCACCCAGAGACACCACGCGTGGATCCGCATCCGCCGTTGCGGTGGTTTCGTCCACCGAGTCTGGACCGGTCAGCGCAGTGCCGGTCGAATCAAACACGCGGTACTTCACTTGATCCGAATCAAGGTCGGTCCATGTCGCGACGATGTGCCCGTTGTCAAGCTCGGTCAACTGAGGAGAAGTCTGTTCGCGCGGATTCATCGAATCTACCGCGTTCAACAGAAACTCTTCCCCCCCGTTTCCATTTGCGTCAAAGATCCTTGCTACCGTGGCAGAACTGTTAGAAGGTTCAAGCATTTGATCAAGCGTAGTCCATGCCGCCACAAAGCCTCCATCGCTAAGTGCCGTTACAGTGACATCGCGTTGATCGTTCGAATCATGCTGGGCCAATGTGATGGTCGCAAGCCTGTCATTGTCGATCATCCCGTCGCTGAGCAGTACGTTTCCGTTTAGATCGAATCGCTGAGCAACGACGTCGGTTCCATCTAAGCTAGGAGTGGTCAATGCGACGATGTAGGTTCCATCGGCCAGCGTCGTCACTGAAGGATCGGTTTGGTCACCGGCGAGATGGCCTGCCACCAGCATCGTAGCTCCCACTCGGTTGTTCGCTGCGTCGAACTGTTGTAGAAAGACCTGTTGGCCATCGTCAGTGTTGCCATCGTTGTCGCTGTCCAACGCCAAGTCCGTGTCATCCGATTGCCAGACCACAATGTAGTTACCGCTCGGCAATGAAGTGATGGTCGGACTGTGTTGGTCTCCGGTTGTCTCTAGGTTCACTGGTGCAGCAACAGTTGCAGATCCGAAGCCATCACCCCTGACCAGTGAAGGTCCATCCACGACCGGCGTTACCTGGAACGTCAGCGTGTTCGAGTTGACCGAAAAGCCATTGCTATCGTTTACCTGAAACTCCAAGGTGTCCCCGCCTGAGAAGTCGCCCACAGGTTGATAGACCAGCTGACCACCTTGGATGACATCCGCCAGAACCTCGTCGCCATCCGAGATCAGAACACCGTCAGCCAGCAACTGGCCGAACTGCGGGGCATTCACGATCCGGACTCGGTTAAGCGTATCGCCATCGAAATCGTTAAAGCCAAAGTCGCTGTCAGCGAAGGTGTGCGAACTGTCTTCTGGTAACGTAATACTATTGTCTTGACCGGTCGCCGTTCCTCCAGTTACTTGGAAGGTCAGGGTTGAAAATGAATCAGCGTAGCCGATCCCGTCATGGACGAAGAACAATACATTGTCCT
>CAZLYM010000360.1:0-2313 GCA_964563475.1 uncultured Pirellulaceae bacterium
CGGCGCGAGATGTGTTAAGCAACACCGGAAAAGTTCTCGACCGCATCTTCGATCTCAAACCGTTGATCGATCAGGAAGATGGCTCAACCGTGGAGACACCCGCTGATTTTGATGCAGGGCGATTCAGCCTAACAGGCAACGTCAGTGGCGAGGCACCCTACAAAGGCAAACTGGCTCATCATGGCTGGGAAGCAAGGAAATGCGAGGTCCCCAACTGGACGGGCAGCAAAACATCTGCCAACGTCGTCGCCCCAATTGAGATTGAGCTTTGACTCGGCCGAACGTTCTTGCGTTAGCTTTGTTCGCTATTTCATCTCGCGAAACGATTTGACATGACCGCTCAATACATCATTGGCATCGACCTTGGCACGACCAACAATGTGCTGGCCTACTCTGATCTGAACTCTGAATCTGCTGCTATTGAGTTGCTGGAGATCCCGCAACTGGTCGCCGCTGGCACGCTGGACAAACGCCCCTCGCTGCCGTCCTTCGTCTATCTGGGCACCCAGTCGGAATCGGCCGAAGGCGCCTTCAATCTGCCATGGGCAAAGGACCGCAACTACGTGGTCGGAGAATGGGCTCGCAAACGCAGTGCCGAAGCCCCGGATCGCACCGTCGTCGCGGCCAAGTCGTGGCTGTGTCATTCTCGCGTCGATCGGCGTCAGCCCGTGCTACCAGCTGGAGCTTCGGACGAAGTCGAGAAAATCTCGCCCGTCACCGCATCGCAATACTATCTGGCTCATTTGATTGCGGCGTGGGAGCACCAGTATCCCGATGCAAAAATCACTGACCAAAAAGTCGTCCTGACCGTCCCCGCTTCGTTTGATCCTGTCGCTCGAGAATTGACTCGTGAAGCGGCACTCGCTGCGGGACTGCCTGCCGATTTTATTTTACTGGAGGAACCTCAGGCGGCGCTCTACGCATGGCTGGCTGCTCAAGGCGACGACTGGCGGAAGCAGCTAAAGGCGGGCGAGTCCGTGTTGGTTTGCGATATTGGCGGCGGCACAACGGACCTGACCTTGATCCACGTCAAAGACGAATCGGGTGACTTGGTGCTTGATCGGGCCGCGGTGGGAGACCATTTGCTGGTCGGTGGCGACAACATGGATTTGACGCTAGCTCATTCGGTCGCGCAGAAATTTGCCCAGCAGGGCACCGACCTAAACCCGTGGCAATCGGTTTCGCTCTGGCACAGTTGCCGCGCCGCAAAAGAAGCACTGCTGGCCGAGGATGGCGATGACTCCTACAAGATCTCCGTGCTAGGACGCGGAAGCAAACTAATCGGTGGCACCGTGTCGGTTGAAGTTCCCAAGGAGGACGCAACCGATTTGCTGCTTGATGGTTTTCTGCCCGAATGCCAGCGATCCGATCGCCCCGAACGTCAACCGGCGTCCGGGTTCCAAGAGATAGGACTCGCCTACGAGTCCGACCCTCGCATCACTCGACACGTCGCCCAGTTTCTGGATGCCCATTGTGCGAACCAGAAAACCGATGGCGAAAACGATTCGAAGATCATGTTTCCGCAGTGGATTCTGTTCAACGGCGGCGTCTTCAAGGCCAACGGATTCCGAGACCGACTGCTGGAAGTCTTACGAAACTGGGACGATTCATCCGATCAAGCGAAGGAAACTCAATCACTCCCCGGCGTTCATGACTTGGACCATGCCGTAGCGACTGGTGCGTGCCACTACGGTTGGAGCAAACAGAACGGCGGAATTCGAATTCGTGGCGGCGTCGCCGCGACTTATTATGTCGGCATCGAGTCAGCAGGTTTGGCGATCCCCGGTGCTCCCCGACCGTTGAAAGCTCTGTGCGTGGTTCCGTTCGGCATGGAGGAAGGATCCGAAGCGGAAGTGCCGGGAGGCGAGATTGGCTTAGTGACCGGTCGCCCGGCCAAGTTTCGGTTTTTCCTGTCCAATGTTCGCAAGGAAGATCAGCCAGGGACGCTGCTCAATGCATGGACCGAAGAAGAACTTTCAGAAACTGACCCGCTGGAAGCAACGCTCAATCTGGAAACGGAGAACGATCAACCAAACTCAGAAAGCAGTTGCATTCCGGTTCGTTTTGAGTCTCGAATCACCGAGCTTGGGATGTTCGAGCTTTGGTGCATCGGCACCGGCGGAGAAGGGGAATGGAAGCTGGAGTTTGATGTGAGGGAAGGGTAACGGTTTTCGGTTTTCGGTGTTCGGTGATCAGGGGTTTAAAGCAATAGAATTGCAACAATGACAAATGAAAATTGACAAATAAAAAATGACAAATCCTCAACGTGAGTGAAGAAGGTTTTCAGTGCCTAGCATGCCAAACTTCTCATTC
>CAZLYM010000361.1:0-2294 GCA_964563475.1 uncultured Pirellulaceae bacterium
CGCGGATCAAAACATAACGCAGCTCTACGGTGTCCCGATGATGTTCAGCCTATTGCTGGACAGCTGCACCGTGGAAGAACTCGCCGGCGTAAACTACTGCTTTTCCGCCGCCGCCACGTTGCCTATTCAAACCGGCAACGCCTGGCAACAAAAATTCAACTTGCCGATTCACGAAGGCTATGGCCTAACCGAAACGTCTCCATTTGCGACTTACAACCATCGGCTCAAATTCGTTCCCGGTTCGATCGGCATGCCAATCGATTCGGTAGAAATTAAAATCGTCGACCCCGAAACGGGCGAATCTTGCTCGACCGGAGAGCCGGGTGAAATTGCGATCCGCGGCCCCAATGTGATGCTGGGGTATTGGAACCGCCCAAAGGAAACAGCAGATGCCATTCGGGAAGGTTGGTTTTATTCAGGCGACATCGGACAGCTCGATGAGTCCGGCTACCTATACATTGTTGATCGCGTGAAAGACATGATCACCGTCGGCGGCCTGAAAGTCTTTCCTGCGGAAGTCGAGCGAGTCCTGTTAGATCACGATGCTGTTTCCGAAGTGGCCATCGTGGGAGCTCCGGACAGCGTGTTTGGAGAGCAAGTGTTTGGCTTTCTGGTCCTGACCGAAGGAACTCCCGAGCAAACCGCGTTATCGGATATCAGTGCCTACGCGCAATCGCATCTTGGGAATTATAAAGTGCCGCGGCGGATGGTGGCGATTGAGAAACTTCCCCGCAACCCGTCCGGCAAAGTGCTCAAAACAAAGCTCCGCGAAATGGCGGCCGAGTCGATCAACGTCGCGTCAATGAATGGCCAAACCGATACTGCAGCGCCGTTGGCCGCGCAGTCGCCAACGCTAAAACCGCTGCTGCAAAAGTCACACCGATCGGAAAGGTTGCGAACGACCATCGAATTCCTCCGCCAGCAGGTTCGAAATCTCTCGGGCGAGGAATCGTCGCCAGACGCGGATCAGTCGTTTGTCGACGCGGGACTCGATTCTCTGGCAATGGTCTCCTTGAGTACTCAACTGCAAATCGAAATCGGCAGGGAGCCAGAACTTCCCCCGACGCTACTGTTTGACTACCCACGGATCAGCGATCTGGCTGGCTTTCTGGTTGAAACGATCGACTCAGACCACCGCGCTGCTCACCCATCGGGCACGACTCAACCTACCACCGGCACTCCCGCTGCCCCACATTTCAGATCGCCAATCCGTTCTGACATCGAACAGATGTCAGAAGAGGAAGCGTTAGTCGAACTGATGAAAGAACTTGAATAGCCAATGACTAATTCGTCGTCACTTTCCGCGAACAAGCAGGCCTTGCTGAAAATCCGCGAGCTCAAGCAACAGCTCGCAGCGATGGAAAGCGAAGGTGCTCGTAGCGACGGAACCGCCGAGCCGATCGCGGTCGTCTCAATGGCGTGTCGTTTTCCCAAAACAGCCGACACGCCGGAAAAATTCTGGCAGTCGCTTATTCGACAAGACGATCTGGTCGGCGACATCCCGGAAGACCGCTGGGACATGGACGCCTTTTTCGACGAAGACCCAGAAGTGCCCGGCAAGATGTACGCCCGTCGCGGCGTGTTCCTGGACAACCTTTCACAAATGGATCCCGAGTTCTTCGGAATTTCACCACGCGAAGCGACATGGGTCGATCCGCAGCAGCGATTGCTAATGGAAGTTGGCTGGGAAGCGATCGAGCGTGCAGGCTGGATCCCCGAAGAGATCGGCGACCACACGGGAGTCTTCGTCGGTTGGATGCACAACGATTATCAAAACGAAGCCAGTGATTCGTTTCTCAATTTGAATCCCTACATCGCGACCGGCGCGGCAGGCAGTTTTCTCAGCGGCCGGCTGGCATGGTACCTAGGATTGAAAGGGCCGAGTCTGGCAGTAGACACGGCTTGTTCCTCTTCCTTGGTGGCACTACACCTAGCGATCCAAAGTCTGTCTCGGCGCGAGTGTGATCGGGCACTTGTTGGCGGGGTCAACGCAATCTGTTCGCCGACGACCAACATTTTAACGTGTAAATTAAAAGCCCTTTCGCCCAGCGGACATTCACGTGCCTTCGACGCCGCAGCCGATGGATACCTGCGCGGTGAAGGCTGTGGCGTGCTGACGTTACGACGTCTGGCGGATGCACAGCGCGATGGCGATCAAGTTCTCGGCATTATTCGCGGTTCGGCGATCGGTCATAACGGAGCTGGCAGCGGACTGACCGTGCCCAACCCAAAAGCCCAAGAAGACGTGATCCGCAAAGCGCTCGAGCGTGCGGGACTGAGCGCCAAAGAGGTTG
>CAZLYM010000362.1:0-2263 GCA_964563475.1 uncultured Pirellulaceae bacterium
GTCAGCGAGGGATCGGTCCCTCACTTACGTGTCGGGTTGGGATTCGTTGGCAAGGACTTACGGCAATCCATGCAGTTTTTCTATTAAGAACTGGGGTTGAGGTTTCGTTTCAACACGAATTCCTGCTGGCGAGACGAATCACCACCCCAACATTCAATTTTGCCAAAGCTCTTGCCAAGGCACTAGGCGCATAGGACAACACGGAAGCTACGTTGACGAATCTCCCCGAGCTAACGACGACCATGTCGCAGACCGAACGCGTCGATGCGGTGATGGCCGAACTTGAGCAGGCTCATTCGAAATCGAGCTCCAGCCTTCGCTCCGTCTCGCTGTTGCTCGGTTCGGCCGCCCTGTTTGTTGCGCTCGGTGCGTGGTTCTGGTCCATCGAGCTCGTTCTTTATCTGGTGCCGATTCTGCTGTTTCATGAGCTTGGGCACTACGTGGCGATGCGGTACTTCCGCTACCGCAACTTGAAAATGTTCTTTCTGCCTTTGCTGGGAGCAGCCGTTTCCGGGCAGCATTTCAATATCCCGGGCTGGAAGAAAGTGCTGGTTTCCCTAGCGGGCCCGATTCCAGGAATCCTGCTGGCGATTCCCATGGCGGTGATCGCAATCCAAACTCAGAACGAACTCTGGCGGAACGCGACACTAATGATCGTGCTGGTCAACGTCTTCAACTTGCTGCCATTGCTGCCGCTGGATGGAGGCTGGGTGGCTCATGCATTGTACTTTTGCCGTCAGCCGTGGCTGGATGTGCTGTTCCGCTTGACCGCAGCAATTGGCATGGTGTCGATCGGAATCACGTGGCAGCTGTACTTTTTTATGGGCTTCGGTGCCCTGATGATGATGGCCGTGCCGGTCGCAATCAAAAATTCCAGCATCGCAAAAAAGGTGAAATCGGAAGGACTGGAAACCGTCTCGGACGACAGTGAAACGATTCCGCGTGCTACGGTGGAAAGGATCGTAGCTCACCTGCCTACCGAGGGCCCCAACTCGCTGCCCAAGCCACTGGCTCAGCAAACCAAGCAAATTTTTAATGCGATCACCGCGCGGCCGCCGGGCGCCGTCGCCACGTTCTTACTGACACTATTGTATCTTGCTGGGTGGGTAATCTCGTTTGGCGTGCTGGTGGTCGTGTTGAAGTGGCCTGAATGGCAGCAGAACTGGACCACGGCTCCGGTCGTCCGTGTCTCCAGTGATACTGGTATGGCGGTGTGGCGTCCGGATGCTCAACCGGTCGACGATCACATGCACCGCTACCTAATGCTGGGCATTTGTCAGGACGTGAACGCGGTCCAATCGTGTGTCGCTCAATTGAAGCAGTATGCTGACTGCCCGTTCGCGTTGGCGACTGCGGGGAATTTCGTTTTGGTGTCTCTTGATCTTGATCAGGCAGAAACCGCATCGGGAGCCGCAATGATTGCGGCTTTCAAGTCCAGCGTGAAATCGCATCACTGGTTTAACACCCATTCGGTTTTTCATTTTCGGATCGACTGCACCGTTGCCGACAGCCAGTTGGCGGAAAGAATCGCGCACCAAGCCAACGAAATGTTGATGTTTGGGAATGATTTGGGACTGATCGAACCTTGGTCCCCTGAATATCAGGTCTCCCCGAGTCAGTTTCATCGTCGTGAGACTCGGCGGATTCTTGACGCGCCGTTTGATGCAGCCAGCGATCCGGTATTGTCCAAGCTCAGCGAACTGTTGGACGATGCAAGTTTGGAATCGAACCGCGATGAAAATGACGAAATAGCGGGCGAAAATATGAAGGAACAGGTTCGCCAGAAGATGGAGCAGTACGATCGCGTCTACGAAGAACGATACGAAGCGGCGGTCGATCAGTTGCGGGCAGACCAATCTGGAAACGTTGATGCGTCGGTGCTTGAACACTGGGATCGGCGACCGGGCCGGTTCCAAGACAAGCGTTTGAATGCTCAAGCCAATACGATGGAGGAGAAGCCTTGGCGATCAAAACTGGCCGAATTGCTGGGCCGAATACCGGGGACCAATCCGATTGGAATCACTCCCAAGGATCATGATGATGGGCGCCTTGGACGTAGCCACTTGCGTGGCAATGGCGAGCCCTTCAAGTACATGCTGACCGCCGGGATAGTCTCATCTGACGGACGCCAAGTTCAGTTCCAGTTTGCACACTTTCGCAATGCGATTACTGGACTTCCGGCCGTGTTGGAATGGCTGCGGGCAAACGGGTGCGAAGACTTGCAGTTTCAAATTCTCAAAAATCTGGATTTGAATTCACTGCC
>CAZLYM010000363.1:0-2263 GCA_964563475.1 uncultured Pirellulaceae bacterium
TACAAGAGTTACAGACACAGAGCCAGCGCTGGAGAAAAAATCCCCGGAACCAGCCCCAAGATCCGCTGGAACAGTGGTGTCGAGCTCGAAACTGAATGCGCTGCCGTCAGCCAGTACCCCTGCTAGGGTAACGTTGCGATCATTGATTTCGGTCGTACCGAGGTCAGTGATGGGCACACCGTCAAGGGTGAACTCGGTTCCTGTAAAGTTAACACTACCACTGTCATCGTTTCGGAAAGTGTCAAAGTCGCCACCACTGATCTCAGTGTTTGAGCCTTGGTTTATGAAGAAACCTGCAAAGGTACCCCCGGAAATAGTTACGTTGGCGTCGCCATCGTTGGAGTTGAACCGGGTGTTGAAGTCAGTTCCGAAGCTACCGCCAGAGATGGTGACAAGACAGTCGGGTTGACAATCGAAGTCATTAGCGAAATCACCGCCAGTGATGTCGACCACGCTACCTCCATGGGCTTCGAAGAATTGACCAAAGTCGCCGCCGCTGATATTGACGATGCTGCCGTCTTCGGCGTTAAACGAAGTCCCGGTGAGGATATTACTATCATTCAAGCTGACGCCACCAGTCAGGTTGACAGTGAAAAAAGTGCCACTGCTAATGTTGACAGTACCAAAAGCATCGAATTCGAGACCAAAGTCGCCGCCGGTGATAGTGACGGTACTGCCTGCTTCAGCATCAAACCGTGGGGCGATGGTACCACCACTAAAGTTGGCAACACCAAAAACGTCAGCGCTGTTACCCGGGTTGCCGAGGCCGCCTAAAGTGCCTCCGGACATGGTTAGAATACTATTGGAATTGAAATTACCTGATGGACCAACAACGCCATCGTTGAAATTGAAGACGCCATCGATTTCGAATGGCCTAGTCGTACTGAATTCGCCGCCATTGACTTCGATGGTACTACCAACTTCTGATTCAATGTCCTGCCCAACTATGCCTGAGTCGAGAACGAGAGTGGAGCCGCTCCGAAGTGTCGCGTTATTCCCTAGGGTGCCGCCTGTAATTGAGACGAAGGAATCATTAAATACGGCCCGGGAAGAAATATTCGTAGTGAAAAATGGCACTTCCCCCAAGCTGCCACTAGAGATATTGATTTCGGAGTTGAAGAACTGAGTTTGGATTCCAGTGGAGCCGGTGCCGGAGACGTTGAATTCGGCGAAATGGACTTGTGCTTGAAGGAAAAGAGCATCAATAGGGGCGCTAACGTTGACTTGGTTCAGCATCCCCCCGCTAGGATCCCCAAAGGTACTGCCTTGGGTTGGGGGGGTACCGCCAGGAAAGTCGGTGACAACGTCAAAATCTGTTGCGGGTGATGGACCATCACCATCCAGTTGAGCGGAGGCTTGACTGGCAAGCAACATTGTCGCGGCTAAAGACGCAAAGCAAAGTCGTGTAAATCGCATAATAGGTCTCCGAGAGTGGTTTGAACAAAGCGGCCAAAGTTGTGCGTTGCCCGCTATAAGGTTTTTGTCTCTTGGGAACTTTCGGATCTAACGCGGTTGGTGAGCAGCCACGCCTGTGCTCAGAAGCGAAAGGAATACCAATACTATACCCATTCTGCGTTTTCAAAATCAAAAAAAGTATGCTCAGCAGATCATTTCGGGGAAATTCTCTCGCCGTAATTTTGGGAAGTGAGCCATGACGCCGCCGCGCACGAGTCCCGTAATAAGTTACTCGATAATTCGAGCGAGGCCACTGAGAGTTTTAACAACCGATGGGGACATCCCTCTATTTTCGCCGGTGCCCAAAGGTTACATACCACAAGCCTAGGACGCTACAGCCAGAGAGCACATTTGGCTACTCCGAATCGTCATCGTCCTCTGGCAGGCCGATCATCGTCTCGACTTCACCCGATATAAAATCATCTCGGTTAGGCTCGACGATCTTCTTCTCAGAACACCCAATCGAAACCGACATCAAGGCAAACAATACCAACAATTTTAATTTTACCACTTTTATCTTTACAAATGAATTGATTTAAAAAAACACTCTTCCTCGCAGTTTCCTGGGGGAGCTCACTGTAGAGATATAACCGCGCCGTCCGCGCGGCCTGAAAGAGCACGCATGGTATCTATATTCGCATCCTCAGATACGGAGCTAACGGAACCATCTGCCCTGGCAAAATTAACAACACTAGGATGGTTTGAGTCGAAAGTGAACACAGCTTCAGCCTGACTGGAAACCCGAGACCATACATTCATTGGCATGACCACGTTCCCCATCCATGCATACGCAGATCCATTAAACTGG
>CAZLYM010000364.1:0-2196 GCA_964563475.1 uncultured Pirellulaceae bacterium
TCCTCCGTTGATCCCGCTGATCACGATGTCTGGTTTCCACGGGCACAGGTCAAACAATGCCAGCTTCACACAATCGACCGGAGTTCCATCGACTGAGTAACCGGGAATGTCGTTGTCTCGCGAATCACGGATGCCATCCAGTTTGACCGGAAACAGTGGCCGCAAAAATGTCATCGCGCCAGAGATGCCACTTTGCTCGGTCCGAGGCGCCACGATGAAGACTTCGGCATCTTCGCTGACTCGGTGGGCAAGCTGAATAATTCCCTGCGCATGGACGCCATCATCGTTGGTAATCAGGATTTTCATGTTGGCTCGCTGGCAGAAAACGTTGATTCAGCTTGTACCGTATCGGCGCGGCGTCAGTTTGACAACATGGCGAAAGGCTTTGGGAACCGAGCCCTTGGTTTGGGCTGATTTACGCGGCAATTGACGGTCGTGCGGGTCGCTGGAAACCGCCCCGAAAACGGATATAATCTGCGGCAAAGAAAACACGCTTATAAGGAACCCGCTTCTCCGCTCGGAACGGTTGAGGCGGGTTTTGTAATTGGCAACCGTGGCCTACCAATGGCCGATCCTGCTGGACGAACGCTCGATGACAGTCGCTGTAGATAACGAAGTTTCAACTCAGGCCCGCACCACCGATCAGCGCATTCTGGTGCTGGACTTTGGGTCACAATACGCCCAGCTAATTGCGAGGCGAGTCCGCGAGCAAAGCGTCTATTGTGAAATCGTCAAGCACGATATCACGCCGGCCCAGATCGCGAACCATAATCCCAGTGGAATCATTCTCTCAGGTGGGCCAGCCAGCGTTTACGAAGACGGAGCCCCAAAATGCGATCCTAGCCTGTTCGATATCGATATTCCAATTCTTGGGATCTGCTACGGGATGCAGTTGGTTTGCGATTCACTTGGCGGAAAAGTCGACAGTACAAAGACTCGGGAATACGGTCGCGCGTATTGCGAAGTTTCAACTCCCGATCCGCTGTTCAACGGCTTCCCAGGAAATGCCCAAGTCTGGATGAGCCATGGAGATCAAGTCCAACAGGTTTCCGAGGATTTTATTGGAATAGCTCGGACCGATACCTGCCCAGTGGCCGCCATCAAACACAAAGATCGTCCGGTCTACGGATTGCAGTTTCACCCCGAAGTGACGCATACGACTCATGGTGCGACGCTGCTGAAGAACTTTTTGTATGAAGTTTGTGGCTGCCAAGGAACATGGAAGCTGAGCGATTTCGCAGATGAGGCGATTGCTCGAATTCGAAAACAGGTGGGTGAAAACCAAGTGATCTGCGGTCTGTCTGGCGGAGTTGATTCCTCGGTAGTCGCAGCGTTGCTGTTCAAGGCGATTGGGCCGCAGCTTTCCTGCATTTTGGTTGACAATGGATTGTTGCGAAAAGGCGAAACCCAGATCGTTGTCGATCAGTTCACTAACCATTTCAAGGCTGACCTGCGCGTGGTAAAAGGCGCCGAGCGTTTTCTGTCGGAGTTAGCCGGTGTCACGGATCCTCAGGAGAAACGTACGAAGATTGGGCACACCTTTATCGATTGCTTCAAAGCCGAAGCGGAACACATCGAGAACGCGAAATTTCTGGCTCAAGGGACACTTTATCCCGACGTCATCGAAAGCGGAGCGGCTCCCGACGGCCCCGCGGCAACCATTAAACTCCACCACAACGTGGGCGGCCTGCCTGAGGAACTTGGGTTTGAGCTAATTGAACCGTTGCGTGACTTGTTCAAAGACGAAGTGCGGCGGTTGGGCATTGAGTTGGGGTTGCCTGAAGAATTGGTCTGGCGGCATCCGTTCCCCGGCCCAGGCTTGGCGGTTCGCTGTTTGGGAGAAATTACCGAACCAAAACTTGAAGTACTTCGCGAAGCGGATGCCATCGTGATTGACGAGATCAACCAGGCGGGTTTGTATCGAGAAACATCGCAGTTGTTTGCCGTGTTGTTGCCGGTCCAAAGCGTCGGCGTGATGGGAGACGCTCGAACGTACGAGAACGCATTGGTGATTCGCTGCGTCAACACCGACGACTTCATGACGGCCGATTGGTCACGCTTGCCCTACGATGTACTGGCCAAGATGTCGACACGGATCATCAATGAGGTCTCGGGCGTCAACCGCGTCTGTTACGACATCAGCTCCAAACCCCCCGCGACGATTGAGTGGGAGTAGTTTCGAATGCGGAATGCGGA
>CAZLYM010000365.1:0-2195 GCA_964563475.1 uncultured Pirellulaceae bacterium
GTTTGGTTTGGATTTTTTAATCGCCTATCGCAGACATTCATAACCCGAAGCGTGAGCGTGGGACGTCCAACGATTCTCTTGCTCGCGTTTCAGGTTGTGATTGGAACGAAGGTTTAGCAACCAACATTTAGTTTTAGAAGACCGTGATCGAAAAGGCAGTGCATTGAGAAAAATCGTCCCCATTGTTCTATGGCTGTTGGTGGCAGCATGCGGAGCGGTCGTTGCCTGGCAAGCCACCCGCAAGCACGCCGCCGTGCCTGTGATTAATCATACTGACCATGGCAACGATGTCCCTGGAGCCGTGTTCGAAGACGTGCCGTGGGAACACCTGCCGGACATCGATCGATTTGAACTGGTCGACCAGAACGGCGAACCATTCGATTCGGCCAACATGCTGGGCACTCCATACGCTGTCAGCTTCTTCTTTGCCGCCTGCCCTAGCATCTGCCGCGACTTGAACACTCAAGTCAGCCGACTGAACGATCAAACCAGCAAAGAACCCATTGCGTTCGTCTCGATTTCCGTCGACCCGGAAAACGACACGCCCGAAATTCTCAATCGCTACGCTCAAGACTACGATGCGCAAGCACCGCGATGGTCGTTCTTGACCGGACCGAAACACAAGGTCGTCGAAATTGGTGCTCAGCAGTTTAACGTCGACGTGAATCCGGCGACGCATACGGGCAACATTTTGCTGGTGGACAAATGGGGACGCTACCGAGACCGTTTCAAATGGGACGATCCGTATGACATGAAACGCTTCCTAGAAGTCGCCAAGCAAACCGCCGACGAACAGGAACCGCCGTTTGGCAAAACAATCACCACGCGAAATGCTCTGGCCGGCAAACCGCCCATCGACCTGAACACCATTCCGTGGCTGCACGATTTTCACCTGACGGACCAAGACGAGCAGCCGTTTTTCTCACGTCAGTTGACTGGCAAGGTCTGGATCGCGAACTTCTTCTTCATCGATTGCCCTGGAATCTGCGTGCAACAGAACGAGTACCTGTTGCAATTGCAAAATAAAATCGACCAGCGCTTCAACACGGCCAAGCCGCATATTGTCAGCATCACCAGCAACCCGGGTAGCGACACTCCCAAACGCCTGAAAGACTACGCAGCAAAGATCGGAGCCAACACCGATGACTGGACATTTCTGACGAGTGATTCCAACACGTTGACCAAACGTATTGGAGCCGAATATTTTGGCGTATCGGCGGACAAGGAAAATCATTCCTCATTGCTGTTCGTGGTGGACCGCTGGAGTAACCTCCGAGGCAAATTCGATTGGCAACAGGACGGCCAAGAGGAAGCCATGATGACGCTGATCGAAGAACTGCAACAGGAAACGGTTCCCACCGGAGCCTCGCTACGATGATCGAATCGACTTCCGAAACGGCGGCCATCAACAAACCCAACCTACCACTGGCGCGGCGACTGAACGTGGTCGCTTGGATTCTGACGGTGGCTGTGCTGGGATTGGTTGGAGCCATGCGGCAGATCAAAATTCAACTGCCGGAGGGATTCGATTTGAGTTTTCTGCCGGCCGTCCACGCCACGCTGAACTCAATGGTCGCTCTGTTTCTGATCATTGCTCTCGTGATGATCAAACAGAAAAAGGTAACGGCTCACAAACGAGCCATCTCTGCCGCCATGATCTGCTCGATTCTGTTCTTGCTGTGCTACGTGAGTTACCATTTCACAACGCCCGAGACAAAATTCGGAGGTATCGGCTGGACACGCACGGTGTACTTTTTGCTTTTGGTCTCGCACATTATCCTAGCTGCCGTCAGCTTTCCGTTCATCCTGTTCACGTGGATCTACGGCTTTACCAACCAAGTACAAAAACATCGGCGGATGGCAAAGTACGTTTTTCCCGTCTGGCTGTACGTCGCCGTTTCCGGACCGATCTGTTACTTAATGCTGCGGCCGTACTATGGATCGTAAATCGTCATCGCGGAAAATTACTCGAACAACGGGCCCCCAAGCCCTGAACGCGCTGCCGATCATGTCAGCCTTACTCTTTTCGTTATTTTGTCCTACAAATTTGCTCGCCTGCCCCAGCTGCAAAGAACACCTTGCCGCCAACGGTCTGGACACCGGCTACGCGATCAGCATTCTGATCATGATCCTCGTGCCGATTACTATTGTGACTACATGGGCGGTGTTAATCCTGCGTTTGCGTTCCCTTCCGC
>CAZLYM010000366.1:0-2174 GCA_964563475.1 uncultured Pirellulaceae bacterium
GTCGCTACTGCGGTTCCCGAACCGACCAGTAGTGCCTTGCTGATCGGACTGGGCCTAGCCGGTCTGGCTCGTCGACGACGTTAAAACTTAGCAACTCTGCTTTGAGAAAACCAAAAGAGCATGGTCGATTGGACCATGCTCTTTTTTTGTTTCAACGCAACTGGCTTCCCTTTGCGGCTAACATTGCGGTAAAAGTACTGTTGCTATACTTTTTGCTTGCCTTTGACATTGGAATAACCGTCAAAGTGCAACAAAGCAGTCCGCTCCATGGTGACTGGATGGCTTGTCGAAACTTTTGTGTTCTGTGATCCTGCGGGAAGATTGCTGAACCGGTGGACTGTGTTAAAATCGGGCTTAAGTTCTTTCTTCACGCCCCTTTTCACTCTGCACACCTTCCCAATGCCACCGATCAAAAAGCTACTTGTCGCCAATCGTAGTGAAATCGCTATTCGAGTGCTCCGCAGTGCTACCGAGTTGGGAATCAGCACGGTCGCTGTCTACGCGCACGAGGACCGTTATGCTCTGCATCGTTTCAAGGCGGACGAAGCCTATCAGATCGGCTCGCCGGGTGAACCGATCAAGTCCTACCTGAACATCCCCGCCCTGATTCAGATCTGTCGGGATCACGGTGTCGACGCCATTCATCCAGGCTATGGCTTCCTGTCCGAGAACCCGGCGCTCGCCAAAGCCTGTGCTGAAAACAACATCGTGTTTGTCGGCCCAACCCTAGAAACACTAGAAAGCTTGGGCGACAAGACGTCGGCACGCCAACTGGCGAAATCGGCCAACGTCCCGGTTCTCGGAGGCACCGACGAAGCCATCAAAGACGTATCGAGCGGACGCAAGCAGGCGGCCGACCTTGGCTATCCGCTGATCCTTAAAGCGGCTCATGGCGGTGGCGGTCGCGGCATGCGAGTCGTCAAGAGTGAGGACGAATTCGACGCGGCGTTCGAACAAGCCACTCGCGAATCGCTTTCTGCGTTTGGCAGTCCCGATGTCTTCGTGGAAAAATTCATCCAAAACGCACGGCACATCGAAGTCCAGTTGATGGGCGACACTCACGGAAATCTAGTCCACCTGTGGGAACGAGATTGCTCGGTTCAGCGACGACACCAAAAAGTTGTCGAAATCGCACCGGCTCCCACGTTGCTTCCCGAAGTGCGACAAGCGTTGTGCGACGCCGCGATCTCAATTGGCCAGCAAGTAAAGTATCAAAACGCGGGCACGGTCGAGTTCCTCGTTGACGGAACCACTAACGAGTTCTTCTTTATCGAGGTCAATCCTCGCATCCAAGTCGAGCACACGGTGACCGAGGAAGTGACAGGCGTCGACATCGTCAAGACACAAATCTTGGTCGCGCAAGGCATGCCGCTGTCCGACGACGAACTGGGACTGGGAGATCAATCCACCATCCAAACCAGTGGTTTCGCGATTCAATGCCGCATCACGACGGAAGACCCAACCAACAATTTCATGCCGGACTACGGTCGCGTGATGCATTACCGTTCACCGGGTGGTGCAGGCGTCCGCTTAGATTCCGGTTCCGCGTTTTCTGGAGCCGTCGTCAATCCGTTTTACGATTCAATGCTGGTGAAACTGTCGGCTCGCGGGCGACGATTCTCCGACGCGGTGCAGCGAGCCCGGCGTTGCCTGATGGAGTTTCGAATTCGTGGCGTAAAAACGAACATTCCGTTTCTGTTAAAACTGCTGGATCACCCAACCTTTCTCAGCGGTGAGTGTACGACTCGATTCATTGACAAGACTCCTTCGCTGTTTGAGTTCCCGGTTCGTAAAAACCGCGCGACCAAGTTACTGACCTTCCTAGGCGAAGTGATCGTCAATGGAAATCCTCTGGTCGAAGGCCGCCCCGTGGCAACTCGCCGGGAACCCGCGCCGATCCCGGCTTACGATCAATACACGCCGCTTCCCAAAGGTACGCGAGACAAACTGAAAGAACTCGGCCCGGAAAAATTTGCTCAATGGGTCAAGGAGCAAAAACGCTTGTTCGTGACCGACACAACCTTTCGTGATGCTCATCAGTCATTGCATGCCACACGATTTCGCACAGCCGACTTGCTGAATATCTCAGAGGCCTACGCGCGGCTGGCTCCTGATCTGTTCTCGTTAGAGATGTGGGGCGGAGCGACATTCGATACTTCCATGCGATTCCTGAA
>CAZLYM010000367.1:0-2145 GCA_964563475.1 uncultured Pirellulaceae bacterium
ACTAGGATTTAAGTAAGCGTTCGTAGCTGGGCTCGCCAGAGTTCAGGCCTTTGGGCAATGCAGAACATAACCAAATTTCAAATCACCCGATCGGCTCCCGAAGTCTGGCGACATCGCCTACTGGAAACAAATCCCATGAAACCAACAAGCATCAATCACTTTCTTACTGCTATTTTTGTTGCTGTCTTTCTTGCGGCCTCTTCTGGGTTGGCAGCCGAACGTCCTGTCACCGATCGTCCCAACATTATCTATATTTTGGCCGATGACTTAGGCTACGGAGACGTGCAGGCACTGAATCCAGAACGCGGAAAAATCCCCACGCCGCACATGGATCGGTTGGCGGAACAAGGAATGACTTTCACGGACGCACACACCAGTTCGTCCGTCTGTACGCCAACGCGTTATGGCATTATTACAGGCCGATATAACTGGCGAACTCGATTGCAATCCCGTGTCCTAAGAGGTTTTGACCGACCTCTGATCGATGCTGATCGGCAAACCGTTGCTGGCGTGTTGCAACAACAAGGCTACTCCACCGCCTGCATCGGTAAATGGCACTTAGGACTGGGGCTTCCCACCACCACAGGAAAATCGCCATCCGGTAAAACTGGAAAAGGGATGGACTGGGCAGGACGAATCAGCGGTGGTCCCGTTGATCTAGGATTTGATTATTTTTACGGCATATCCGCATCGCTGGACATGCCGCCCTACATCTATATTGAAAACGATCGCTTTATCGGAGCAGCAACGGTCACCAAAGAGTGGCGACGCGAAGGGCCAGCACATCCTGATTTTGAAGCAATCGATGTGCTACCGGAAATCGGACGCAAAACGGTTGAATTCATCAAGCAGCAGCAAGCGGACAAGCCGTTTTTCGCCTACGTGCCTTTTACATCGCCACACACTCCCATCCTACCGTCCAAAGAGTGGCAAGGAAAAAGCGAACTGGGTACTTATGCCGATTTCGTGATGCAAACTGATGCGGTGATCGGCCAGATCGTTGATGCACTTGATGCGGCAGGATTGAGCGAAAACACAATGGTTATCGTCACCAGTGATAACGGGTGCTCTGCCAAACAGGCTAAGGCAGACGAACTGAAGGAAATGGGCCATTACCCCAGCGCACAGTTTCGTGGTTACAAATCCGATCTATGGGACGGCGGACATCGCGTTCCCTTTATCGTTCGCTGGCCTGCCCAAGTCACCGCTGGTTCGACAAGCGACCAACTTATCTGCCTGACCGACCTGTTGGCCACCTGTGCTGAACTGTCCGGCGCAACCGTTGCTGAAAACGTTGGCGAAGACAGCGTCAGTTTTGCCCCGGCGCTTTTGGGAAATCCGATCCAGTCGACTCGTAACGGCGTCGTTCATCATTCGGTCCGTGGAAGTTTTTCTTACCGTCAGGGCAAATGGAAACTGCTACTGAGCACCGGATCCGGCGGATGGTCCAAAGGAAAAACGTCTGCCGGAATACCCGCCCAGCTCTATGACATGGACACTGATCCAGGCGAGACCACCAATCTTTACAGCTCGCAGTCTGAAATCGCCACCGCACTACTGGCCCAGCTGGAATCTGATGTCGCCCGTGGCCGTAGCACCGCTGGAGCCGATCAAAAGAATGATGTCCCGGTGGAAATCTGGAAAGGCAAAAAGAAAAAATGAAGGTTGTCATCCTAGCTGAAAAAAGCAGAGCTCAGATCTGAGTTCGACAAGACCGAGCCGGCTCTTAAAACCGAAAATTCAGGAGGCGTTTTTCAGCTAATTCAGGAGTGCTTTCTTGGGCCGACACACTAACAGCCCTTAAGCTGTTAGACGCCACACACTGTTAGGCGCCATACATAAACAATAAACAGTGTTTTATGGCATTTTTTTTATGGCAAGAAAACCAAATTCCAGCTTTCTGTTGCTCGAAAGCGAAGAGAAACATGTTATTTTCGCTATTTTCTTGACATAGTACTTTACCTAGCCGTCACACCTGTTTAAATTTGAAAAGGTTACGGAAATGTTGGCTTATTGGACGAGCTCCTTTTTGAGAGTAGTTCGGCTTTAATTTGGGGCTTCCGTGCAGTCATAGAAACTACTTCACACCACATTTGAAACTGCCTCAGGAGAGATGAGAACATGAGACTTCACAAATTTTTACTT
>CAZLYM010000368.1:0-2093 GCA_964563475.1 uncultured Pirellulaceae bacterium
ATGCCGCGACCTATGTCTCTGGCGAGATGGCCAATCCGCAAAAGGATCTGCCGCGCGTTCTTGTAACAGGCACGGCTCTTGTGACTGTGCTTTACGTTATTCTTAATCTAGCCTTCCTCTACGCCGCTCCCGTTGACGCTTTGAGAGATCAAGTCGAAATTGGTTATATCGCAGCGGATCGAATTTTTGGCGATACAGGCGGGCGCATTGTTGGCGGAATGCTCGCGCTTCTTCTTATCTCAACAGTCAGTGCCATGACCCTTGCAGGCCCGCGTGCTTTGCAAGCCGTCGGTCAAGATTACACCGTCATGCACTGGCTTGCCAAAAGTACAAAAGACGGTGTGCCGTGGTTCGCAATCGCCTTTCAATCCGTGATTGCTGTTCTGTTCATCCTGACGTCTTCATTTAAGACGATATTGGTTTTTGCTGGCTCTATGCTGGCCTTTAATAGCTTCCTCGCGATATTCGGCCTATTTCTACTGCGCTGGCGGCAACCCGATCTGCCGCGCCCCTATAAGACATGGGGCTATCCCTTTGTGCCGCTGATTTATCTCATCATCACGGCTGTGACAGTGATTTTTGTAGTGATCGATAGTCCAAGATCGGCCATGGGCGGACTGGGACTTATCGTGTTGGGGTTGCTCGTCTGGGCGTTATCTGAACGCTTCGACGGGAGCCGGCGTCCACGGACTAAGAGTTAATCAAAGGTGTCAGCGACGAATGGCACCGCCGTTTGTTTTTTGTTGTTTGGCCGTGAGGCGAAACTGTAATTTGAGTAATATCTCGGTCAACGAACTAAACTCGGAAATAAACTCTTGCCCGTTTCGACAACACACTGTTACAAAGCCGTTACATACACTTCTGCTATAATCTCCCTAGCAATTCAATCGCAGTTCTGGAGGCAATCCCATGAAGAGAATGTACTTAAAGAGAATCAGCTTAAACGCAATCACTGTCGCTGCCGTCCTGTTACTTGCAACCAACTTCACTTTCGCCGATGAAAAAGCAGATCCTCCCACCATCACCGTTTCCGGAAGTGCAACCGAAAACGTTGTCCCCGACAAAGTCCTCCTTACCGCTTCGGTTACAACGCGAAACAAAAGCCTAGACGACGCTGTCACCGAAAACGAAACCAAAATCAAAGCAGTCGTCGAATTTCTGAAATCTTCAGGTGTCGAAGACAAATTTATCCGCACCGAAGTCATCAATATTCGGCCGCTCTATCCCGAACGTGGCCAGAAATATGCAGTGAAACCACAGGCCTTCCAAACGAATGCGCCCTTCCAAACGAATGCACCCGACTTGCCACGGGGCAATGCTGCACCAAACAAAGAAAAGGATCCGTTCGCGAAACTCAAGCCCATCGGCTACGAAGTTCGCCGCCAGTTTGGGATCACCATTACGAAACTTGACTCATTTGAGAAAATCTATCGTGGGCTGATCAAAGCCGGTATCAACGACATTGGCGGAATCCAGTTCGAAAGCACTGATCTGCGGAAACACAAAGATGCCGCTCGCCTCAAGGCCATCACCGCCGCCAAAGAGAAAGCTCAAGCTCTCGCCGGCGCCCTCGGTGCCAAGCTGGCTTTCGTTCACAAGATCACCGAAACCAACTTCAGCCATCAACCCAATCGCTTTTCCAATGTGTTGGCCTATTCGGAAGCCCCGGCCAGCACCATGACTGCCGGAACGATGGAAATCAAAGCTTCTGTGCAGGTGATTTTCATTCTTGGCGACAACGCGATGGAATGAGACATCACCTTTACTTGCCCCTCGAAGGCTTTTGCCAAGGCAATCCATCCTCAATGATCCAGTTGGCGGCGGCAGAGGAGTCTTTTCCATCCTGATACGTGGTCCGACGTTCGAATCCTTTTTCGCTCCTACTTGGCACTAGGGTCGTATTAATCTTGGATGTACTTGCAAGTTTCCCTGAGTAGATATTTACAACTGGAATTTGAACTGAAAAACAATCGCCAACAAACCTTCGAGTTGATCATGAAAGTCCTCCGAGCTGTTCTGTTGATTTTGGTCGCCATGACGATCCACGATGAATCCGAAGCGTTTCAGAACAACACCAATTACGACGAAGCGAA
>CAZLYM010000369.1:0-2090 GCA_964563475.1 uncultured Pirellulaceae bacterium
CATGACTCGCGAGTTTGGAGCGTCGTATTCAGTGCTGACAGCAAGAAAGTTATCTCGGGCGGACAGGACGACAAAGTGAAGGTTTGGAGCGTCGAATCGGGAAAGCTGTTGCACACGCTTAATGGCCACAAGAGTAACGTTTACGCTGTCGCGGATGATCCGCGGGGGAAGTTTTTTGTTTCTGCTGGGTGGTACAGGAATTTATTCTTTTGGGACCGAGACTCCGGAAAGCGTGTGCGAAAGGCTCAGTTTAAGAATCGCAAACCAAGGTGGTCTGAAAGCCAACGTTTTACATCAATGAAATACAGTCCCGATGGGAAGTGCATTGCTGCGGGCACGCAAGTTGGGGAACTGTTTTTCTTTGATGGAACAACGGGAGTCGAGACAGGTCAAGCTCGAGGCCATGCCGACCGTGTTCGAGCGATAGCCTTCAGTCCGGACGGCACCCGGCTCGCCACAGGATCTTCGGACCACACGGTTCGAATTTGGGACACGGAAAACCATGAAGAACTCTACGTTTTCAAAGGGCACACCAGCTATGTCGAAGCTGTTTGCTTTAACGCTGATGGTTCAAAGTTGTTCTCGGGATCAAGGGATGGCACCTTTCGCGTTTGGGATGCAACGGAGCAGAGCAATTTCATTGAGCTGGACGACGTAGCGCCTTGAGCGGGATGGTCGACCTTCGGCAAGTTTGGCATGCTACGCCACGTCATCGCGATTCGTGACCCGATAATCGTTACGTTGGTGCTAGGGAGGCCTAGAAAGAGCCTGTCAGAACGGGAAAATGCTGGTTTTGCGAGTTGAAATGATATATTCTGGAGAGCTGAACCGTTTGGAGTTCAGCTGCGTCCACGGTCGCTCCAACTCTATCCGCCGACTTTTCAACAGACCTTTTGAGTACCACCTTGATGCATCGCTCAAACCGCTCACCTCGCAAACGCCTGATTCCCAACCGCCTTGATTTTTCTCGACTTGAGGATCGTCAGTTGTTGGCCGGTGATTTGACAAGCAGTTTGCAGGTTCCCAACGATTTGCCCGCCGGAACGAATCTGGTTGCCAACGGTGACTTCGAATTGTTCGATCAGGGCTCCGCCTCCAGCGTGACCAACCCGTTTGCGACAGCACGATTCCTGCCGGGCGACCAAGTCACAGGCTGGGATGTGATCGATGGGGATGGCGACGGAAACTCGCGAATCAATCTGTTGAGCTTCGACAATGATCGCGGCACGATTCTGGACATCGATTCGGTTGCCGGACAGGACGATCGGATCTTTCAGGACATCGCAACTGAGGCCGGGCAACAGTACGTATTGGCATTTGACTTTCGCAACCAACCGCTCATTGATGGGAATACCGACACCTCTACCAACGACTTTGAAGTCTATTGGAATGGTGAGCTTGTCGCTTCCTTGACCGGCGGTGACGTCTGGCAAACGGGAGCGTTCGTCGTAACCGGCGCGTCGGATAGTCCTGATAACGACGTGGACGGAGAGTCGGTGCTGTCGCGGCTTGAGTTCCGTGACGGTCGTGAGGGAAATCGAGAGGGGGACGGTCGCGGATCTTTGATCCATTGTGTTCGTCTGTCGGCCGTAACGCGCACTTCCGTCGTCAACGGTGGTTTTGAAGATGTGGGATCCGGCACGGGACCAAATTTTGATCCGCAAGATGTCGAAGGCTTTTCGGTTTTCAATTTCGCCGACGATGTTGAGCCACGTGTGATTCAAGTCAATCAATTTCAAGCTGACGAAACGCCAATCGAAGGCGAAAACTATCTGTCGATCAATTCGGACAACAGCTTGATCGATCAAGTATTTCAAGACATCGAAACCACCCCCGGTCAGACTTATTACGTTACCTTCGATTATCGAACGGATCCTGACAGCAGCGCCGACCCTGATCAGTTGCGTGTCCGCTGGAATGACGCGTGGGCCGCAACTTTCATTGGAACCAGCGAGTGGCAATCGGTCGGCATTCTGCTGGACGCCGATTCCGACCTGACTCGATTGACGTTCCGTGAAGCTGGCGAAGATTCGGGCGATGGAGCAGGTGTTCACATCGACGATCTTCAAATTTTCACGGTCGATCAAGTC
>CAZLYM010000370.1:0-2084 GCA_964563475.1 uncultured Pirellulaceae bacterium
TGGCTCGGTGGCGATTCTCCGATTGAGTTGGCAACTTGGCCGGTACGTCGCTTGCCGAATTGGACGAAACGCGTCAACCAAACTGTCACCGAGAAAGAGCAGAATGACAAAAAATGACCATTGACTATCGCAGAGTGAATTTATTGCGATGTGAACGAGTTTTAGTATCGCAATTTGTCAGAAATAACCGTCCTTACTGATAAACTAAGTTTGAATTCGGACGTCGGTTATGGAAGCGTGCGAATCACAAGATTGCGTATTTCCGTCATGTCCTCAATCGCGAAACTGATCCCTTCGCGACCCAGCCCGCTATCCTTCACGCCACCGTACGGCATGTTGTCGACTCGCCACGATGGGATGTCGCCGATTACGACTCCACCGACGTCCAGCTTGTCCCAAGCTCGATGCGCCTTGTGAATATCGCGAGTAAAGATACCGGCTTGGAGTCCAAACGTACTGTCGTTCACTTCGTCCAGCGCCGCTTCAAAATCGTCAAACGAACTTAGCACCGCGACAGGCCCAAAGGCTTCTTGAGTGCAGATGGACTGTTCCTTGGAAACATTCTCCAGCAAGGTCGCCTCCAACATGGCGCCCTCACGATTGCCGCCGCACAGCAACTTTCCACCAGCGGCAACAGCTTCTTCAACCCATCCATGCAGGCGAGTCGCTTCTTTCTCGGAAATCATTGGGCCGATGAAGGTGTCTTCGTTCTTGGGATCGCCAGCGATCAACGCTTTGGATCGTTCAACCAAGGCGTCTCGAAATGCATCATAGATTTTCGAATGGACGAGAATTCGCTGAACGCCGATACAGCTTTGACCGGATTGATAAAAAGCTCCGATCACGATTCGCTCAACCGCTTCGGCAATATCGGTATCATGATCCACGACACACGCCGCGTTTCCGCCCAGCTCCAAAACGACTTTCTTTTTTCCCGCCTTGGCTTTCAGAGCCCATCCAACGCCGGGCGAACCGGTAAAGCTGAGCAGCTTCAGGCGTTCATCGACCGTAAACAGATCCGCGCCGTCGCGCGAGCATGGTAGGATCGAAAATGTACCCGCAGGCAAATCGGTTTCGGCGAGGATTTCACCAATGATCAAAGCACCCAACGGAGTGCGACTGGCGGGCTTGAGCACGAACGGACACCCGACCGCCAGAGCAGGAGCAACCTTGTGGGCGGCTAGATTGAGCGGAAAATTGAATGGGCTGATAAACGAGCACGGCCCGATCGGAACGCGTTTCCACATGCCGCGATAGCCTTTGGCTCGCGCGGAAATTTCTAGGTTCATCACTTCGCCACGGATCCGCACCGATTCCTCGGCCGCGATGCGAAAGGTGTCGATCAATCGGGAAACTTCACCCCGAGAATCCTTGATCGGCTTACCCGCTTCGATACACAACGACATGGCCAGTTCATCGAACCGCTCGGTAAATCGAGTGACGCAATGGTTCAGCACCTGCTGTCGTTCGTAGGGCGGCATTTGAGCGAACGGTTCTGCCGCTGCGACACACCCCGCGATTCCATCTTCGATCGCTTTCGTATCGGCCAGTGCAACCCGCGCCGCGACGTCGCCAGTGAACTTGTCCGTCACTTCTAGGTCGTGATTCGGTTCGCAGGGCTTGTTGGCTACGTAGTAGGGCCAGTTTTCTTTGATCGTCATTTGATTACTAGGTTAGGATTCAATAATTGAACAGTCACATCACCAGATGCATTACACATCAAGCATTCTCACTCGCCCCGTTTTGATTTCGTAGACACAGCCAACAATTTGGGTTCGAGATTCTTTTTCGGCTGCTGCTAGGTCAGTGACCGCCTTGAGTTGCCTGACCGACTCACGCACGTTTTCTGCGACCGACAAATTGAGGCGCTCTTCAAAGGGAAGGGTTTGTTTGACTTTTTGGGTGGCTGGTTTGATTTTGCTAACCAACGAACGAATCTCGTTCGGTTCTTGGTTCAAATCTTCATCGGCTTGCAAGGCAGCCGTCACCGCTCCGCAGCCTTCATGGCCCATCACGACCACAAGCTTCGTTTTCAGATGGTCAACGCCGTATTCAATACTGCCAACCACATCGGTATCGATAAC
>CAZLYM010000371.1:0-2058 GCA_964563475.1 uncultured Pirellulaceae bacterium
ATTTGCTGTCCGTCGGAGGCCGAATAGCCGATCAATGATTACAACCCGCACACTTTACCGTTGGCGGGGCTTTTGTAACGTACTGATCGCCATCGCCCACTCATGAACACCGATATTCGGAAATTCTGCCGCGCGAGCGATCGGTCTTCTGCGCATCGCTTGCAGCCAGCTAGGTTGATGGTGATAGCACTCGGGCTGTGCGTTTTGCTATCGCTGATTTGTGTTCCTTGTTCCGTATGGGCTCAGCAAGCAGCTTCTGGCACCAGTTCACGTGCAGCAAAGCAACGTGCGATTGAGTCGTTGCCATATCAACATCTGACCGAGCGAGCAAAGCGAAACCTGAGTCAAGTGCTCGACCGGCCCAGCTTTTATCGCCAATTGCCGGCGACTTCTATCGAGGCGGATCCCGAGTACTTGCAGTTTCTGATCCGGCACCCCGAAGTGATCGTCAACATCTGGAAGTTGATGGGCGTGACGAAAATGTCATGTGAGCGAACGGGTTCTTTTTCGTTGAAAACGAACGATGGTGCGGGAACGATCAGCGACCTTGAGCTGATGTTTGGCAGCCAAGATTTGCACATCTTTTACGGGCGCGGAACCTACGAGGGGTCGGTGATCCGACGACCGCTCAGTGGCAACTGTGTTTTGATTTTGAGGACCAGCTACCAGCCGGGACCATCTGGGACACCGATCGCGACGAACGAACTGGATGTGTTCTTGAAAGTTGATAACGCCACCGCCAACCTAGTTGCCAGAACCTTGCAGCCTTTGATCGGACCGACAGCCGATCACAATTTTGTCGAGTCGCTCAAATTCGTACAACGACTCAACGATACCACCGAGCGAAACGGGCCGGGCGTCCAGAAAATGGCAGAGCGTTTTGACGTGACGCCAAAAGTACGAGCCGACTTTATCCGGGTCGCCGGCAATGTTTACGATCGTGGTTCTGGTGCGCCGCTTTCACGTCGCCCTGCGGTGCCCGCAGTTTCCGCCGGTTACGAAAGGCAACCGACTGCCAGTTCATGGCAGAATCGCCCGGTGCGAGCGAACGAAGGAGCGTCCATCAACCGCGCTCGTTCGATTCGGCAGTACGGTAGTCAGGCTCCCATCTATCAGTTGGGCGATCGATCCCTAAGAAGTGGTCACCTGAATCGATAAGTTGACTTAGCTAGTGCGGTTGGCTTGCTTAGCTTATTCAGCGCAGGTCGCTTCCCACGACGACTTCATGAAAGCCAAAGCGTCGCGAGCTAGTTGCTCTTCGCTGTCATACATGCGTCGCCAGATTTTTGTTGCCGCTGCAATCTCGGGTAGCGATAGGCCGAAGGACTCGACCGTTAGCCAGCCGTCGTAGTTGATTTCATGAAGAGCGGCAAACGTTTCCTGCCAACGAATGTTGCCGGTGCCCGGCGTGCTGCGATCGTTTTCGGAGACGTGGACGTGAACAAGCATGTCCTGATTGTCGACAATCGTGTCGCGAACGTTTTTCTCTTCGATGTTGGCGTGAAAGGTGTCGTACATGATTCGACAGTTCGGATGATCGACCTCTCGGGCCAGTCGAGCCGCATCGTAATGGTTGGTCAGAAAGTAGTTTTCAAAACGGTTCAGGCATTCGATCGCCAGCGTTACATTTCGAGTCGCCGCGTGTTCAGCCGTGGCTCGCATGACTTCGACGCCCCACTTCCGTTCGTCGCTGGTCGGTCCGGTGCCGGTGAACTCTCCTAGAGCCGAATGAAACGGTCCTGCCAAAATCGAGGAACCCACGTCCGCCACGCAGTCGATGGCTCGTCGGTTATTGTCGATCGCCAGTTGACGAATCTTCGCGTCAGGGCTTAGCGGATTGTCGTCCGCAGTGCGAATGGTGACGGCCGTTCGCTCCAGTCCCATGTCGTCCAACCGACGGCTCCACGAAGCGTAGTCGATATCGTAGTTGTAAAGAGGAACTTCGATTCCGTCGTAGCCCATCTGCTTCAGCGATTCGATGACGGGAATCAGTCCATCATTCATTTCGCCGGACCACAGCAGAAGATTCATGCCGAATTTCATGGGTTGGTTTTCGGT
>CAZLYM010000372.1:0-1999 GCA_964563475.1 uncultured Pirellulaceae bacterium
GGCTTAACCAAAACATGCACATAGTAGCCAAACTGGTGACGCATCGCCCCGAGTAAAACGCCAAGGCCACATGCGATCATGTGCTTTCGTTTCCACGCGTTCCAACGGCCGGTCAGGATCAGACAGGCCGAGTGCCAAGCGACCAACAGAGGTGAGTGAGCCACGCACGGCACGATCTGCCACCCAAATTCTCGTTGGGATTCAATCGCGAACCCCGCATCGATCGCCGCACTTTCAAATTCCTCCAGCGAGTGAAAATCACCCACCGCCCAGTTCTCTGCGACCGCTTTCGCCAATCGACGCACGTATCGCGGGGTCTGTTCTGACGAGTGCCGCATCAAGCCATCGACAACGACCAGTCGACCGCCGGGTTTCAACACGCGCCAAGCTTCGGACAACGGATCACTCGCCCGCTGCGCATGGCACAGACTCTCCAGAAAGAACACAGCATCAAGTGACTCGTCATCAAATGGTAAGTCGCAGTAGTCGTGCTGAAAATACTCAACGCGTTCTCGCTCCTCCGCCGACGATTTCGTTCGGGCATACTCGACCTGTTCACGACAGATGGTGACCGCCCGCCAACGGTGCTGAGGAAATTGTCGACAACCGTATCGAGAAACAGCACCCAACCCGCAACCGAAATCGCCAATCGTCATCGACGTTTCCTGATCAAGCCTCAATCGATCAAATACCAGATCGTTCATCGCCTCCAACATCGACTTGCGGGAAAGCGGATTGAGCCACGGTCGCCACAAGCCAAAATGCATGTAACCAAGCGGACTCCACAACTCGTAGTCCTCGATCGTCTGCCGATAATAACCGACAATGTCATTGGAATCCTCGTGCCGATGACCGGCCGCTTCCGCTTGACGTGGCTGCCTTTCATCTTGATCAAGTAACGTTTTCAATGATCCCTCCCAACAGTTAACGACAAACGGGCTTTTCTGCACTTCGACCGTACTGGCCATTAAAACAGTTAACTGGAAACGCTGCCGCCAGTTCACTTAACAGACAACTAACCGGTAAGTAGGTTCCTGCTTAAAAGTTGTCGGACAATCTGTCGCACCTCGCACCAAGCAACCATGAACATCCTCATTCCAGGCGGTTCCGGTCAAGTAGGCCAGATACTCAAACGGTACTTTGTCGACCAAGGGCATGACGTTTTCATCTTAAGCCGGTCAGGCTCTCAAGGTTCAATCCGTTGGGACGGAAAAACGCTCGGTAGTTGGAGCCAATACGTTGACGACGCAGATGTGGTGATCAACCTTGCCGGTCGCAGTGTCAACTGCCGATACACGCATGAAAACCTCGGGCAAATGATGGATTCGCGTGTCGATTCGACCCGAGTGATTGGCCAAGCGATCGAGCAGTCGGAAACTCCGCCTCGTGTCTGGCTACAGATGAGCACCGCCACCATTTACGCTCATCGATTTGACGCCCCCAACGACGAACGTTCGGGAATCATTGGTGGAAACGAGCCCAACGTGCCGGACTACTGGGCTCGCAGCATCGCGATCGCCAAAGCGTGGGAAGCCCAGCTTGATCTGGCCAACACACCCAAAACTCGAAAGATCGCCTTGCGAACGTCCATGGTGATGTCGCCCGATTCGGATGGCGTGTTCGACGTACTAAGCAAACTGACCGGTCGTTTGTTAGGAGGAAACATTGCCGGCGGAGAACAATTCGTCTCTTGGATTCACGAACACGATTTCACGGGTGCGATTCAATTTTTGATCGACCACGACGACATCGACGGCGCCGTAAATGTATGCTCACCGAGCCCGTTGCCTCAGAAAGAATTTCAACGAGTCCTGCGATCAGCGATGAAGGTACCGTTTGGGTTACCCGCCACAAAATGGATGGCAGAAATTGGGGCGGTGTTCATGAGAACCGACACGGAACTGATCCTGAAAAGTCGCCGCGTCATTCCCGGGCGACTGTTGGAAGCCGGCTTTGAATTCCGCTATCCCACATGGCCCGACGCGGCGAGCGAATTGGT
>CAZLYM010000373.1:0-1995 GCA_964563475.1 uncultured Pirellulaceae bacterium
TGTCAGCCGAGAGGACTGTCAGCCGAGATTTTGGGACAGGATCTAAATGTCTTCCATCGATCGCTCGAGGTGGCGAATCTGATTGCGAACACCTTCTAGATCAGGGTTGATTCGCAGCGCCAAGCGGAAGCCCTCCAACGCCGACATCGAGTCATCCATTTGCAAGCAACAATGAGCCAATCCCATCGCGGCCGGAAAATGGAATCGGTTGCAATTCAACGATTCCTTGCAATCCTCGATCGCACTCAAAAAATCACCCTCGGCACAGAACGCGATGGCCCGTTGATTCCACGCTTCGCCAAGTTCATGATTCTCGAAGATCAGGCTACTTGCCAGTTCAATGGCTTCTTCTGTCCGATCGGTGGCATTCAGGCGATACAAACGCCTCAATCCACTTTGCTGCGCCGGCGTTCCCTGACGCGGCCAAATATCTCTCATTCCGTTGTCAGCCAACATGCGAACGCAACGGTCATCGTCAACCAAGGCTCGCCCCAGCGTTTCATTGCAGGAAAAATCACCTAGGAAACCAATCGCCAGCACAGACGCTCGACGTGACATGCATTGCCCATACCGGGCCAGCCGTTCCAATGTACCTACGCTATAGCAACTGGACACCGACTGAATAAAATCAGCTGTGTGCTCAGAGGTGAGGTATCGCTGGTAGAAAATCTCCAGCATCGGATATCGGATAAAGTCGTCCGACATGTACTTCCAAAGTTGTTAACAGGTGCGTTTGGGACCGACGCGGTCGTTGGGCTGACCAGTCTAGTTGCAGCCCCTCCGAGCAACAACGATGATTCGAGTAAACTCAAACGCATCGCCAGCATTTTTGTTCAAATAGACGCCAGCTATTTCAAACCTTAACGGATATAGGGAATGGGGCATTTCATAAGCATCCTCCGCAGCAAATCGGATAGGCAAAAACAGCCGGAATCTTCGGCGCGAGCTCTACAAACGTGCGGTATTGCTTGGTTCACTGCCGTAAATCTCCGCCTGTCAGCCATGACCCGTGCGGTCGTCATAACCAGCGCGCTATTCACGCTCGCCGCGGCCCCGACGGGTGCTAGGGCGCAAAAACCCAGCGTTTCGGCCGCCGAAACGCCTAGTGTCCTGACGGGGAAAAAACTCAAACAGCGATTGAAGAAGCCCGTTTCCGTATCGTGGACCGATGCACCGCTGGCTGCACGCCTCAAAGTCTTTGCAGCCAAAAACCAGTTTGCAATCTTTATCGATCGGCGAATCGACCCGGATACAAAGATCAACACCCAACGAGTCAACGTCACGATCGAACAATTGTTGCTGGACGTTGCCAGTGAACATTCTATCGGCATGTGCCAAGTTGATGACTTGATCTATATCGGACCAACGGCCACCGCTCACGTTTTACCCATCCTTTGGGGAACGGTCCCGCGCGGCTCCAAATCGGCAACTCGCTTAGAATGGGATACGCTTTCTCGGCCGCGAGAATTGTTGGAATCGATTTCGCAAACGGGTAAATTCAAGCTCAAAGGAATTGAGCAAATCCCTCACGATCTCTGGAGCCACGGTTCATTACCGCCGCTGACGCCCAGCCAACAAGTGGCCATCTTCGCAGTCGGTTTTGGCTTGTGGCCGTCTGCCGATGAATCCGATCCACGTGGGTTGCAACTGGTACCTTTCAAGGCACCGAACCACGGAAAAATTGAATTTTTCAGAAGCCCGAGCGACGTAGATGGTTCTGGCGCGCTGAAGGAGTCCTTAAAACAAAAGTTCTCTGACGTGAAGTTTCAAGTTTCTCGTGGTCGAGTCCGTATGTCGGGCCCACCAGCAGCGATGTACGCCGCCAAGGCGTTTCTAATTCGCAGGAATCAGATTAAGGCGCCGGACGCAAAGAGCATCCATTTCACATTAAAAACGTCGGCGAATCGACTGCAAATTCTCCGCGTCGTCGCTAGGCAAACCGGCCGAGAACTGGTTTACGATCCATCGCTTGGCGACTTGCTGGACCAGCAGGTG
>CAZLYM010000374.1:0-1910 GCA_964563475.1 uncultured Pirellulaceae bacterium
ATCAGCTCCGACAGTCGAGCCTTTAACCTTGATGGAGAAGGCTTGCAGGTCAACAACCACGGTGACATCCTGGCAACAGGAGCTCAACGCAACGGTACGTTCTATGTGGACGGAACTGCCGACAACTTCACGCTTAACAATAGCGGGTCGATTGATGCGACGGGTGGTTCAGGATCGGCTGTTTCGATCCAAGTTGGTAGCTTTGATGGCGATATTCAGAACGGAACCATCACCAACAGTGGTTCGTTCATCGGAAGCGGCAACTCAGGGATTGATGCGGGCCTCCGACTCTTCACTAGCACCAACGGAGCTGAGTTCAACGGCGATATCTTCAACGACATTGACGGCTTGATCTCTGCAGACGGAAGCCCAGCTGTCCTAGTCGAAGAAAACGTATTTTTCGATGGTTCACTTGTGAACGCAGGCCGAATCGATGGAAGCGTTTCTCTTGCATCGGGAGATTTTGAACTGCTTGATACCAGTGTGCTTGCCTTGGACATTAGCAGCGAGACTGACTTCGAGGCGATCGATATTGCGGGTAACTTGATCTTCGACGGAACACTTGAGTTGAACTTTCTCAACCCGTTGGACTTCGAAATTGGGCAGACGTTCGATCTGTTTGACTTCGGGTTCGCATCAGGATCCTTTGACAACGTTTTTGCAGGCCCTCTGTCGCTGGACACAAGCAACTTGGCAAGCTTCGGAACCGTTACTATCGCCGCGAGTGCAGCGACTGCTGTTCCTGAGCCGTCTGCCTTTGTTGTGCTGGCCTTGGGAGGACTCGCAACATTGCGACGTCGCCGCAAGTAAGCGGCTAAACCGAGCATCATGATGGATTGGTGTCCGGCAATTGTCGGGCATCACCCCAAGAGCGAGGGGCTCCACCCAACCGAGTAACATCGGTTGGGTGCGAGTCTTTTTTTTGTGCCCATCGTGTTGCCGTTTTTGCTTCACCGCAGTTCGAGCTGCAAATGTGAAACACCGGCGAGGAGTATTCGCAACCGAGCGAACTACTTTACCGCAGCCAGAGCCGCATCGTAGTTTGGCTCCTGAGCGATTTCGGGAACCAGTTCGCTGTAAACGACATTACCATCAGTACCGACCACAACTACTGCCCGGCCAAGCAATCCACGCAAAGGTCCATCGGTCAACGTCATCCCGTAAGCGTCACCAAAACCATTGCAGCGAAACGCAGAAACATTGGTCACGTGCTCGAGCTTGTTGCTCTCACAGAAACGTCCTTGTGCGAACGGCAGGTCCTTGGAAACGTTCACGACAACCGTGTCGTCTAGTGATCCAGCTTCTTCGTTGAATTTCTGGACCGAAATGGCACAGATTCCCGTATCGAAGCTGGGTACGATGTTTAGGATTACCTTCTTGCCTGCGAAACTGGCCAATGTCACGTCAGATAGATCTCCGCCGACCAGCGTGAACTCCGGCGCTGCCGCGCCAACGGCAGGCAGGTCGCCAGAGGTATGAATTGGGTTACCTTTGAGTGTGATTTCAGCCATCAGTCTTCCTCCAAACGTTCGCGAAAATATCGAAAGTGCCACGGGCACAAAATTGTCTGCTAACCACTGTAATGTCTGGACGCGAGGGTCGTCGAGTGCCCTGCCCTACTCCGGGGTTGGCCTCCAACACCAGCAATCTGCGATCAGCCAGCGTCAAGGTATCAGCAACGAAAAACGTGCGGCAGTTGCGGCTTGACATTGGTTCAATCGGGTGCTACCGTCTTACCTCCGAAGTGCGGCAGATTGCCGTTTGACGGCGGAAATGGCGTAAGAATGCTTCATAGACGGGCATTTAAGTGTGTCATTCGTCAGAAGACAACTTCCGGGCCCGTAGCTCAGCTGGGAGAGCGCTACACTGGCAGTGTAGAGGTCGACGGTTCGATCCCGTTCGGGTCCACT
>CAZLYM010000375.1:0-1825 GCA_964563475.1 uncultured Pirellulaceae bacterium
CTGAGTCCAAAAGCGCTTGATTGACAACTTTGACTGGCCCCATGATTTAGCAACTCGGTTTAACAACTCGGTTTAACAACTCGGTTTAACAACTCGGTTTAACATCCAAGACGATTTAACAACTTGAATTGGCAACTGGCCTGCTTTTGCAACAGATTCTTGAAGCGAAATTCGCTTTGAACAAGAGGTGTGAAGTCCCTGTCGGGTAAAAGCGACAGGGACTTTTTTTGTTCCCGTTCCAGATCCACGTCGCGCTCCGTCTGAGACAGCTTGACCTGCCACTTTTCTGGCCCAAGTTTGACTGGAAATCACGGGTGCGATGGATTGCTCTAGAAACTACTTACTACTTCAAATTCAGGGCGTTGAGCGCGGTCCATCGATTCGGGCAACCGCGGCGCTTGGCCCGATACTGTTGACCGTTGTGTTAATGATGGGGCCGCAACCACGGAACCCTTTCATGAAAACGATCATCGAACCCTTTCGCATTAAAGCGGTCGAGCCAATCCGTATGACCACGCCGGACGAGCGTCGTCAACTCATCCGCCAAGCTCACTACAACCTATTTGCCCTCAAGTCCGAAGACGTCATCATTGACTTGCTGACCGACAGCGGGACCGGCGCGATGAGCTCTGCCCAATGGGCAGCCGTGATGCAAGGCGATGAAAGCTACGCTGGCTCACCATCATTCTTTCGCTTCGAAGCGGCCGTCAAGCATCTGATGCCCTTCAAGCACGTTATCCCAACTCACCAAGGACGGGCCGCCGAAGCGATACTCAGTGGTCTCGTTGGAGGCAGCGGCCGACGCATCCCATCCAACACTCACTTTGACACCACTCGTGGCAACATCGAAGCGTCGGGAGCGATTGCAGACGATTTGGTCATCGAGGAAGGCAAGGATTCACAATCGTTGCATCCGTTCAAAGGCAACATGAACATTGATCGGCTGCGTGATTACTTGGTGGAGCATGGTGAATCGGTTTCCTGCATCATGCTGACGATCACCAACAATGCCGGTGGTGGTCAGCCCGTAAGTTTGCAGAACATTCGAGACGTCAGCCGGTTAGCCAAAGAGTTTTCGCGTCCACTGGTCATCGACGGATGCCGCTTTGCTGAGAACGCTTGGTTCATCAAACAACGTGAACCGGGCCAGCAAGATCGCGCCATCACTGAAATCGTGCGGGACTGCTTTGCCGATGCCGACATGATGACGATGAGTGCCAAGAAGGATGCTTTCGGCAATATCGGTGGATGGCTGGCGCTTAACGATGATGAATTGGCCGAGCAAGCTCGGGCTCATCTGATTCGCACGGAAGGATTTACTACCTACGGGGGCATGACCGGTCGCGACATGGAAGCCTTGGCTCAAGGGCTCACCGAAATCGTGGATGAAGATTATCTGCGCTATCGAGTGCGGACCAACGAATACATCGTCGAGCGTTTGGTCGGCTTGAGGATACCAGTCGTCCAACCGGCTGGCGGCCACGCCGTGTTTATTGACGCCCGCCAGTGGTTGCCCAACATCGCCCCGCTTTCTTATCCGGGACAATCTGTTGCGGTCGCGCTGTACGAAATTGGCGGCATTCGAACCTGTGAAATTGGAACCGTTATGTTCGGCCGGCAACCCGACGGAAGCGAAGTCCCCGCGCCGATGGACCTGGTTAGACTTGCCTTCCCACGTCGAACCTACACACAGTCTCACGCCGACTACGTGATTGAAGTCTTCGAAGAACTCGCGGCAAAAAAAGATAGCCTTAAAGGGATGCGAATTGCTTCGCAGCCTAAACTTCTCCGACATTTCACCTGTCGGTTTGAGCCTGTCGATTAA
>CAZLYM010000376.1:0-1630 GCA_964563475.1 uncultured Pirellulaceae bacterium
TTGGTCGAGGCATTCTTCGGACCGAAGGTCCAGCACTATGTCAGCCCCGGGCATCGCCCGGGGGAATGCCGCACCTACGGTCGAGCGGGCCGAAGGTCCAGCCCTAGAACTTCGGTTGTCCAGTCGTTAGAGTTGATCCTTCGGCACGTAAACTCAACCGCCATTCGGCCTGGGTAACATGAACGTTGTTTCCGGTTTTATTGGCATACGTTTTCCCGCCGTTTTACAATCTATCCCTGCCTATTTTTTATCACGCTCTTTCTCACGCCAAGCAATCCATGCAAACTGACGAACACTGGATGAACCGAGCGATCGAACTGGCGATGCGAGGCGAAGGGAATGTCGAGCCCAATCCGATGGTGGGGTGTGTGCTGGTCCGAGACGACCAAATGATCGGTGAAGGCTGGCATCAGAAATTTGGCGGGCACCATGCCGAAGTGAATGCCATTCAAAGCGCGACGTCAGACGTTGCGGGTTCGACCGCCTACGTGACCTTGGAACCTTGTTCGCACCACGGCAAAACGCCGCCCTGCTGCCAAGCTCTGATCGATGCAAAAGTCTCCAAAGTCGTCGTGGCGGTTGTCGATCCCGATCCCCGAGTCGCAGGGCAGGGCATCGCCGCGTTGCGATCGACGGGAATTGAAGTTGTCGAGGGCGTACTGACTCCGGCAGCAAGTTCCGTGCTGGCTCCCTATTTGAAGCGGACCAAGACCGGCAACCCATGGGTGATCGCTAAATGGGCGATGTCAATCGATGGAAAGATCGCAACAGCAACGGCCGACAGTCAGTGGATCTCCAACGAAAGTTCTCGAGCGACCGTGCACGAGATTCGAGGCCGAGTCGATGCGATTATGGTTGGTTCAGGAACGGCGTTGGCGGACGACCCGATGCTCAACGCGCGACCGGCGGATACTGGGGCGATTTTGCGAACGGCGTTACGAGTCGTTTTTGATTCGTCGGCAAAGATTTCGCTTGATTCAAAGCTGGCCCAAACAGCCAACCAATACCCGACGCTGATTGCGGTGGGGCCGGAGGCTCCGGCGGCAAAGCTGGATCAATTGCGGGCGCTGGGGTGCGACGTCTTTAATAGTCCGTCAGCAACTCACGATGATCGGCTGAAAGATCTGTTGCAGGAACTTGGCTCGCGTGGCGTGACCAATTTGCTGGTCGAGGGCGGTGGCGGATTGCTGGGGCTGTTGAATGACTCGGGGCAGACCGACGAAGTGCACGCCTTCATTGGTCCGAAACTGATAGGAGGGCAAGGCGTGTCACCCGTCGTAGGGCGAGGCTTGGAGCGAATTTCCGATGCTGCGGACTATCAGCTAGTCAGTGTGGACTACATCGAGGGCGACGTTCACTGCGTATGGCGGAAGATCGACCTAGGTCAGACGCCAGACCTCAGGCGCCAGTAGTCAGTCCTGTATTCTGAACCCTGCAACCGAACACCGAACACCGAAACCTTTCTCCTTTTTCCACCTCCGCCCTAAAACTTCGTCCCGTTAGGGACAACATGTCGGTAGAAAAAGTGTTGCCAACAAAACGCGTCCCGGTAGGGAAGCAATGCCGTTCGCTCTGCAATCTATATCCCTTTTTCCGACCTCCGACCTGAACTGTCTCCTGAACCCTGAAC
>CAZLYM010000377.1:0-1617 GCA_964563475.1 uncultured Pirellulaceae bacterium
ATTGTTGGTTGCAGATGACGCCCCTTTTGTTTGCACGATAGCTCGCGAACGAGTATTCTCTGGGCGGTGGAGCAAGTGGGGTGACAGGGTGAAGGCTGGCAACCTTCTAGCCGTTTAGTGTTGTGCTGGACCTCTTTGGTGCAGGTCGTAGCGGAACGCCGCGACGTTCTGGAATTGGCTGAAAACGGTAGGTGCGGAAACCCGATTTTTTAGCAAGCTTTTGGCAGATAATTCCTAATCAACTGTCTCTCCCAGCGAAAACCTTTTCGGTCCGCAGGCGCTCGTTCGGCGGCCAAAACTTTTTAATCCACTGATTGTCGATCCGGACATCGGCAATTTTATATTTTCAGGCGGATCCGAATCGGACTTCTGATCAGCTGGCGCGGGTGGAAGATGTTCTTCTTCTGCCTCGATTTTATCGAATGGGTTCCAGCACACTGGACCGGTTCGGGGGGACCTCTCATCATGGTTACGGCATCTAAGCTCCAATCGCGGACTTCTAAAGAACTGGCTCAAATCGCAAAATCCGAAGGCGTTCGCGGTTGGCACGCGATGCGGAAAGCAGAACTCGTCCAGGCTTTATTAAAAAGTTCACGAAGCGATCTTGCTCATTCGGCTCGCACAGCGACACCCAAGTCTATTGCGAGTGCTTCGAAAAAGTCCCGCAAATCTGCACCGTCTCAGTCGGCCAAGCCCGTCAATTCTGCGGACGCTCGTATCGCTCGGCGGATTCGAGCCGAACGGGAACGGCAGGAGAAGATTAAGGATCTGTCGATCTCGTCCGCGGCTGATGCGAATTCCCGAGTGATCAAAAAAGATCGTATGGTGCTGATCGTTCGCGACGCGTGGTGGTGTCAAGCTTATTGGGAAATTACCACCGCTTCAGTTCAGCGGGCCCGTGTGGCGCTGGGGCAGCGTTGGCATTTAGCGAGCGCGGCAGTACGGCTGTTTGAGGTCACCAGTGGTGGCAACACAAATTCGGTCGAGCAACAATCAGTGGACGTGCCGGTTAGTGGCGACGCTCGCAATTGGTTTATCAATGTTCCTGACCCGACCAAATCGTATCGCGCCGCGATTGGGTACCTGTTGAGCGACGGCCAGTTTTACGTGTTGGCCAAGAGTAATGTGATCAACATGCCAGCGCCCGAGGCGTGCGGCGTCGATGACAACTGGGCCGATATTTCGGTTGACCCCCGTCAGTTTTTTGTGCTCAGCGGAGGCCAAGATCCTGCCTTGGAATCGGGCGAGTTGCAGCCGGTAATGCAGGAACGTACCAAACAGCATGTGTCAGAATCGTTTGCCGACCAATCGCACTCGGCGGAAACGCATCAAGCCTCTCTGACATGTCAGGTCGATGCGGAGATGTTGGTTTTCGGTTCAACTCAACCATCGGCATCGGTGACGATCGGCGGCCAGACGGCGCGCGTTCAACCGGATGGTTCGTTTGCTCTGCGAGCCAGTTTGCCCGACCGGCGACAGGTGCTGCCAGTGGTGGTGACCAATCGCGATGGGACTCAACAGCAGACCGTCGTTCTTGCAGTCGAAAGAAACACCAAAACGCTAGACCTGCTACAACGCGAGCCCGATGCTTTGTTATAGCGCTTTGTTATCGCGAAA
>CAZLYM010000378.1:0-1610 GCA_964563475.1 uncultured Pirellulaceae bacterium
ATCGCAGTCAACACGATCGCAGTCGGCGCGATCTCTTAACGCAAACGCTTAACCCAAACCGAGCATTCGCTGGAGTGCCACGTCGGACCAGCGAGCCGTATCCTCATCGACTCGAACCACGTTCACCGGCGTACCAGCCGCAAGGTTTTCTAGAGTCCAGCACAGATGGGCCAGATCGATTCGGTACATTGTCGCGCACATGCACATCACCGGGGAGAGAAAATGAATCTCCTGTTCGGGATGCTCCTGCTTCAAGCGGTTGACCAGATGCAATTCGGTTCCAATCGCCCACTTGGTTCCCGCCGGAGCTTCTTGGACGGTTTTCAAAATCTTCCCGGTGGATCCGGAGATATCCGCGATGTCGTTCACTTCGCGCGGACACTCGGGGTGAACCAGAATTTTGATCCCCGGATGCTTCTCACGAAAGTCGTGCACATGTTCAGGCTTGAACATCTGATGCACGCTGCAGTGCCCCTTCCACAAGATCACTCGGCTGTCTTCCATCTGCTTGGCTGAGTTTCCGCCAAGGTCTTCGTCGTACGGGTTCCAGACCGGCATCTGATCGTCTTCGATTCCCATCGCCAACGCGGTGTTCCGACCAAGATGCTGATCCGGGAAAAACAACACTCGTTTGGTTCGCTCGAACGCCCACTTTAAAACCCGATCGGCATTGCTGGACGTACAGACGATTCCATTGTGGCGGCCGCAGAACGCCTTCAAGCTGGCAGCCGAATTGATGTAAGTCACAGGTGTGATGTCGTTGGTATCGATCACTTCGCCAATGTCATCCCACGCGTCTTGCACCTGATTGATGGCTGCCATGTCCGCCATCGAACACCCGGCCGCCATATCGGGCAGAATGACGGTGACTCGACGCCCCTCTCTCGCTTCCACTTTCGCAGGCGTGTTGGAAACAATGTCAGCGGTCTCTGCCATAAAGTGAACGCCGCAAAACACGATCGCATCACAATCACGCTCGCCCGCCAATTGGCTCAACTGCAAACTGTCACCGCGCAGGTCGGCATGAGCAATCACACCATCCTGCTGGTAGTGATGCCCGAGGATGACCAGACGATCGCCCAAGTTTTGTTTGACGGCTTTGATCCGTAGATTCAGGACCTTGTCTTCGAGACCTCGGTATTCTTTGAAGTCAAACGAAGGTGCGTCGGAAAGTTGTGTTAGTTGGCTCATGGAAAGATCGAGAAACGGGGCTGCAAGAGATTTGGCTACATTCTACGCCGACTGGAAGTCATCGACTACTTGCAACCGAAATTGTTCACAGACCGTTCGAAAATACCGGATATTCCGGAACACGAAGGCGCCAAGGACACGAAGTTTGCTCACCGCACGCCCGCTACACCTCGCGGCACGTGGAGCCCTAGTCACCAACACGCGCACCTAGTTCCGTGGGATCGCGAGGATAGACGGCATAAACAATGACGGTCTGACAATTCATTTGCGGGCAAGTACTCAAATTCCCTCCAGCAAGATCGCAGCGCTATCGAATTGCCGAGTAAATCGAATGGAGACACCGTTTTCCATCCACGCTTTTCCCGTTTGCTGCTTGATACTGCCGGGGGCGAGCCGAGGTTGCTGATCATCTGGAGGAA
>CAZLYM010000379.1:0-1562 GCA_964563475.1 uncultured Pirellulaceae bacterium
ACCCGAGCCTCAAGCCACCTTCGCATAACAAACGCGGCCGGGAATGAGAGCATCAACACAAATAGTCCGACCGCGGCGGCGATCAACGACAGATGAGATTGCTCCAACAGATAAACAATCAGATTCAAAAAACAGCCACCCTCTAACAACACCACGCGAATCATTCGTCCCATCATGAACACATTGGCGGCCTCAGACAGGCACTCCTGCTGCTGGTCAACCGTATCATCCTCCGAAAACTTCGGCACACTGTTAGCGGCCAAAGCAGGCAGCAAGAAAGACAGAATGATGGAAAAGAAAGATGCTGCCGCTCCCAGTAGCGGCAGCATCGAAATGTCCATGGCGGCTTGAGCCCACGGAAATAGCAAGTTGGTGACGAGTGCCAATACCAGCACCCCGCCAATCATTGCGCCAACAATGAATTGAAAAACTTGTAGCTTAGATCGAACGAATTGAAACTGTTGGTCGGACAGCATGACGCGGCGAACTTTATGATTTGGATTTCAGACGAGGAACCATGAAGGGTAAGACATTCCTGCCGACAAGCAAACCACTCAAGCGTCGAACGACCGCCGTCGAACAAGCATTAACCCGCTTCTTTGCTAAGCCGTTGGACCAACTGAGCAGCGAGCTGTGGGTCGTCTTGCTGGATCAGGTGGTCGATCGTTTCTTGTTTGACGGATAGCTTGAGCAAATGACCTTGCAAGCTTTGCCAGTGCTTTTGCCGTTTTTTACCTTCGCTCAGATAAAGTTCCGTTACCAACTCTTGGACACGCTGCAACGAGATCGTTTCGCGATTGTCATAGTAATTGCGAATGATGTTTTGTTGGTGCTTGGAAAACTCGGGCACTGAAAGTCCTCGCAGTGAAAATCAAAAGAACGAAACGTCGAACAGGATTGTATTCGACCGGACCGCATCGCGGGAATTGCAGAACCGCTCGACTGCCAGATATTTCGATTTTATCGCGCAGTTGGGGTGAGATATCGCAGCATTCAGATCGATCCCAATCAATCTGATCGAAAAAACGGGGTTTACGAACCCTTCGATTTTGATCTGCGTCTGGGGCTAGAGTCGGAGATAACGGTCCGTTTACCGTTGATGGTGCCCAGCACCGAAGGACGCCCAACAGCAGAGAGCAAAGAAAGCAGTTCCTCATCGTCGATCATCTCAAGAACGACTAAGGCTTTACGGTCTTCCATCACCCGATTTTGGTCCACTTCTTCGAGCTCGGTTGAACCAATTGGACTTTGGTCAATTGCGGCTTGCACACTTGCAGTGTCGACTCGCTGCGATTCCACAGCGGGTTTTTCCATAACATCAAGCGCAATCGCTGGGTAAGGCGAATCAGCTGCCGGTTTCGCTTTCAACCACATCAGACCCGCGATCGAGCACATGGCGACCAAAGCGGCAACTCCGCCCGCAAACTTTCGAGTGCGGCGACGCCGATGGGTCAAAGCAAGTTCTCCTTGCAGGTATTCAAGCATCGCTGCTTTGCGAGCCTTGCCGTCGGCAGAACTAAATTCTGGTTGGTGTTGGTTATCAGTCATCGAATTCCTTAGCC
>CAZLYM010000380.1:0-1555 GCA_964563475.1 uncultured Pirellulaceae bacterium
TCCGCTCCATGTCCGACCATTCGATCGATCCACTTTTAGATGAAGCCCCCAGCCGCTACCTAGTTGGCATCGACTTGGGCACGACCAACTGCGCAGTGTGCTACGTTGATACGGAATCAAAGCAGCGCAAAATCAAAATTCTCTCGATTCCGCAGATCACGGCGATGGCGGTCAGCGAGGCGCGAGAAACATTGCCGTCCTTTCACTTCGAACCCTCAACTGGACAAACCGATGGTGACTCACTGAAGTTACCGTGGGATCGGGGTGACAAGAAACCCAAATCGTATTGCGTGGGCGTGATGGCTCGGACGGCCTCTGCGTCCACCAACGGCAGAACGATTGCCTCGGCCAAGTCATGGCTGTGTCACGCCGGCGTCGACCGGACCGACGCGCTGCTGCCGTGGCAGGGAGCGGCCGACGTCAAAAAACTCTCGCCAATGGAAGCCAGTTCTCGGTATCTTGCTCACATTCGTGACGCGTGGAATCACCAATTTCCCAACGAACCTCTGGAGGATCAGGATATCGTGCTGACGCTGCCGGCGTCGTTCGATGAAGTGGCTCGTGAACTGACTATCGAAGCCGCGCGAACGGCCAAGCTTCCGAAAGTGATCCTGATCGAAGAGCCTCAAGCCGCTTTCTACGCTTGGGTCGATCGACAAGCCGATGCATGGCAGGACAAAGTCGACGTCGGACAGAAGATTCTGGTTTGCGATATCGGTGGCGGCACGACAGACTTTACCTTGATTAAAGTTCGCGCTTCGGAGCAGGGCGGGGCGGACGATTCGGAAGAATCAAGCATTGAGTTTCACCGAGTGGCCGTTGGAAATCACTTGATCCTTGGCGGAGACAATCTCGATCTGGCATTGGCGAAATTTGTTGAAGCAAAACTGACCGGCGACCAACAACTGCAACCGAATCAATGGGAACTGCTGGTCGGAGCCGCTCGTAATGCCAAGGAAACACTGTTGGCGGACGACGCGCCCGAACAAGTCACCATCAACTTGCCCTCTGCTGGCTCGAAGCTGATCGGTGGCAGCCTAACCGCAGTTTTGACTCGTGACGAAGTGCAAAAAGTGATCCTTGATGGGTTCCTGCCCGCCGTTGCACTCGACGATAAACCTCAGACGCATCAATCGGGATTTCAAGAATTCGGTTTGCCCTTCGCTTCGGACCCCGCAATCACTCGACACCTTGCCGCGTTCCTGACCGCTCACGCCGACCAACCCGACCAAGACCACAACGCAAACGCCGCCGCGCGACCCGATATCGTCTTGTTCAACGGTGGCTTTTTTGATTCGCCCGTCTTGTGCCAACGTCTGCTGGAACGATTGGATGATTGGTTTGGAGCCACCGAGCCTGGTGGCTGGAAACCGATCATCCTAGACAACGATCGCTTGGATCTGGCAGTTGCTCGCGGCGCGGCGTACTACGGCAACGTCCATCGTGGCGAGGGCGTGCGGATTGCGGCGTCACTGGCCAGAAGTTACTACATTGCGATTGATGACGGCGACCAAGATGGGAATCCGCAAGCCGTTTGCTTGGTTCCCGGCGATGC
>CAZLYM010000381.1:0-1541 GCA_964563475.1 uncultured Pirellulaceae bacterium
AGGGATGTACGTAGACGTTTGCGGCAAGCAATACTTCCGACAAATCATCAAAAAATCCGGGCATGATCACCGAATAGACCAAACCAAGCTTATTAATTTCCTCCCAAATCCTTTCCCCCGCCGACCCATCGCCAACGATCCAGAGACGAGCTTTAGGATGCCGTTCCAACACCGCCGGCCACGCTCGGACAAGATCCAGCACACCAGCATCATGGTCCAGCCGCGCCGCGCAGACGACCAGAGGTTGATCCGTTTCGATGGTTAGCACCGGATGGGCATCGCTGAGTGCGTTGCGGGCGGCGCTCTGCTTGGCGGGGGTTCGCCGATCTGGCTGAGCCGCGTTGATCAGGTCCGGGACAATCTGAATCTTACTGCCGCAGTTCGCACTTCGGCGTTCGAGTTCGTCTGCGGTTGCTTGGCAGTCGCACAGGAGAGCGGTCGCCATTTCGAGCACCTGCGATTGCCGGGCGGCTTCGTTTGATCGCGAGCGGTTGAGCTCCAGCGAACGACTGTCCATTCGCAAGACAAACGGCAGCCGGTCGCTGAACGCCTGAGCTGCCAACCACGTTTGGTCGTCGTATCCGAACGCGAGAATGCCATCCGGTTCGAAGTCAGTTAGGTAACGCGACAACGGGCGAATGGCTCGCAAGGATCGCCAAGGCCCGGACGTGGACTTCGGTAGACGGCGAACGGGGACTTCACAGAACTGAAGATTCGAAGGCCAAGTCTTCTCCCAGCAAACCGTGAAAATTTCAACGGTGTGGCCCGCAGCGTGAAGGGCTGCAGCAAGTCGGCCAACCGCCAGTTCGGTGGCTCCGGAAACCGGCCAGAAACGTCGAGTCAGAATAGCGAGCCGTTTCGGTTCCCGAGCAGGCAGATCGGAAAGCGATTCCTTCGGCGGGTCAGGATTGGATGCGGACTCGATTTCCATGGCGGTCAGAGCCAAATTGGACGACGTTGACGCGATTCGAACCGGTTAGGATCAACCGGCGCTTGCTTCATCACGAGCCCGGCAAATCGGCGGGCTCCAAGCAAGCCAGATAGGGAAGGTTTCGGTACTCGTCATTGTAATCTAGGCCGTAGCCGACCACAAATTCGTCGGGGATGTCGAACGCCACGAACTCGGGCTTCCAATCGACTTCCTGCCGGCCGGTTTTTAGCAGCAGCACCGCCGATTTCAGACTGGTAGGGCCGAGGTCGTTCATCAACTGAGTTACCTCGGCCAGCGTATGACCGGTGTCGAAAATGTCATCGATCAACAGCACGTCGCGGCCGGTAATGTCCAGCATCATCTCCGAGTTGATTGTCAATCGACCTCGTTCGGTGCCCTGATAGCTGCTGGTTTGAACGACACCGACTCGCAACGGCATTTTTAACTTGCGGATCAGGTCTGCCATCAGCACCACGCTGCCGGTCAGCACGCCCACAATGGTTAATGGGGTGTCTCCGTAGGCTTTGTTGATCTGATTGGCTAGATCTTCCACGCCGGAGTTAAGCTGGTTTTCGTCGAGTAAAGTTTTCACGGTTTTCGGTTTTCGGTT
>CAZLYM010000382.1:0-1528 GCA_964563475.1 uncultured Pirellulaceae bacterium
AACCGTGCGTTTCGCCTTGAAATACCGGCCGCTCTGGTATGATGGGCGATTCGATTTCGCAAAACATGTAATGGTTGAGACTTACGTTGGCCACCGAATTTAAAAAACTGCCCGAAACTGCTGACTACAAAGGCAGCTACGCGTTCATCAGCCTAGGCTGTCCCAAAAACACCGTCGACAGCGAACGCATGATGGGACTGCTGAAAATCGATGGCTATCAGTTGGTGGCTGACCCCATCGGCAGCGATTTCGTCGTCGTCAACACCTGTGGCTTCATCGAAGAGGCTCGCACCGAATCCTTCGGCGCAATCGACGAGATGCTGGAACTGAAGAAAGCCGGCAAGACTAAGGGCGTGATCGTCTCAGGTTGTCTTGCCGAACGACAGAAAGAACAACTGCTCGAAGACCGACCCGAAATCGACTCGCTCGTTGGCGTCTTCGGCCGCGAGTCCATCACCGACGTGGCCGACCGACTCGTTGGCGACCTAGAAGAGCAACGCAGCGTCTTTCAACCGGCACCCATTCGCGCCCTTCCCGATCAAGATCGTTTGCAGATCACACCCAAGCATTTCGCTTATTTGAAAATCTCGGAAGGCTGTGATCGCCTGTGCACATTTTGTGCGATCCCAAAAATGCGAGGCAAGCACGCGACCAAGCCGATAGAAGAAGTCATCGCCGAGGCACAACAGCTAGCCGACAGTGGCGTTCGCGAGCTAATCATTGTGGCTCAAGATACAACGTATTACGGCATGGACATGTACGGCGAGCCCCGTCTGGCAGAACTGCTGGAAAAGCTGAACGCTGTTGAAGGGCTCGACTGGATTCGGTTGATGTATTTTTACCCGATGTACATCGACGATAAATTGCTCAACACGATCGCCGCCTGCGAAAAAATCGTGCCGTACATCGACATGCCGTTGCAACACGCGGACAACGTGATGCTCAAGCGAATGTCGCGCCGCGTCAATTTCGAACAGACCGAAGCTCAGATCGTTCGAATGCGAGAGCTGTTACCAAACTTGGTTCTTCGCACGACCTTCATTGTCGGTTTTCCCGGCGAGACAGAAGAGCAGTTCCAAGTTCTGGTCGACTTTACCAAACGGCATAAGTTCGAGCGAATGGGTGTGTTCACGTATTCGTTCGAGCCCGACACGCCAGCGGCCAAGATGAAAGATCATCTCGAGGAAGAAGTCAAAAACGATCGCCGTGATCGATTGATGGCCGTCCAGCAGCAGGTGATGTTCGAGTACAACGAATCGCAAGTCGGCAAGACGATCGACGTGATCATCGACCAGCCCGTCGCCGAGCAACCCGGAGCTTGGATCGGGCGCAGCGAAGGTGACGCACCGGACGTCGACGGTGCGGTTTTTGTGACTCAAACGGAAGACGAACTGCAACCGGGCGACATTGTGCCGTGCGAGGTCGTCACATTCCAGAACTACGACCTGATCGCCGTCGCCGTCGGTGCTCCATCGCGACGCACCGCGCCCAAGGCCAACGGCCTACCGGTTATATAGAACCTATCCCA